>JBCDBW010000085.1:0-19959 GCA_039182965.1 Verrucomicrobiota bacterium
GTGCCGATTTATAATCGTTATTCTCCCCCTAGAAAGTCGTAAAGGATGCCCAAAAACTTATGAGATCAATAGGATAAAAGTTTGGCCATCGGAGAAACCACGATTACGTAGGTGTTATCCGCGATTCCCAGGGCATCCAGCTTGTCGAGCACGGCCCCGATGCGGCCGTCGAGATCCTCCGCCATTCCCAACCACGTCGCGGGATCGCTTTTGGCCGTCAGTTTGTCGGCCCTCTTCCCCAGCGTTTTGTAATAGGCCTGCAGTTCGGGAAGCTTTCGGTATTTTTGTCGGGTCTGTTCCAGGGATTGGGCTCCTGAATGCATGGCATAGTGCGAGATCTGGCAAAAGAAGGGATTGCCGGCTTTGGCCTGATCTTCGACGAAGTCGATCGCCTTTTCCGTGATGCTGAACATCAACTTGGGATCGGTGGCGGAGACTCCGGGATCCTTCGGGGTGCCCGGGTTGTTGTCGGTGTCGCCGTCGTGAACGACGTAGCCTTCGGCTCCCGGGTCGCTGTACATGTGCCACTTGCCGATGTGAGCGCTGACGTAACCGAGAGGCTTGAGGGCTTCGGGAATGGTCGTGGCATTCGCATCGAGGGAGGGATCGGACACGTTGGGAACGACCGGGAGGTTCGCATATCGCTTGCGGGTGTCGTAGTAGTCATCGTCTACCTTTCCCAGGACTAGGGTGAATCCGCTGCGGGCACTGGACTGGCCGGTTTGCACGCTGACGCGCGCGGGCGCGCATTGCGGTGAGCCGTATGCGTTGGTGAACTTCATTCCCTCTTTCGCCAGCTTTTCCAGATTTGGCATCTGCAGAAGCGGCATGAAGGAATTGTCCATGGAGTCATCCATGGGGATGGGTGTGCCGTTCCAGGCCCAGTCATCGATGTAGAGCAGCACGATGTTCGGCAAGCGTGACGCTTGACCCGACTGCGGCTTCGCCGCCTGAGCGATCAGGGTGTTTCCCGCGAAGAGTGCGGCGAATATCAAAAGGGGGTAATGCTTCATGGACTGGGGTAGATTGCGTGGTCGTGAATGGATTGAAATTCCTTCGTCAAGGTCCGGACGATCTCAGGGTATTGCTGCCAAAGGTCTGTTGTTTCGCCAGGATCGTTCTCGACATCGAAGAGATACCCTTTTCCGTCAGCCGGCTTCACTCGTTTTTCTCCCTGACCGAAAATGATTTTCCACTTGCCTTTTCGCAAGGCGAAGGCGGTGCTGGAGTGGTGGACGATGGCGGGGCGTGGTTTCATTGGTTCTCCGAGCAAGGCGGGCAGTCGGTTAAAGCTGTCTTCTCCAATGCCCTCGGGAACCTCGGCTCCGATCAGATTCGCCACGGTCGTGAGCATATCAGTGAGGCAAAGCGATTCTCCGTTTACTGTTCCTGCTGGAATTTGCTCTGGCCAACATGCGATGAACGGGACCCGGTGTCCGCCTTCCCACACGCGCCCTTTTTGGCCGCGAAGCTCTCCAGCGGATCGATGGCCGTTCGTGATCTGCGCGGTTCCTTCCGGAGCGCCGGGCTTCAGTGAACCGGGGAGAGGACCATTATCGCTGGTCACGATGAGTAGAGTCTCGTTCTTCAATCCAAGCGCGTCCAGTTTTGCTGCCACTTGGCCGACAGCCCAATCCACGAGCCATACCATATCGCCCCGCACACCGGCTTCGGATTTGCCGAGGGCGAAGTGGGCGGTGACGTGCGGCGAATGAGGAGATGAAGGCGCGAGAAAGACAAAAAATGGCTGCTCGGCATCTCGTTTGTGTGCCTGTTCCATGAATTGGAGAGCCCATTCGGTAAAGGCAAGGTCTACGGTCTTATTGTCCCAATCGGGGGCAGTCATCCCGCTGCGCCAACTTCCCGCCGGTTTTCGGTAGGTGGCTCCATCCATGTTCAGAAAGCGTCCATTCTGGATGAAGCAATATGGCTCCTGATCGGTTGAACAACCGGCGGTATAGAATGCTTCATCGAAGCCCAGTTCCTCCGGTCCTCCAAAGACCGGGACGGAGAAATCGATGCTTTCACTGACGATTTGATCCGGCAGGGGTCCGGGGGCCCAAGGCAGGGGGGCATCGAAATCTACAGACTTGCCTGGCTTCGCAGTGAAACCGAGCCCGAGATGCCATTTTCCAGCGAGTGCCGTCCGGTATCCGTTTTCTTTGAGCAAAGAGGCCAATGTGAGCTGGTCTTTTTCGATGAGCGGAGGCTCGTAATTGAAGAGGACGCTCTTCTTGAGCGGTGTTCGCCAGCAGTAGCGTCCGGTCAACAATCCATAGCGGGACGGCGTGCATACAGAGTCGGCCGAGTGGGTATCTGTGAATCGCATGCCGTGATGCGCGAGGTTGTCGATGTGCGGCGTCGGAATGCGTGAATCGGGGTTGTAGCAGCTCAGATCGCCGTAGCCGAGATCGTCCGCCATGATTAGTATGATGTTAGGCTTCTTTGTGCCTATTACGGCGGGGCTCTCTTCCTTGGCCTGAGTGATCCCAAGAAGGGCGAACATGGCAAGGAGAATGCTGATCGGTGACGCGGGAAGCGTCTTCAGTGTGTTGGCATGAAGGAAATAGAGCGTTCGGATGAGCTGGAAGGAATCACCGGCCATTGTTTCCAAACGACGGGCTCACGCCTGGAGCGCTGTTATCAGATCAGCTGCCCGTGATACGTCTACAGGATCAAGTGTTGGAATCATTACAACTTGTTGATGTAGCAGTAATAAGGGCCGGAGATTTCTTCGCCGTCGGCGATGATCCAGCCTTGGAGTTTTTTCTGGCCGGCGTTGAGATTGGTTTTGAAGGTGATGCGTTTGTCGTCTTTGCCGATGGGGGCGGTGAACTCTTCTCCGTCTATGACGAATTTCATTTCCGTGGCGGCGGCGTGCGAGCCATCGCGGATGGGTTTATCGGCTTCGAGGGGCCAGCGGCTGAGAGAGATTTCGTATTCACCGTCCTCAGCGAAGTCGGCTTCCCAATAGCCATTCGTTTTGTTCCCGGCTTCGATGTGATTTTGATTCCAGGGGAGGGATTTTACTTCGCCGCGCCAGTCGTGACTCGTGAGGACGGCGGGGTTCTCGTGGACCGTGCCGACGATGACGTGGGTGGGTTCTTCGAAGCTCGGCTCCATGTCGGCCCACCAGGCGTCGTAACCGTCGCTGAGTTGTTTGACGATCTCGGGGTGTTCGGCGGCGACGTCGTTTAGTTGGGCGGGGTCTTCGGCAATGTTGTAGAGTTTTCCGCCGGAGACGAGGCGCCATTTGTCCATCATGACGGACGTGGATTTCCATTTCTCCGGGGTGTAGATGCGTTGGGAATCGGTGGCGATGATGCGTGGGGCGATCGTGCCGCCTTCGAACAGGGGCCGCAAGGTGACGCCGTCGATTTTGTGGTTTTCCGGCGCGGGCACCGAGCAGAAGTCGAGGAGGGTGGGCATGACATCGATGTGCGCGGTGAGGGCGTCGATGTCTGTGCCGCCTTCGATGCCGCCGGCGGGCCAGCGGATGAGGAAGGGCACGCGGTGGCCCCCTTCCAGATTGCTGCCTTTCTTGCCGCTCATGCCGGCGTTGTGGACGTGGGACCCGGCGGAGCTTCCGTTATCGGTGGTGAAGATGACGATCGTGTTGTCTTTGAGACCCCATTCCTCAAGTTTTTCGTCCATGATGCCGAAGTTTTCGTCGATGTTCGTGATCATGCCGAAGAAGGCGGCGTTCACCTTTCCGCTTTTTTGATTTCCGCGCCCTTTCTTTCCTTTGCCGGAAGTCTTGTCGGCGTTCGCGGCGGTGGGCACTTCTATACCCTCGTAGGGATCGCTGTATTTGGGATCGACGATGAAGGGACCATGGGGGGCGTTGGTGGTGATGTATGCGAAGAAGGGTTTGTCTTTGTTTTCTTCGATCCAGTTGAGGGCTTCACTGAACCAGATGTCGGTGCAGTAGCCTTCATATTTCACGGGCTCGCCGTTGATGAAGTAGGTATCGTCGTCGTAATCGTTGCCGAAGTAATCGGGGGTTTGGCCGACGCCGCCGCCGCCGTGGTAGAGCGCGTGTTGGAAGCCGCGGTCGTGGGGGCGATAGGGGTAGTTATCACCGAGGTGCCATTTTCCGAAGTGACCGGTGGCGTATCCATTGGCGGCGAGTGTTTCGGGGAGGGTGACCTTTTCTTTACGGAGGTAGTTGCGGCCGTTGATCGTGTGCCATGGGCCGGCTTTGTTGGTGGGTTGTCCGCACATGAGGGCGCCGCGGGTGGGGGCACAGGTGGGGCTGACGTGGTAATCGGTGAGGCGGACGCAGTCGGTATAGAACTCGTCGAGGTGCGGCGTCTTGAGGATGGGATTGCCGTGGCAGCCGAGGTCGCCGTAGCCTTGGTCGTCGGTGATGACGAGGATGATATTGGGTTGATCGGCGGCGGTGGCCGAGAGGGCGAGGAGGAAGGAAGCGCAAAGGAGGTGGAGGATTGTTTTCATGGGTTTGACAAGGTAGGCCATATCGGGCGGCAGAGAAGTGCCGCACCAGGCATTAAGAAACGGCGGGAAAAGGGAAGTTTTTCCCCTTATTTCTGCTTCTTTTTCCCGGGTTTGCCTGGGGCAGGAGTGGCTTTGGCGGCGGCGGCGTTGCTTTCGGGGAGGGCGCGTTTAAAATCGTCGATGATGGCAGCGTGTTTTGGAGACGTTTCTTTGGCGACGAGGTTGGTCCATTCGTCGGGGTCTTTTTGCATGTCGTAGAGCTCTTGGGAGCCGTCGTGATATTGAATGTAACGATAGCGATCGGAGCGGAGGGCGTGATTGTTCTGGCCGTGGGTGGTGAGGGCGTGGTGGGGCCAATCGGCGTTCGCGTTCTTGAGGAGGGGGACGAGGGAGTGGCCTTCGACATCGGGGTTGGCGGGGAGACCGCAGAGCTCGATGAGGGTGGGGTAAATGGAGAGGAGTTCGGTGGCTTCGGCGCAGCGTTGGTCTTCGGGGTAACCAGGGGCGGCAATGATGAAGGGGACGCGGGTGGAACGTTCCCAGAGAGAGAACTTGGTCCAGCGCAGTTTTTCGCCGAGGTGGAAACCGTGGTCTGAGTAAAGGACCACGATCGTGTTATCGGCGTGGGGTGAGGCGTCGAGGGCGTCGAGGACGCGGCCGACTTGTTCATCGGTCCACTGGATGCAAGCGAGGTAGGCCTGGACGGCGGGTTTCCACATCTTATTTTCGACGAACCAGGAGTGCGGGGGGGGAGCGCCGTTGTGGGTGACTTCGGTGGCGGCTTCGGGGAGGTCGTTGCGGTCGTTTTGTTTGACTTTGGGGAGAGTGATTTGTTCGAGAGGGTATTGTTCGAGGACGCGTGTGGGTGCGTAGAAGGGGACATGGGGGCGGTAGAAGCCGACGGCCAAGAAGAAGGGGGCCGTAGGTGTTTCGTTGCCGTTGTTCTTCTTGGCCGAGTTGTTGGTTATTTGTGATTGGTTGTTGGTTGGGGAGGCAGTTAGGAAATCGATGGCCCAGGTGGCGCATTCGTAGTCGGTGTAGAGGGCTTCTTCATAGTTCTGGGCGCCGAAGTCCCAGAGTCCGGAGGCGCCGCCGGGCGTGGTGGGGACGAGGCGTTGGTCGAGATCCTTGTTTCGTTGGCCGGGTCTGGGGCCGACGAGGTCGAAGTCGTTCTCGGGAAGGCCGGAGCCGTGGTAGATTTTTCCGGTGGTCGCGGTGTGGTAGCCGTGTTGGGCGAACCATCTCGGCATGGTGGTGTATGCGGCGAGGGAAGGGGTTTTCCAGGGTGTGGGGGAATTGGCGTAGATGCCGGAGGTGGAGGGGCGCAGGCCGTACATGATGGAGGTGCGCGAGGGATTGCAGATGGGGGCCTGGCAGTGGGCGTTCGTGAAGAGCGTGCCGCGTTTGGCGAGGCGATCGATGTTTGGGGTGTGCGCGTTGGGATGACCCCCTAACGAAGTTACCCAATCATTCATGTCGTCGATGGCGATCAGGAGGACACTGAAGCGTGACGCTTCACCCAGATGCGCCTTCGGCGCCGCTGACGCGGAGGCGATCAGGAAAAAGAATAGTGGAAGAACAAATTTCATCGTGTCCTGAAGAGAACGGGTCGCTACTTCCTTTTCTTTTTGTCGAGTTTGAAAGTGGCGCCGTTGTCTTGGGGCATGGACTTTTGCCAAGCGAGGAGGTCGTTGGTGAGGCGTTGGACGAGTTCGGGATTTTTGTCGGCGAGGTTGTTGGTTTCGGCGGGGTCATTGTCGAGATCGTAGAGTTCGGGGTTGGAGCCGTCGAATTCGCAGAGGACCTTCCAATTGCCATCGATGACGGCGAGGTCGGGGAGGTCATCGACGCCGTAGAAGGCATCGCGATCGGGGGGACGGCGGAAGAAGAGCGGAGCTTTGCGGGAGGCGTCTCCTTTTCCGATGATGGTATGGGAGAGGACTTCTCCGTCGAAGTCGATGGTTTCGGGACGAGGGACGCCAGCGATATCGAGGAGGGAGGGGACGAGGTCGATGGCGGAGAAGACGGAGGTTTCGTTTACGGTTCCGGCGTCGGTGGAATCGATGATACCGGGGGCCCAGACGATGAGGGGGGAGCGGACGCCGCCTTCGTAGAGGTGGGTTTTGTATCCGCGATGGGGGCCGGCGGAACCGAAGTTTTGGGCGGGGCCGTTGTCGGAGCAGATGAGGATGATCGTGTTGTTGCGGAGTTTTTCGTCGTCGCGGATGCGGTCGAAGAGCAGGCCGAGTTGTTCGTCCATCGTTTTCAGGACGGCGAGGTATTTTGTGCGATCCGAGCCATCGCCCCAGCGGTGGAGGGGGGGGTAGCAGGGGGTGTGGACGTCGTCGGGCCAGAGGTTGATGTAGAAGGGCGTGCCGTTTTCGGCGGCTTTGTCGATGAAAGGGATGGCGGCGTCGACGAAGGATTGGGTGACTTCGGAGCGATCGACCCAAGTGGTGGGGCCGGGGAGGTTTTCGGCGGGGCCGAAGTGTTTTTTGGGCGGCGGATCGTTATTGGGCGAGTAGCACCAGGCGAGGATGCGGGGTCCGAGGCCTTCGAAATTGGTGAGGGATTCGTCGAAGCCGTATTCCGAAATGTAGGGGGCGTCGCCGACGTCACGTTGGCCGCCCATGTGCCATTTTCCGAAGTGTCCGGTGGCGTAACCGGCGTTTTTGAGGAAGCGAGCGAGCATGGGGGCTTCGGGATCGAGCCATTGCGTCATGCCGCGTTCGTTGTTGAGTTGGCGGGAGGCGAGGTAGGATGTCACGCCCCAGCGGGTGGGGTATTGGCCGGTGGAGATGGCGACGCGGGAAGGTGAGCAGATGGGGGAATTGACGTAGAAGCGGTTGAAGCGGATGCCTTCGGCGGCGAGGCGGTCGATGTTGGTGGTTTTGACTTCGGTATTGCCGAAGCAGGAGAAATCGCCCCAGCCCATATCGTCGATGAAGACGAGGATCATATTCGGGAAACGTGCCGTTTCATCCGGATGCGGCTGTGCCGCGGCAGATTTTTCGGTTGGGGCGAACGCGATGAGCACGGTCGATGCGGCGAGAATGGAGCGCAGGGGGGTCATGCGTTCCAATATGAGATGAGCGGGCGGGAAATTCTAGCCCGTCTTGGGATTGTTTTTGTGTTGAATCGACAAGTGGCGGCACAATGGGGGTGGAAGATTTGGCTGGGGAACGCGTTTAGTGTAGGTCTTGGAGCGCTTCGATGAGGCCGCTATCAATAGTTCACAGATGAGAGACATGAGATTCGCGATTCTTTTTACGGTAGGAATGATTTGGGCGGCGTCCTGGGTGTCCGGGGCGGAGAAGAACATCATTTTGTTTATTACAGATGATGAGAGTCCGACCTTGGGGTGCTATGGCGATCCGGTGGCGGTGACGCCTCATATTGATGAAGTGGCGGCTGATGGGACGGTTTTTTTGAATGCGTTTGCCACGACGGCGAGCTGCAGTGCGAGTCGGAGTGTTGTGTTATCAGGATTGCACAACCATGCGAACGGGCAGTATGGTCATCAGCACAGCTATCACAAGTTTGCTTCGTATCCAGACGTGGTGTCACTGGCGCTGCCTCAAGTGTTGCGCAATGAGGGATACCGGACGGTGCGAACCGGCAAGTATCACGTGGCTCCCGAGAAGGTTTATGAATTTGAGACCGTGATTCCGGGTAATACCCGAAATGCGGTGGCCATGGCGGATGGGGTGAAGAAGGTGATTGATGCGGAGGATGAGCGTCCGTTTTTCATATATTTTGCGACGTCAGATCCGCACCGAGGTGGAGGGCAGGATGAGACTTTTGTCGGGGAATTGAAACCGGATTTGTTTGGAAACAAACCGAAGCGTGGTGCGCACGACGGGGTGGAGGAAGTGTTTTATGATCCTGACGAAGTGTTGGTCCCTGCTTTTTTGCCGGACACGCCGGAGAGCCGCTCTGAGTTGGCGCATTATTACCAAAGCGTGTCGCGGATTGATCAGGGGGTGGGACGACTAGTGGAGCATTTGAAGGAGGCGGGCTTGTATGACAAGACCTTGTTTGTGTTCACGGCGGATCACGGGATGGCTTTTCCGGGGGGGAAGACAACGGTTTTTGAGGGGGGCTTGCGGGTGCCGTTCGTGGTGAGGGATCCTTATCAGGAGAAGCGGGGTGTTGTTTCCGAGGCGTTGATCAGTCATGTGGATATTACGCCGTCGCTACTGGATTTTGCGGGTGGATTGGATGTGAAGAAGGGCCGACCCAAGAAGTGGATGGATGCGAAGGAGTATTGGAAGGGGAACGATTTCATACCGGCGAATCGCGGGCCGAAGGGCGGGTTTCAGGCGTATCATGGCCGATCCTGGATGCCGATCTTAGGGAAAACGAATCCGAAGGGATGGGATGAGATCCTGGCGTCGCACACGTTTCATGAGATTCAGATGTATTATCCGATGCGGGTGATTCGGGATCGGGAGTACAAGTTGATTTGGAACATTGCGCATGGTCAGCCGTATCCGTTTGCATCGGATTTGTGGGCGGCGTCGACGTGGCAAGCGCAGTGGGCGAAGGGAAAAGATGCGCCGTATGGACTGAAGACGGTGGACGAGTATGTGAACCGGCCAGCGTTTGAGCTGTATGCGATCGACAAGGATCCTCATGAATCGACGAACCTGGCGGACAATCCGGAGTATGCGGATGTGTTGAAGGAATACCAGGAGCGCTTGAAAAAGCGCCAGGCGGAGCTGAAGGACCCCTGGGTGATGAAGTGGCAGTATGAGTGAGCGTGCCGCGGGGCATTATTTTTTCTTCGGATAGGGAAATTGCCGTCCCATGACTTCGCTGGCTTCTTTGTAGATCGGTTCGAGGACGTCATCCGCATCCCAGACCCCTCCTTTCGTGAACTCGCTGAAGCCGACCTCATCGAGCCCACGTTCTTCTTTGAAATTCGCGATGTCGTCGGGGCTTGGCGGAATAGCCGGGGCGGCAAGTGGGGGGGCCACGTGGCTTCCTCGGTGACGGCAATGCGCGTCGTGATAGCGTCCTTGGTGATATTCCAGACCATAAAGTCTTCAGCCAGGGAAAGCGGACCGTCGTATGTTTTACGGATGCCATCGTGGACTGCCGCGCTGGTGTCCCAGTCGTTGAAGAAGTGGTAGGCAACGGCCATGCGGGGCTGGACGGCGCTCATGATCTTTCCGAAAGCCTCAGGGGCAGTATGGACCTGAGTTCCGACCTGGAGTGCGGATTCCGGGGTGAATCGCATTTTATTCACAAGGTCGGGCACGGCTATGAAACACTCGTGGATGCAGAGGTCTGAGTCCTTAGCGTATTCTACGAACCACTTGTTAGGGTAGGAGTCGGAACTGAAGACGAATTTCAGGTCATTCCATTCTAGGCTAAAGCTTACGGATCCATCGATGGAGTGGATAGCAGGGAAGGAGCGTATGACGACGCCGTTCTCGTCGTAAATCACTTCATGCTCGCCTTTGAAGTCGAATTCATTGACTTCCATTTCGTATCCTCGGAAGTCGACGTTACCGGCGCGGCCGGCGAGATCTCAGGTGAGCATTTTCTGCATGTGATCGAGAGCGTAGGCCGTGCCGAGTTCGGGTGACGCACCGCTGGGGCCCCAAACGCGGAGGGGGACGTTGCGTCCCATAAGGGCGCCGCCGATGAAGAGATCGTGGAGGGAGCCGAAGTGGTCGGTGTGGAGGTGGCCGATGAATACCTTGTCGAGGTAGTTGTAGGGAATCTGGAGTGAGGAAATGCGTTCGGCGGCGCCGCTTCCGCAGTCGAAGAGGAATTTGTCGCCATTGCCGAGTTCGACGAGAAAGCAGGCGGCGGCCTGGGCGGCGCGGGTGGTGGGCATTCCGGTGCCGCAGGCGATGACGCGCATTTCGTCGGGACCGAGGTCCTCGGTATTTGGGTAGTATGTATCGCGCGGGCGCGCTTTAACGGGGGAAACTGTTTTTTCCATCGATTCACCGGCGGGGGTGTCCTGGGCGATCGCGGAGGCGATCAGGGAAGGGGTGGGGGTGCCGGAGCGACCGTTGCGATGGCCGAGCCAGTAGACTGCGGTTGCGAACGTGACGACGGTGGTAACGAGGATCAGTTTCTTCATGGTTTTGTTTCTAGGGTTTGCCTTCATTAGATGGCAAACCGCTCCCGCTTCAAAGCGAAATCGAGAAGACCAATGCTGTCGCACGACTGTAGAGATCAGGAACGCTCAGTAGTGCGGGCGTTTTTTTTGTTAAAGGCCCATCAATTGCCTGCCCGCTGGACGGCTGCGAGGGCCTTTGGCAGTGATTTTACCGTTAGCATGACGGAACTTCCTGCGTATTCGATGCTGAAGAGTGTCCCGTCTGGGGCAAAGACTTCGCTATTTGGATTGGCGAATCTGCCGCGAATAGCTTGGGCGGTGAGGACGATAAACGTTTCGCCGACGATTGGATTGCGATTACCGATGAGGGTGACGGCGAGAGAGCCGCCGAGGTGAGCGGGTCCCGAGAACCGGAAAGCAGGTTGTTCCGGCTTGGTCAGCGTCACATCGACTGTGCCTTCGTTGTAGATTTCGCCTTTGATGGTGCCGGTGCCGCGGAGGGTGGCGTCTGCTGCGACGTCAATCCAGCGCATGGTGGAGACCGTGTTTCCGTCGAGGGTGAGGATGGCGCCGGGGGAGAGACGGAGTTCGTTTCGGGCGGTGAGGGTAACGTCCTTGTCGAGAGCCAGTTCCTGTGGGCCGCGTATTTCGAGTCCGAGGAACTCCAAGTCTTTGTCGGCGCGTGCGGTTTTGGTTTTTTTGCCGGGGTTCTCGATAAGAGCCGTCCAGGAGAGTTGCGGGGCACCGGTATCGGTGATGTATGTGATGCCGGCGTTGGCGTATTCGTAGTCCGACCAGTTGTCAGCATCGGAAGTTCTCGCGTTATTATTGCCGGTCCAGTGGTGGTAGGTATTGCAGAAGCCCTTTTCTTCAGCGACGCGTTCGTCGAGGAGGAGGGTGGTGAGTTCTTCAACGAGTGCGGGGTGTTGATCGGCGATGTTGTTTTTTTCCGCGTGATCTTCATCGAGGTCGTAGAGGGCGTAGGATGGGTTTTTCCCTTTTTTATCCGTTGTGCGGACGAGTTTCATATTGTTGCGGATGATGGATTGGCCGTTACCGGCTTCGTGGATGATGAAGGCGCGGGGGCGTTGGGTGCCGGTGCCGGTGAGCGTGGGCGCAATGGACACGCCGTCGAGCCCGAGAGGGATCGTCGTGCCGGCGAGTTCGCAGAAGGTGGGGAGGAGGTCGGTGACATCGACGACCATGGATGTGGTGGTGCCGGCTTTGAGGAGGGAGTTATCGTGGATCATCGCGGGCCAGCGCATCACGAGAGGGACGCGAATGCCGCCTTCCTGGATTTTACCTTTGTTACCGCTGAGGCCGCCATTGGCATCGTATTCGACGTTATTTTTGCCGCCGGGACCTCCGTTATCCGATTGAAAAAGGATGAGGGTATTGTCGGCGACGGAATCGGAGGTGTCGCCGTCGTTATTGGGGTCTTCGAGGGCGGCGAGGATATTGCCGAAGTGAGCGTCGATGCGCGTGACCATGGCGGCCCACTGGCGGGTTTGGTCGGAGAGCGATGAGAAGTGTGGATCGTCGGCGTAAGCCTTTTCCCAATCGGGCAGGGCTTGGATTTCGTCGAAGGGGGCGTGCGGGATCTGGACGGCGAGGAGGCCGAAGAAAGGTTGTCCGGTTTTGTTGTAGTTTTGGCCATTCGTCCGGACGAAATCGAGAGCGTGGAAGGCGTAGACGTCGTCGCAGTAGGCGGTCTCCGGGTACTCGGCGTGATTTTGGAGAGCGGGGGTGTTCGGGTAGGCTTCGTTGTTTTGATAGGGCGCCATCGAGTTGGGGATCAGGTGGAGTCCGCCGGTGGTGTTTTTGGGAGCGGGCGCGTGCCAGAGGGTGGGTTGGAAGAATGTGTGGGCGCGGACATGGTGGAGTTCGGCGAGGACGTGTTGGTATCCGTGGGAGGTGGGAAGCGTCTGAAGGTTGTCGAGGGTGGGTTCTTCCATATTCTTCGAGCCTCCGTACCCCCATTTTCCCCAGTAACCGGTGACATACCCGGCGTCGGCGAGCGCGTCTCCCATCAGGATTTCATCGGCGCGCATCGCTTTCTTGGCGTTGTCGGGATCGTTGCGATCGGCGAAGGTGTGGCCTTGGTGGAAACCGGATTGTTGGGAAGAGCGGGCGGGGGAGCAAACGTGGCAACCGTATCCGCGTGCGAAGTTGATGCCGTCGGCGGCGAGTTGGTCGAGGTTTGGGGTTTGGACGGAGGGAAGGTTGTTGGCTTTGCGTTCGGCTTGGGCATTGGGACCGATGGAGCCCCAGCCCATGTCATCGACGTAGAAATAAAGAATATTGGGTCGGCTGGGCGTCCCGGCTGACGACTGAATTTCCGCCGCGGAGGCGAGGGCAGGGATCAGGGCGAGGGACAGGGTTCGCGTGAAGAGGGTGGGTTTCATTTGTTTGGACAAGGTAGCTTACTTTGCCGTCTTAGCGTTGGCTTTGAAGTTTTTGTCGTGGAAGGACATGAGATCGAGGCCTTGTTTTTCGTAAATGCGGGAGGCGGAGTGATCGATCCCTTCGACCGTGATGATCTCGTGGGGGACCCCGAGTTCATCGAGGTATTCAGAGAACTTCAGGTTGTATTCGTAGTTGAAGCCTTTCGTGCCGACCCAGAGAAGGATGGGGAGGGCGGGTTTGTTTGTTCGCTCGGAGAATACTTCGGCGAGGTCCCAGGTGTTGTAACCGACGGGGAGAAAGCGGATGGAGTTGGATTCCCAGCCGTCGTTTTCCTGGATCCTCTTCTCGGGTTCATATCCGGAGCCACCGGGGGCAGCGGAGGCGAAGAGTTCGGGGTGTTTGAACATGATACGGGTGGTGCCGCGACCGCCTTGTGAGAAGCCTTCGATGCCCCTTCCTTCCGGGGTGCCCCAGGTGCGATAGGTTTCGTCGATGTGAGGGATGAGCTCATTGACGAAAACGTCTTCACCGAGGCCGTTTTCCTTTTCAGGGTAGTTATACCAGGACACGGGGCCGCCGTTGGGGAAAACGTAGATCGTGGGCTGGATTTCTTCGTTGGCGATCGCTTTGTCGACGAACTTGGAGAGCTGAACCGACTTGGCTTCCGAGCCGGGGCGACCGCCGTGGAGGTGATAGACTACGGGGAATCGTTTGTTTTTCTTGGTGTTGTATTCTGGGGGGAGATAAATGAAGTATCCGACGTCGAGGTCCATCGAGGGGGATTTGAAGGTGGCGTGTTTGAGGGAGGCGGGGAGTTTTTTATATTGGATCTGTTTCTCGGTGAGTGGGTTGGTCCAGGAGAAGGGTGGTGGGGACTTTTTCTTGCTCGGTTGATTTTCCTTCTGGGCGCAGAGAAGGGCCGGCGATAGTAGCAAAGAGAGGAAAAGTAAGGTGGTCTGGAATTTCATGATGAGAGGGAGTTAACGGAAGTGAAGAAGCGGATATTGCAAGGACTCCTTTGGAATAGGGTGACCATCTCATTCGTCGACCGGAAAGTGGAGGGGAAAAAATGCTGCGTGAGATCACCGGTGTACGTCAGATTCCTGGGGAACCGCCTCGTCGATGGTTTCAAAGCGAGCGGTTGGACCTTTTCGTTTGGTATGGGGAAGATCAAGGAATTCTGGGCTTCCGGTTGTGTTATCGGCTGGGAGGGCGTGAGCGGGCGGTGACCTGGTTGGGAGGCCAGGTTTGTCTTCATCAGCGGGTGGATGAGGGTCGCGAAGGGCGCGGGTATTTTGCACCGGCGCCGATACTATTCCCGGGGGCGGAGCCCCTTGGTGGGGACGTGGTGATACTCTTCAGCGAAGAGAGCCGGGGCTTGGAGCGGGGGCTTGCGGACCTGATTTTGGGGAAGCTGGGGGAGTTTGCCGCAGTGGATGGTTGATGAGTTGCTGGGCGGGGTCGCGGGAGTCGTATCTCTACAAAAAGTGCGTGGAACTTCCCAAGACGCTTGGGCTAGGGCATGTTAAAGAGAGAGCCATATGAAGCGACTATTTTTGAGCCTTTTGATCGCGGGGATGAGCATAGCGGCGTTGGATGGCGCAGAGCGGCCGAACGTAATTCTCATCATGGTGGACGACATGGGTTTCTCTGATTTGGGTTATCACGGGGGGGAGATTGAAACGCCGAACATCGATGGGTTGGCATATGGAGGGGTACGATTTTCCCATTTTTACAACTCGGGTCGTTGTTGTCCGACGCGGGCGACTTTACTAACGGGTGCGCATCCTCACGAGACGGGAATCGGTCACATGACGCAGCCCCCCGGCAACGAGCGAGGCGAAGGGCGTCCGCCGGCGTATCAGGGTTATTTGAACCGGGAATGCGTAACGATTGCCGAAGTGTTAGGGGAAGCGGGTTATGCGACTTTTCTCGCGGGGAAGTGGCATCTAGGATACAATGCGAGGGACCGGTGGCCGTTGCAGCGGGGGTTTGAGAAGTTTTACGGGTGTTTATCCGGGGCAACGCGTTTTTTTTATCCGGAAGCGCCGCGTGATGTTTCCTTGGGAAATGATGCTCTTGTGAATCCGGAGAGCACGACGGATCGGCCCTACTACACCACGGATGCGTTCACTGATTATGGGATTCGCTTTATGAAAGACGAGTTAGAGGGCGAGGGCCGCCCTTTCTTTTTGTATCTGGCATATACGGCTCCGCACTGGCCACTTCAGGCGCATGAGGAAGACATCGACAAATATCGGGACCGGTATCACGAGGGATGGGATGTTTTGCGGGAGGAGCGTTATCAGCGGCAAATTGAGCTTGGTTTGATCGATGCGAGCTGGGCTCTATCGCCGCGGGACGAAGATGTTCCGGCTTGGGAGGATGTGGATGAAGAAGAGCGTGAGGAAATGGCGCTGAAGATGGCGGTTTATGCGGCGATGGTTGATTGTGTCGATCAGAATGTGGGCAGAGTGATTTCGTTCCTAAAGGATGAGGGGATATACGAGGACACCTTGATTCTGTTTTTGACGGACAATGGCGCCTGCGCGGAGGGCGGGACGATGGGGAGAGGTGAGTTTGTCAATGTGGAGAGGCGCAATCAGCAAAGTGCGAACAGCTATGGGGCCGCATGGGCGAATGCTTCGAGCACGCCCTTTCGTTTGTATAAGCATTTTGCGCACGAGGGTGGAGCGGCGACGCCGTTTTTTATGCATTGGCCGGCGGCGATCGAGGCTCGTTATGATTGGTATGCGGAGCCGGCGCAATTGATTGACGTTGTCCCGACGATCATTGATGTTGCGGGGGCGATCTATCCGGAGACCTATGGCGGCAACGCAATCGTCTCGTTGGATGGGATGACCTTACGACCGGCTTTTGAGGGAGAATCGCTGGGACGAGTGGAGCCGATTTTCATTGAGCATGAAGACAACGCTTTTGTGCTGGATGGAAACTGGAAATTGGTGGGTCGGGGGGTCTCACCTGCAAAGGGCGTGGACCAAAAGAAGTGGGAGTTGTATGATTTGGCGGCGGATCGGACAGAATTGAATGACTTGGCGGCGAGGAAACCGGAGAAGTTGGAAAAATTGGCGCAGAAGTGGGATGAGTGGGCAGGACGGGTGGGGGTGTATCCAAAAGAGCTTAGGGGCGGGAATAAGGGAAAGAAGCAAGAGAAGTAGGAGGCGTGAACGTGCTCAAATGAGTTCGAAGGCGCCGAAGGAGGCGGGGATGTGGAAATCGGGGTTTTTCGTCTGAGGATCGACCCAGCTTATCCAGTCTTCGATCGTGGACCCATCCGTGGCGCGGCTGAATTCCGCGCGATAGACGCCGGCAATCATGGTTGGCGAAGTCGATTTGAGGATATCGAGATCGCGGAGGCTTTGGATGGGGAAACGTCCGGTTATTTCGTAGCGACCAGGGTGGACCTGAGCGGTGACTTCGAGGCCGGGCCAAGACCAAGTGTCGGCTTTGTTTCGGTAGTAGCGCATGTGGCACTCGAAGACGTAGCCGCGTGGATCAATCTCGAGGCAGAAGTAGTCGGTGAGGCACGGATCGGCGGCAAAGAAAAGTTCGCCACGGTCGGAGCTGAGGACTTTTTCGGTCACTGTTCTTCCGTGCCCGAGGACGATGTCTTTGTCCTCGATTTCGAAGCGGAAGTGGAACTTATCGTCGTGGGAGACAGCGGCGCGGAAGATCGTTTCAGGCGTTGGTTTTGAGGACCACGGAAACGCAAAGTCGGTTAGGGGTGAGACCGAGGGCCAATGAGGCTCTTTGTTCACGAGTGGGTGTTTGCGGATAGTGTAGGGCTCCATGCAATCAGTAGGCGAGGAAACGTTGCCTTCGTTTTTCAAACTCGTATCGATCATTTGTCCATAGATTGACAATATCGGTTAGGGATTTTCCTTCGGCAACGGCGTCGACGGTTGGCTGGTGTTTGAGGAGTTTATTAAAATTCGTCATCTCCCAATGATCGGGATACTGATGACGAAGGGAGAGGGCAAGGGCGATGCCGACACTGACCGCGGGGCAGGTTTGGGGATCGGTCAGAATGATACGGGTGCCGCCGCAGAGTTCACCGGCAAAGACGGAGGATTCGGGTTTGAACTGGGCGGGTTTGAAAGTGACGCCGGGGAGCTGGAACTGGTTCAGGGTGTCGGCGAAAACGTGAGGGTCATCGATATATGGTGCGCCGACGAGTTCAAATGGAATATCGGTTCCTCGGCCGACGGAAACATTGGTGAACTCGAGAAGAGCGACGCCGGGATAGAGGACGGCCTGGCCGAGGGTGCGAATATTTGGTGAAGGATTGACCCAAGGGAGGCCGGTGGAATCGAACAATTGATGACGAGACCAGTTTTCGAGGGGGACAACGGTTAGGTCGAGCTCGAGATTGTTCTCGGTTTTGAACATCTGTGCCAATTCACCGGCGGTCATGCCGTGGCGAACGGGAATGGGGTGGTGGCCGGTGAAATTTTTTTCGCCTTCGTGGGTTGGTCCATCGACGGAGAGACCGCCAATAGGGTTGACGCGGTCGAGGACGAAGAAGGCGATGTTGTTCTCGGCAGCGGCCTCCATAGCGAGGCCCATAGTGGAGATATAGGTATAGAAGCGGGCGCCGATGTCCTGGATATCGAATACGAGGGTGTCGAGGTCTTGGAGTTGTTCCGGGCTGGGCATGCGTCGTTCTTCGTAGTAAAGGCTGTAGACGGGGAGACCGGTTTTTGAGTCGGTTTCATCGGCGACGTTGTCGTCGGCCTCGCCTCGGATACCGTGTTCGGGACTGAAGAGGGCAACGAGTTCGATGTTGGGGGCTTTGTAGAGAAGATCGATGGTGGGGGTGCCGTTGCGATCCCGACCGGTGTGATTTGTGATCAGGCCGATGCGGCGGTTCTCGAGGGGGGTGAAATCTTGCGCTTGCAAGGTATCGATGCCGTTTCTCGATTGGGCAGCGGCGAATTGTGTGCCGGTGGTGGTGGCCAGCAGCAGAATGAGGATCGTGAGGCGCACGGGAGAAAGATAGGGACATTTTTGGGGAGACGCAATGCGATGGGTTACCTGTTGTGGAGAGCGAATGGTTTGCGGGTATGTAATCGGCCGGGAGACGGACGAACGGATTGTTATTTCCGCTGGTTCTTGGGGCGAGGAGCTGGCAATCGGAGGTTGCCGATCTGTTAGATTTTGGTTTTGATCTGGATATGTCGGCAGAAGCGATTGCGGCGGAATTTGATGTGACAGGGAGTATCGTTGCGTTGTCGAGTATTGAGAGCGGGAATGTAAATGACACTTATCGGGTGGTGACGCGGACGACCTTTGCCGAGGAGCAGTTCATTTTGCAGCGGATCAACCAGAAAGTGTTTCCTGATCCGCAGAAAGTGATGGCCAACATGAAAGCAATCACCAAGCATGCGCATCAGCGGATTGAAGCGGAGGCGGAAGAGGCGGACCGCGTCTGGCAGCTGCCGCAGGTTATTCCCGCGCGAGATGGTCAGGATTTCGTGATCGACGAGGATGGCGAGTATTGGCGGGGTTTGACTTTGATTACCTCGGCGACATCGCATGAGAAGGCGATCACGATCGAGCATGCGCAGGAGGCGGGCATTGTGTTGGGGCATTTCCAGCGGATCATTTCGGATTTCCCTGTGGATGAGCTGGAGGACACCCTTCCTGGATTTCATATTGCACCGGGGTATTTGGCTCAGTATGACGCGGTAAGGGAGTCGGAGCGGGCGCAGCAGATGATTGGCTGGTCATCGGAAGCGCGGCGGCTGGTCAAGTTTGTCGAGGAGCGGCGGGATTTGTGTCATTTGTTGGAGGGCGCGAAGGCAAGCGGTGAGCTGATGGAGCGACCGACTCACGGTGATCCGAAGATATCGAATGTGATGGTGGATGAGGTCACGGGAAAGGGGACGGCGATCGTTGATTTGGATACCGTGAAGCCTGGGTTGGTGCACTATGACTTTGGTGACTGTGCACGATCGGCCTGTAACCCCGCTGGGGAAGAGACGAAGGATTTGACGGAAGTGGTATTGGATTTGGATTTGTTCGAGGCTTTGGTGAAGGGGTATTTGCGGGAGGCGGAGTCGTTTTTGACGGGCGCGGACCATCGGTATTTGTATGATTCCTTGCGATTGATTTCCTTCGAGCTGGGGTTGCGTTTTTTCGCGGACTACCTTGCGGGGGATCAATATTTCAAGGTGGGGTATGACGGGCAGAATTTGAATCGGGCACGGGTACAGATGAAAGTGTGCGAGAGTATCGAAGCGCGTGAGGGGCCGATACGGAGGGCTTTGGGGCGCGTTTAGCGTCTATCGATGTCTTCCCAGTGTTGACGGAGGTTTTTCCAAGCAGGGCGCGTGAAGGGAGATTTTTCCAGGAGTTGCCGGGCGACTTCGAGTTTTTGTTTGGCCTTGGTGAGGTTTGTTTGGGATCTGATACGTTTTGATTTGGTGGACTCCCAGCCGCGCTTGGTCTTCGTGAGATGCTCAGTGGCGTGTTGGAGGGCGCGGACGAGGTCTTGAGTTTCGGGTGGGATTCCGTCCAGATCGAGCGTTAGGGAGTGGGCTCGTTTTGCTAGGAAGAGAGCGTCTTGCTTGAGAGCGATACGTTCTTGGTCGGAGGAGGGCGGACCGGTGTATTCAGCCAGGATTTTTTGGTAGAGAGCTTCGAGGCGATCGCATGTCGTGTCGGTGCCGAGTTCGGCACGGGTGCGCCGGGTGACCACGACAGCATCATCGGCGTTGTATCGTTTGATTTGGCGAATGACCAGGTCCTTGCGGATGAGGGGATATTGTTTGCGGGAGCTGAAGTTTACTTTTTGGGACGTTTCGAAGGTACGGGGGCAAATGAGGCGTCCACTTTTGTCAACGGCGATTGGGATTACAGCGCAGCCACAGGCCATGGCCTCGATGGCGGTGCGGCCCGCAGCGAAGACGAGATCGTATTTGGGTAGGAGCTCTTCGGGATGATCCACTGGTTTGCCGAGCGAGTGCCCTGCAAGGTCGAGAGGGAGATCACAC
>JBCDBW010000086.1:0-19308 GCA_039182965.1 Verrucomicrobiota bacterium
CACTCGTCCTCCTGACCAACCCCGCATCCCTCCACGCCCAGGGCGGACCCCTCACCCCCCCAGCCTCCGCCCTCTCGGGAGGCAGCCCCACCCCCAACTTCAAAACCCTCAACGAAGTCGAACCCCGCATACCGCTAAACCCCGCCGATCTCACCTTCCCCCACACCATTAGCGCCTCCGGATCGTACTATCTCACCGGTAACATCTCCGTCAGCAGTACCTCAGATGCTTTGTTCATAACCGCCCCGAATGTGACGCTTGATCTCAATGGCTTCGCGATCTCAAAGGACGTCGCAAATGACGGCACCGGCACAGGAATTGCTGTCGGAGGCAGCGCCACAAACGCCGTGATCGAAAACGGCCTCATCACTTCTTTCGATGACGGAATTAAGACGATTTCTGTCAATACCAAGAACGTTACCGTAAGAAACGTTCAAATCGTCGATTGCGCAGATCTAGGAATTGTCCTCCTCTCGAATACGACGATAACCTCCTGCCTGATTGAAAACTGCGATGGCGTGGGCATAGTGTTAGGTGCCAATTCGACCGCTTCAAATACAAGTGTCGTGGGCTGCGGAGCAGGAGTATCCACCAGCGACGGTGCCAACAATTGCTTGATAACGAATTGCCTGATAGCCACCAATTCAGGAAACGGAATCGAACCAGGCGCATCAGGCCGCGTTGAAAGATGCAGCGTTTTTGATAACACCGGCGTGGGAATTTTAGAGAGCGCCATCGGGGCTGGCGTAATCGATTGCACTGTCCAAGGCAACGACGCCGGAGGAATTGACCTTTTCAATAACGCCACTGTTGCACGCTGTGCCGTGAGCGGATCAACCGGCGTTGGGATTAGAGTCGGGGCCCGTTCTTCGATTATCGACTCCAGTTCTGTCAGCAACTCCTCCACCGGAATCGTCGCCGGTCTCGGTTCGACGATCAAAGGATGCACTGCGACCGACAATTCCGGCAACGACGGCATCCAAGCTGGCCAAGGCAGCAGCGTCATCGACTGCACGTCCCACAGCAATGTTGGCATCGGAATCCTCCTCACCTCGTCCACTAACCGGGGCGACCATGCCGTGCGGGATTGCACCGCCTCCGATAATACGCTCGACGGAATCAATGCAACGATCACCTTTAGCAACGCGCTCCTCTCCCATTGTGCCGCCTCCAGTAACGGAGGCGATGGCATCGATGTCGGCTCCGGCTGCCACATCGAAACCTGCACCGCATCAAACAATGGCGCCAATGGATTCCAACTTGGAAATGACAACTACGTGATCTATTGCAACGCCGATGGCAACGGCGCCGATGGCTTTACGACCTTCAGCAATGACAATCGCATCGACTCCAATCATGCCTCAGACAACGGCGTCAATGGTTTCGATATCGACGGTACAGAAAATCTCGTGATCCGTAATTCCGCCGTCGATAATCCCAGTAACGCAGGAGCAGTAAACTTCAGCATCAACGTAAATAACGAAGCCGCCGCCATCATCAGCAACCCCGGCCCCGCCTTCACCACCACCAACCCCTTCGCCAACTTCAGCTGGTAACCCACCCCCTTTTTTCTCGCAACCGGCACCCGCCAGCTGTTAACTCATCGCCCATCCTCATGAGCGACCAACCTCACTTCAAACTTTACATCAAACCCGGTTGCCCCTGGTGCACCCGCGCCAAAGCATGGCTCGACGAACACGAATACCGCTACCAGGAACTCGACGTCATCGCCGATGACAAAGCCTTCGCCGAAATGCAGGAACTCACCAACCAAACCCTCGCCCCCTCCCTCGTCGTCAATCACAAGGAAGAAAACCAACTCATCCTCCCCGACTTCGGCCCCGACGAACTCGCCGACTTCCTCGACGAACACCAAATCCCCGCCCACGGCAGCGACTAACCCTGCTCCCTCCCCGCCCCCGTTTCCACCAGGCGAAGCCGGTAGCGCGCCCTCGCCGAGGGCGCACAACGCAGATCCAACCGCCTGTCGCTCGCCCCAATACCAGCTCTCTATCGAGCCTCCCAGTACAACGAGGAGTATTCCAATCCAACTCGCTCAATACTCTCCCCCCCCAGAACCGCCCAATCGCCCAACCGATCAAACCAAGTCCCTCCACAATAGTGGTTTCCCCCCACCATACCCCGCGTTAGGTTGAGCTTTATTACATGTTCGAGTTCCTCCTCATCCTCGGCGTCGTCTTCCTCGCCTTCGCTCTTAGAACTGCTTCCCAGCCGTGGCTGCGCAAAATCGGCGCCCTCGCCATCCTCGCCGCCTCGTTCATGGTCGGTTATTTCCTCTCCAACGGCCGCATCTGGGTCGGCGCCCTCACCGCCATCGCCTGGTTCTTCATCCCGTGGTTCGAGATCCTCTTCCGCATCCGCAAACTGCGCTTGCCCCTCGATAAAAAAATCCGCCACAAAACACCCCCCTCACGCGAACGCTTCCCCGACCTCCCCGAAGTCACCGAAGAAGTCGAAGAAGAAGGCTTCGAATACATCGATGACGCCGGATGGGAATGGAACGATACCACCCAATTCTTCCGCCTCTTCTACCACCCCAAATCCAAAACCGAAGTCGCCGTCTGCCTCTCCGAACAAGGCCCCGTCGCCTTCACGTATGTTTCCCTCTCCTCGCGCACACGCGATGGACGCATCCTCCGCACTTGGAACTACCCCTTCTCCTACACCATGGAACTCTCACCCGATCTCAAAATGAATCGCGCCCCCGCCGCCGATTCCTTTCGTGACCTCCTCACTCACCACACCGACTTTCTCTCCGAAGAAAGAGTCTCCGCCACCGAACTCTCCGAAGAAAACACCGACGAAATCCACGACCAACTCCAACGCGAAATCGAACGCCAAATAAATTACAACCTCGACCGCGGCATCATCGCCCTCTCCGGAGAAGGCACCTTCAAATACTCCTGGCGCGGCCTCTTCTTCCTCTGGCGACAATTCGTCAAAGACATGATCAAACTCTCCTGACCCCGTGCCACGGGCATCCTGCCCGTGATCGAGCGCCTTGCGCTTCATTCGCCCTGCCGCACCTCGAAGGCCAGACCAAAAGAACGAAACCAAACAACCCATCAATCCCTCGCGGTCTGCCTCATCAACCGCCTCCAAAAACGGTTCGTATCCAAGGCCGCCCCTTCACGACTGACCATCACGAACTCCCCCTCCCACTCGCTCTCCCTCAAACGGCCTCCAATTTGTTCGTGCCCATTCGCGTCCATTCATGGTTCAATATCGTCACCATGCCCTCCGCCCACAGTCTATCCCTCGCGGCGGCCCTCTGACCTCTGACTTCTAATCTCTGACTTCTGCCCCTCCGACCACCTCCCCGCCAACCATGAAACTCCCCACCCCACCCATCGACCAAATCAACGTCGAAGAACGCGCCTCCACATTCACGAAACGCTCCATCAAAACCACCGCCAAAGAAGCCGGCCTCAAACTCGCTGTCTCCATGATGGACCTCACCACCCTCGAAGGCGCCGATACCACCGGCAAAGTCGCGTATCTCTGCAAGAAAGCCCTCCACCCCATGGACCCACGCTTCGAGACCCCCGCCTGCGCCGCCGTCTGCGTCTACCCCAATCTCGTCAACGCCGCCAAAACCTTCCTCGCCGATACCCCCGTCCACGTCGCCTCCGTCGCCACTGAGTTCCCCGCCGGCCAAGCACCCCTGCGCATCAAACTCGCCGATACCAAATCCGCCATCGATCAGGGTGCCGACGAAATCGATATGGTCATCAACCGCGGCGCTTTCCTCTCCGGCGATTACAGAAAAGTCGCCGATGAAATCGCCGCCATCCGCGACGCCTGCGGCGACAAAGCCCATCTCAAAGTCATCCTCGAAACCGGCGAACTCCAAACCTACGACAACGTCCGCCTCGCCTCCGAAATCGCCATGCGCTCCGGCGCCCACTTCATCAAAACGTCCACCGGAAAAATCTCCCCCGCCGCCACGCTCCCCGTCACCCTCGTCATGCTCGAAGCTATCCGCGATTACTTCTACGAAACCGGCTCCCGCATCGGCATGAAACCCGCCGGCGGCATCCGCACCGCCAAAGAAGCCCTCCAATACCTCGTCATGGTCAAAGAAACCCTCGGCGACGACTGGCTCACCCCCGACCTCTTCCGCTTCGGCGCTTCCTCCCTCCTCACCGACGTCACCCTCCAAATCGCCAAACTCAAAGACGGTAATTACCAAAACGCCGACTACTTCTCCCTACCCTGATCCTCGCAGAGATCTCTGCGCTTGATCACGCGGCAACGTCTCGAACGGGATGAAAGAGATACCTCAACGTCTCCATCGCCAGAGCCATGTCGCCCTAAACCAATGCGTCCGCCGCTCCACGCTCACCCAGCCCCCCATTCTCCACCATTCGCAAACCGCTCGCTCGACACGGTGACGCGACATCGCTTCAGAAAACAACAGCCAAAGCCAATAAATTCCAACCCTCTTACCAAAATCTCTTTTTTATCATAACTGAGGCAACAAAATACGAAAATTATTGAAAATGCGCTAAAATGCGCCTACAAGTTCCTCGTGCCGCGCCCGACTTCGGAAACCGGGCCCGCCACCGCACAACATGAAACACTGCTCCCGCCGTCCTCCCACGGACCGGCGCCTGCTCATGGGAACCCCTGTCGTCACGTCCCCAGACGCGAGCGCTTACCTTCCACCCCGCCCGGGTTTCAAAATTATCCTCCCTCTCCTCACCTTCATCACTCTCTCGCTCCCCCCAATCTCAAACGCCCAAACTTCCGGCCTCCTCTCGCCACAACCCATCTCCCCATACCTCAACGGTAACTTTCCCGCTACCACCTCCGTGTCCGGCGGTTGGGAAGTGATCGAAGCATTCCCCAATCTCTCCTTCTACGATCCCGTCGGCTTCGTCCCCGTCCCCAATTCCAACGATATTTTCGTGGTCGCCAAACCGGGACTCATCTACCGCTTCCCCAATAACCCAAATGCTACCCAAAACCAGGTCACCACCGTGCTCGATATCCGATCAAAGGTCAGACTCGGCGGCGATTCCGGCCTCCATAGCATAGTCTTCCACCCCGACTTCGGCCAGCCCGCATCCCCAAACCGCAGATATTGCTACGTCTACTACCGATACACTCCAGACCAATCCAACACAAACGGTGACGCCACCCGCGGCTACATGCGACTCTCCCGCTTCACGATTCAAGATGGTCAGCCTAACCTCGATCCCAACTCCGAACAAATCCTCATCCAGCAATATGATCGCCACGATTGGCACCAGGGCGGTGGCATGTTCTTCGGCCCCGATGGCTTCCTCTACCTCACCGTCGGCGATGAAGGCGGCGCCCGCGACATCTATGACTCCGGGCAAAAAATCAACGCAGGCCTCCTCGCCGGCGTCCTCCGTATCGATGTCGACAAAGATCCTACCCGCTCCCACCCCATTCGTCGCCAACCCCAAAATCCCGCCAACCCTCCCTTCGGTTGGCCGGACAGCTTCAGCGCCAATTACTACATCCCCAACGATAACCCCTGGGTCGACCCCAGCGGAAACACGCTCGAAGAGTTCTACGCTATTGGCCTCCGCAGCCCACACACCATGTCTCAAGACCCGCTCACCGGCGATGTCTTCATCGGCGATGTCGGTCAAAATGACCGCGAAGAAGTCAATTTCCTCTCCAAAGGCGCCAACTTCCAATGGCCCTACCGAGAAGGCTCCATCGGCGGCTTCAAATCAAAACCCAATCCCCTCATCGGCACCGACTCCCCTCCCATCTGGGACTACAATCGCAACACAGGAAACTGCGTCATCGTCGGCGTCGTCTACCGCGGTGCCAAATGGGACGCTGACCTCGGAGGCAAACTCCTCGTCGGTGACTACGGCACCAGAAATATCTGGGCACTCTCCTATACCCCAGGCGAAACCGCCGATGTCGAACTCCTCGCCCAAATGCCGCCCACCATTAACCCGAAAGGACAACTCGCATTCTTCGGCGTCGACCACGATGGCGAGGTCTACATGTGCAAGCCCAACGGCACCGACAACGCCAACGGAAAAATCTACAAACTCAACCGACCCGGCATCGCCAATCCCCAGCCACCCTCCCTTCTCTCCCAAACCGGGGCCTTCACCAATCTCAGCACGCTCGAAACTACCCCCGGCCTCATCCCATACGACGTCAATTCCCCACTCTGGTCTGATGGCGCCTTCAAAAAACGCTGGGTCTCCATACCCAACAACGGAACCCACAACACTTCCTCAGAACGCATCTCCTACTCCGAAAACGAAAATTGGTCCCTCCCCATCGGCTCCGTCACCGTCAAACACTTCGAAATCCCCCTCGACGAACGCAACCCCGATGGCCCCCGAAGACGCCTCGAAACCCGTTTCATGATCCGCGATGCGAACGGAGAATGGTACGGCCTGACATACAAATGGCGCGCCAATAATTCCGATGCCGACCTCGTCGATCCCCTCGGCCTCGAAGAAGAGTTCACCATCACAAACGAAAACGGCCAGTCCGAATCCATCAAATGGCTCTTCCCGAGCCGCGGCGCCTGCCTGAGCTGCCACACTTCCCAATCCGGTCGCGTCCTCGGCCTCCGCACACGACAACTCAATCGCAACCACTTCTACGAATCCACCAACCGCACCGCAAATCAACTCGCCACACTCAATGCCCTCGGGATCCTCCACCCTCCCCTCAATACCAACGATCTCGACAACCTCCTCACCTCCGCTCCCCTCGGTGATCCCGAAACTTCCATCCAAAAACAAGCCCTCTCCTACCTCGATAGCAATTGCTCTCACTGCCATCAACCCGGCACCAACGTGAATTCTCGCGCCAATTTCGACGCCCGACTCTCGACACCACCCTTCAATCAAGCCGTCGTCAACGGAGATGTCTTCGATACCCTCGGCATCTCCGATCCCAAAGTCGTAAAACCCCAAAACACCAACGACTCCGTCCTCTACCAACGCGTCAATACCATCGACGAATGCTGCGCGATGCCCCCGCTTGGCAAGAATCGCATCAATAACGAAGCCACCCAAGTGCTCAGCGCCTGGATCAATTCCCTCGATCCCAACGTGACCCCCGGAGGAGGCGGTTCTGACCTCGAGGAACCCCTCCCCACCCTCACTTCCAACGCCCAAGGGAACAACATTACCGCTCCCTTCACCGTAAGTGTCACCTTCCCCGAGGAGGTCCTTGGCCTCACTCTAGCAGACTTCGACGTAACAAACGGCTCCGCCTTAAACTTGTCCGGCTCAGGCTCGAACTACTCGATCACCATCAACCCCAACTCCCCGGGCGTCGTCTCTGTCTTCCTCCCCTCCGATTCCGTGGTCGATAATCTCGCCAACGCAAATCCGCCATCAAATACCCTCTCCGCCTCCTACAGCCTCGCCGATACCACTCCGCCCTCGGTCTCCCTCGCCACCCCCAATAACACCGTCACCAGCTCCTTCAATATCACCGCAAACTTCTCAGAAAATGTCTTCGGCCTCTCCGCTAGCGACTTCACCGTCTCCAACGGCAACGCGACTTCTCTCTCCGGGAACGGCTCATCCTACACTCTCACCGTCGCCCCAGGTGCCGAAGGCACGGTGTCCATCTCACTCCCCGCCAATCGCGCCAATGACCCAGGCGGAAACGGCAACACCCCCTCCAATACCATCAATGTGACTTTCGAAGACCGCAACAGCGGAGGAGGAAGCGGCGACAACGGAAACGGCGGAATCCCCTTCAACGGCAACGCTCCCGTCATCCCCGCACGCATCGAAGCAGAGGACTTCGACCTCGGTGGACAAGGCGTCAGCTACTCCGATAACGACGCCCAGGACATCGGCCTCTCATTCATTTCTACCCCCTACCGCACCAGTAGCGTCGACCTCGAAGACTCCTTCGACCCAACGAACACCCCCAGCATCGGATGGACCCAGGACGGCGAGTGGCTCCACTACACCGTCGACATCACCCCCGGCATCTACGATATCAACGTCAGAATCGCCTCCGATCTCGGAGCCCCCGCCGATATCCGCCTGCTTATCAGCGGTCGCGAACTCGGCGTCATCAATACGGTCGGCACTCAGGGATGGTACAGCTGGACCACCCTCACCCTCGCCAACGTCAATATCAGCGAATCCGGTCTCCAAACACTCCGCCTCGAATTCGTCAATGGCGACGACGTCAACCTCAACTGGATCGAAATCACCAGTCCCAACGGCACTGGCGGCGGCAGCGGAGGGGGCACCCCAAATGGTCAACAACCTTTTGGCAATACACCCGCTCCCATCCCCGGCCGCATCGAAGCCGAAAACTACGACACCGGCGGCCAAGACACGGCCTACTCCGACGTCGAACCCAACAATATCGGAGAAGCCTATCGCGCCGATGGCGTCGACCTCGAACGCTCCAATGACTCAGACAACGGATTCAGCGTCGGCTGGATCGAAGATACCGAATGGCTCGAATACACGGTCGACGTCACCCCCGGCGATTACGACATCACCGCCCGCTTTGCTTCCGAGTTCTTTGCCCCCGGCTTCCTCCGCGTCATCCTCGATGGCCAAGTTCTTGGCACCCTCAACGCGCCCGGCACAAACAATTGGTACGCCTGGGAAAACCGGACGCTCCAGAACATAAACATCTCCGCCAACGGCAACGCCGTCCTTCGCCTCGAGATCGTCGGAGGACTCTACAATCTCAACTGGATCGAATTCACGTCCTCCTCCGGCGAAAGCGGGGGCGGCGGCGGTGGCGGTGGCAGCTCCGGTCAAGAACCCTTTACCGGCTCCCCCTCCCCTATCCCCGGTCGCATCCAAGCCGAAGACTACGACTCCGGCGGGGAGGGCGTTGCCTATCAAGACAACGAGCCGCTCAATCAAGGCCAGCAATACCGCACCGATGGCGTCGATATCGAAAACTCCGGCGACAACGAAAACGGCTTCAGCCTCGGATGGTTCGATTCCAATGAATGGGTCGAATACACAACCTCCGTCACCCCGGGGACCTACACCGCCCGCGTCCGCGTCGCCAGTAATGAAGGAAACCCCGGCGATCTGCGGGTCATCCTCGGCGACGCTGAACTTGGGACCTTCCCCGTCGAATCCACCGGCGGCTGGGACCAATGGGTCACCGTTTCCTTAACCAATATCCCTGTCGCGCTCTCGGGCGAGCACATCCTCCGCATCGAAACCATCGGCGACGGCGTGAACTTCAATTGGATCGAGTTCGTCCAAACCGCTGCCGCCACCGAATCCGCCATCGCTAATTTCGTCTTCATCGCGAACGGTTATGACCCCGGCAACGGTTCCGGCTCGGAATCCGGAAACCTCCTTGTCGGCCCCGCCGAAGATGGCGATCTCGATGGCGACAATAATCTATTCGAGTTCGGCGTCGGTTCCAATCCCGCCTCAGGCGCCGATCCCGATGGTATCGTCTTCGATGAGGTAACGATCGAAGGCCAGCGATACGCGACCATCTCCACCCGCGTCCTCATCGGCGGTGCCTTCGACGCAGACGGCTCCTATAACGTCCTCGGCATGACTTATCGCGGAACAGCGTCCACGGACCTCATCAACTGGATCATCCCCGTCACTCCCACAGATAACCCCGCCAGTCTCCCCATCCCACCGCCAGGTTACAAATACATCACTTACCGCACCACCATCCCCACTCCCAACGTATTCCTCCGCCTCCACATCTCAGGTGATAGGTAACCGTCCCACGCGCATCCAACCCGTGATCGACTACCGGCTGCTCCGGCCGCCATAGTGTCCCGCGAACTCCTCTCGCCCATCTCAGTCCCCAAAATTCTGGCATACGTCTCGCTGCCATACACCTTCGGAACCCATTCAACACAAAAGAGCCCGCTCCTCACACGCCTCGCTCTCACCCCGCCACCGCCTCCTTCCTCACCGTGGATATTCACTTCCCCTCCACCATGCCTTTCTGCCATCCTTCCCTCTCGCCGATGCCATCTAAACCAACCAATCCCAAGTCTTCCTCTCTCTCCCCACGGCAAGCCGACCCCGCCGAACACGCCGCCCTCGCAAAACGCAACCGGGCCCCTCATCTCGATGCCCTCCGCCTCGAGTTCGGCGACGCCTGGGAGTACGCACCCGCACCCGAATCCGTCCCCGCTCCCATTCGCTCCCAATACGAACTCTTTATCGGTGGCAAATGGGTCAAACCCGCTTCCGGCAAATACTTTCCGTCCGTCAATCCAGCCACCGAAAAGAAACTCACGTCCATCGCCCTGGGCTCCGCCAAAGACATCGACAAAGCCGTCAAAGCCGCTCGCAAAGCCTACCGGGACGTTTGGGCCGATATGCCCCCTCGCGAACGCGGAAAATACCTCTTCCGCATCGCCCGCATGATCCAGGAACGCTCTCGCGAACTCGCCGTCATGGAATCCATGGACGGCGGTAAACCCATCAAGGAATCACGCGACATCGATCTACCCCTCGTCGCCGCACACTTCTTCTATTACGCCGGATGGGCCGATAAACTCCCCTACGCCTTCCCCGGTCGCGATCCCCAACCCCTCGGCGTCGCGGGCCAAATTATCCCCTGGAACTTCCCCCTCCTCATGGCCGCATGGAAACTCGCCCCCGCCCTGGCCTGCGGAAATACCGTCGTCCTAAAACCCGCCGAAACCACTTCCATCACCGCCCTCCACCTCGCCGAAATCATCCAGGAATCCGGCCTCCCCGACGGCGTCGTCAATATCGTCACCGGAAAAGGACCCACTGGAGCCGATCTAGTCAATCACCCTGGCATCGATAAAATCGCCTTCACCGGCTCCACAGAAGTCGGGAAAATCATCGCCCAATCCATCGCCGGCACCGATAAAAGACTCACCCTCGAACTGGGAGGAAAAGCCGCAAACATCATCATGGATGATGCTCCCATCGATCAAGCTGTCGAGGGCATTATCAACGGCATCTACTTCAACCAGGGCCACGTCTGCTGCGCCGGCAGTCGCCTCCTCGTCCAAGAAAATGTCGCCCGCCCCGTCCTTCGCAAACTCCACGACCGCATCCAATCCCTCCGCGTCGGCGATCCCCTCGATAAAAACACCGACGTCGGCGCCATCAACTCAAGCATTCAACTCAAACGCATCCACGAACTCGTCGAGTCCGGCATCAACGAAGGCGCCAAACTTTACCAGTCCCCCTGTTCCCTCCCCGAAAAAGGATACTGGTTCAAACCCTCTTTCTTCACCAATGTCACCGCGTCCCATCGCGTCGCCCGCGAAGAAATCTTCGGTCCCGTCCTCTCCGTCATGACCTTCCGCACCCCCGCCGAAGCCATCGAACGCGCCAACAACACTTGCTACGGCCTCAGCGCAGGAATTTGGACCGACAAAGGCTCGAAAATCTTTAAGATCGCATCACAACTCAAAGCCGGCGTCATCTGGGCAAACACCTTCAACAAATTCGACCCCACATCCCCCTTCGGTGGCTTCAAAGAATCCGGCTTCGGGAGAGAAGGCGGCCTCCATGGCCTCACTCCATACCTCGATCTCTAGCTGCATCGACGCTTTCACAGACACCTGCTGCCCGCGCTCTACCTTGCCCGACCCGACCGCCGATCCCCAATACCTGCGCTTCACCCGCTCCGGTCAAGCTGTCCATTTCATCATCCTTGGCCTTCTCTTTGCATGCGCCGCCATCGCACTCGCCGCCCTCGGGATCAAATGGATCAATATCGATGAATACACCCCTCCCCTCCCTCACCCCTGGTGGAGCTTCCTCGCCGTCATACCGGCCCTCGCTGCCTTCTGGATAGCCGCCTTCAATACCCGCCACGCTTATCTCGTCTTCGGTCCCGTCGGGATCGAGGTCTACCCCTTTTTCTTTCCCGCGAAAAATATGAACCTCATCCCATGGGCCCAAATCCAAAGTCTCGATCTCGATGAGCGACAAACTTGGCTCACCATCACCAACACTTCCGATCTCGGGGGTGGCTCCATCCTCAGCCTCCGACCCATCACCCCCCAGAACCGCAAACTCCTCGCCCACGCCATCGAGGGTATCCGCAAAAATCACCTCCCCAACACCTCAGACTGACGATCTAACCCAGGAAGATGAACAATTACCCGTTAGAATCGTCTAAGTATTTTGTAATTTGCGTGTCCTCCCCGATAGAGGACCTTTATCGCAACTTCCATCACCGGAAATCTCGTAAGTCATCTCATGCCTCTTCGCCTATCCATCAATCTCAGGTCAATCCTGGCTCTGGGACTCATCCTCACCACCGGCTCCTTCATCACCTCGGCGCTCGCCGAAAGTGACGAAACGATCACTCCGCCAACCACCTTCACCGACTTCAAAAAAGCACAAGCCCATTGCGCCGATGCCGGAAAATACCTGCTCATCGCGTGCCTTCGCCTCGGCCAAAGCGACCGCGATAGCGATCAACTCGATGATATCCTCAAAAAAAACGAGGTCTTCCTCAACGGTGACAAAGCCGCGCTCCTGAAATACAACGTCCAAGAGAACGCTCGCATCCAAACCTTCCGCGAATACTTTCACGTCGAAGAAGAAGGCTTTCCCATCCTCCTCCTGCTCGGTAAATCCGGGGAAACGCTCGGGATCGAAACGGGCTCCTTCGATCAAGAACGCGCGCTCGCCGCCATCGAAAACGCTTCCCCTGCGGTAATCAAACTCCCCCGCGGACTCGCCCTCAAACGCAGCATTGCCAGTGCCCTCGACGCCGATGCCAAACGCAAAGGCGCAAACTACCACACCCCCTTTCGCGATTGGACCCTCATCACAGGGGAAACATTTCACGGCGCCGTCGTCCAATCAACCGGCGAAACACTCACTTTCGAAACCAAAACCGGCGACTTCAAGGAAGTCCTCTCCGCCCGACTCACCCGCGCGGACCTCGAATACCTTCAGAAAAAACTCAATCCCGAAAGTCCCGCCTTCCCCTGAGCGTTCTTTCTCATCGTACCGACTGCAAATGAAAGTCTCTCAGCTCCTGATCACCTCTCTCCTCGGCCTTGCCCTCACGTTTCCCACCGCTGCCCAGGAAGGGGCCAAGATTACCGATGAAGCTCCGGGCCCGCCGGAGATCTTCGACGATCTCGACGACGCCAAAGCCGCCGCAAAAGAACGAAGCGCACATATCGTCATCGTTTGCCTCAAAGAAAACGATCCCAACAGCATCGCCCTCGGCAAAATGATCGAGGAGAATTCCATCTATCTCAATCCCGAAGAACTCGTCGTCTTCCGATACCGCGTCGATGATGACGCTCGCATCGAAACCTTCCGCTCGCACTTTGGCGTCAACACCGGCGATCTGCCCATCTTCGTTCTCACCGATGCCTGGGGCGATCCCCTCGGCCACCTCACTGGCCTCTCACAAAAAGGCGCCTACACCGCATGGGTTCGCGATACCGGTAATAAGGATCTCGTTAAAATCCCTGCCGACGGCCTCTTCAATATTAAAGCCGAAACACTCGTCACGACCAAAGACATCATTGATGCCCGCGAATGGACCCTCATCTCCGGCAAAAGATTCAATGCCGCTCTCGTCGAAGCCAATGGCAGCAAAGGCACTTTCCGCACCCTCGATGACGACTTCATCGAGATCGACTTCAATCACCTCACCCAAGCCGACAAAGCCTACCTCAGCAAACACCTCCCCAAAACCGGCTCCACCACCTTCCCCTAAAGCCTGCCCTCCGTCTCCTCCCCGAAAACGCGATCACCGACCCCGGAACCCCCTCCCACGGCTTCCCCATTAGCCTGTGGCACCCCGCTAAAAACCGCGGCCCATCTCTCCAAAGCAAACCCCAAACCGCCGGTCAAAACCCGCCCCCGGCAATCCTAAAACTCACTTCCCCCACTCAATCGCCTCGCGATAGTGCCCCTCCAAAACCCGGATCTGCTTCGCCAAATCAAACTTTGCCTTCACCTCATCACACGCCGCGCGCGCCATCCGCTCATACCCCTCGACATCACTCAATAAATCCGAAACCCGCGCCGCTAACTCTCTCCAGTCTCCCTCCTCCACCAAAATCCCGCTCTCCCCATCCCTGACCGCCTCAGGAATTCCCCCATGCCAAGTCGCCGCCGCAGGCATCCCGGTCGCCATGCCTTCCAACATCGCATTCGGCACCCCCTCGCGGTTTCCGTCCTCACCCACCTCACTCGGATGCAAGAACAAGTGAGACCGCCGATACAGATCCCAAAGTTCACCCTGCCCCAGAAATCCCGTGAAATCTACCCTCCGAAGAACGCCCAACTCCATCGCCAATCCCCGCATTTGATCCTTTAACGGACCAGCCCCCGCAATCGTCAACGTCGCACGCGGAAACCGCTTCCCAATCTCCGCAAATGCCCGCAACGTCGTTTCCAACCCCTTCTTTTCCACCAGGCGACACGCTTGAACCAACCGCCAGCACCCATCCTCCGGCGGCACCTTCCGCTCTGCCTTCTCTTTCGACCACATAGGAATCCCCGTCCGCTGAATGCGAATCTTCTCCTCAGGACACCCCAGTTCCAACAACGCTCCCTTTAAAGACTCCGACCGCGCCAAAACCATCGTTGCTCGGTCTAACACTTCTCCCATCTGTTGGCGGTAAACCGGCTTGTCCATGTCCACCGCCACATCCGCCCCATGGAACGAAACCACCACAGGACGCGGACACGCCTTGATGAACGGCAGCAAACGCATCCCCACATTCCCGAAATAAATATGCACGACATCCGTCTCCCGTCGCATCACCGTGTGCAGCAACTCCTTAACCTCACCCGTGTTGATCTGCCACGGTATCTCCCGAATCTGCTGATACCACAAACGACGAAAAAATCGCGTCCACACTTTCCGGTGAAAAGATACATACTTGTCAGGAAACCAAAACATATCCGCATTCTCTCGCTTCTGCGTGATCACATAAGGCGCCACATTCTTCAAAAACAAAACCTGACGATGCACATGCTGCATGTCTCGCGTCAGAAATGTCGCGCAATAACAACCCACTACCGGCTTCCCCGCCCGCTCTTTTGCCGTCCAATTCAAGGTGGTCTACCCTACCTGCCCATCCAATAAAACCAATCCTGTTATTCTCCCATTTTCTGTCTAAATTGATGCCCTCCATGGACTACCTGGCCAAAGCCCAACGCGTGATCGAGATCGAGATCACAGAACTCCAACGCCTCCTTCGTAGCATCGACGATCACTTCTCCGAAGCCGTCGCCACCCTTCAGAAAACCCTCGAGAACGAACACAAAATCGTCGTCGTCGGCATCGGCAAATCATACAACATCGCCCACAAAGTCGCCGCCACCCTCAACTCCACCGGCGCCACCACGGTCGTCCTCAATTCACAAAATGCCCTCCACGGAGACCTCGGCCTCGTCAGCAACGGCGATACCGTGATCGCCCTCAGCTACAGCGGCGAAACCGATGAACTCCTGAACCTCCTCCCTCACCTCAAACGCAGCGCCGGAAAACTCATCGCCTTCACCGGTAACCCCCAATCCACCCTCGGCAAGAACAGCGACCTCGTCCTCAACGTCCGCGTCGAACGCGAAGCCTGCCCCCTCAACCTCGCCCCCACCAGCTCCACCACCAATATGCTCGTCCTCGGCGACGCCCTCGCCATGGTCCTCCTCGAAGCCCGCGGCTTCCGCGATGAAGACTTCGCCCAATTCCACCCCGGTGGCAAACTCGGCCGCACCCTCCTCACCCGCGTGCGCGATATCATGCGCCACGGCGACCAGCTCGTAATCGCCTCTCCAGAAACCACCATCGAAACCGCCCTCAATGATATGCAACATGCCCGCGCCGGCGCCGCGGTCGTAACCGATCCCCGTGGCAAACTCCTCGGTGTCTTTACCCACGGCGATTTCGTTCGCGCCTACCAAAAGGATCGAGACGTCGCCTCCCATTCTCTAAAGGATCACATGACCACGGGCCCCGTCGCCATCTCAGGAGATAAAATCGCCGCCGAAGTCCTCGCCACCCTCAACCGGCACCGCGTCGACGATATCATCGTCATCGACGAAGACGAAACCGTCATCGGCCTCGTCGACACCCAGGACCTCTCCCGACTAAACCTCCTTTAAACCTTCAGCCTCCCTTAAGGGAACCATATTCATGCCAGCGCCTCCACTCTCCCATCCCCTCTCCGCTAGGGGACAGAGTCAGGTTGAGGTGCGTACTTTTCCTGCCGACATCGTTCCTATTTCCCCCCCTGCGACCAATTAAACTTGAGCCCCAAAAAACTTAAGCTACCTTAATTACTTCGTCCACTCTGTCAGCCACGTCTCTCCCATCTCCATCCATCATCACCGCTACCACCATCCCATGGCAATTGTCGCAACCGCTCTCAAAAAAGGTCAGGCCATCAAATACCAAGGCGAAACTGGCGTCGTCCTCCACATCGAACACCGCACCCCCGGTAAAGGAAACGCCCTTATCATGGCCACCATCCGCTCCTTCCAAACCGGCAAAACCAAAGACATCCGTTTCGCCTCCGGCGATAAAGTCGATATCGTCCAAACCGATCGCCAAAAACTCGAGTTCTCATACGCCGATCCCGATGGCTGCCACTTCATGGACCCCGTCTCATACGAAATGATCGACCTGCCCGACGAACTCCTCGGCGACCAAAAAGACTGGCTCACCGAAAACATGGTCGTCGAAGTCCTCTCCTGCGACGGCAAACACGTCGCCGTCGAACTCCCACCCAGTGTCGAACTCAAGGTTACCAGCGCACCCGAAGGCCTCAAAGGCGATACCGCCACCAACGCCCAAAAGCCTATCACACTCGAAACGGGTAAAGAAGTTCTCGCGCCACTCTTCATCAAAGAAGGCGACGTCGTCAAAGTCGATCCCCGCACCGGTAAATACACCGGCCGCGTCTGACACTTTGACCACATCGACGCCTCACCGCTCGTCCCGGTGATCCGTCTGCATCATCCGCCCGCGTCTCGTCCTAACATCTCTCGTATGCCCACAAAACGGCGACCCAGCTCCAAACCAAAAGCCAAAAAAAGCAAACGACACAAGCTGCCCATCACCGCAGCCCGCTCCGTCGCGACCCCACGCAATCGCCGCTCCCGAAAACGGAACACCCGCGCCGCCGATGTCCGGGATGAACTCGGCTTCGTCAGCATCCCCGGACTCTTCTCCGTCCCCGAATCCATACCCGTCACTTGGATCAAATTCGCCATCGGCATCCTCCTCGTCCCCCTCTGCTGGATCACCACCGAAACTTTCTTCGTCAGCTTCGCCAAAGCCACTCTCAACGGCGCCTTCTGGCGCTCCCCGGAATTCTTCTTCTTCGCCCTCGGCTCCCTCATGTCCTTCATCCTTTTCTTTTTCGGCCGAGGAAAAGTCCTCATCTATCTCTACGTCCTCGGACACGAATGGACCCACGCCTTCTTCGCCCTCCTCTGCGGCGGCCGCGTCGAGAAAGTCCACGTCGGCGCCTCCGGCGGCCATATCCTCACCGACAAAAATAATTTCCTCATCTCCCTCTCACCCTACTTCGTCCCCTTCTACTCCGTCATCACCATTGGCGCCTACGCCGTCCTCTCTCAATTCATCGACCTCGGCTCCACCCATTCTCGAGTCCTTTTCGCCCTCATCGGCCTCACCTGGACCTTCCACCTCACCTTCACGATCTGGATGATCCTCAAATCCCAACCCGACCTCCATCACAACGGCACCTTCTTCTCCCTGGCCCTCATCTACCTCATCAACCTCGTCATCATCTCCGCCCTCCTCATCATCGCTTCCCCGCTCCTCTCCCTTCGTGGCTTCACCACCACCTGGCTCACCCACGCCTACACTCTCCCCGAACGCATCACCGCCTTTACCCAAAAACTCCTCGAGCTCTAAGTCTCCACTCCCTCAATGCAGTAGGGCGGGACGCCCAGCCCGCCGCAACGCTCCCCCCAAAATCTTAGCTTCGGCCACCGCCCCCGATCTCGCGGAAGCTGTCTCAATTTACTTCCTCCGCTTCTCCGCGCCTCCGCGTGAGCCTTATTCCCCTCGAACTCGGTAGACATGCCCCACCGTCCGCAATATCAAATCCCCATCCACCGCCGCCGGACTCGCCAACATCCCCTCATCCAATTCACCCTCGCCCACTTTCATGAACTCATCCCCCGGGGCAACCACCCAGCCCTTCCCCAACTCATCAAACACATAGAGATTCCCCCCCGCCACGATCACCGCCGCCGTACACTTGTCCGAAAATCGCTCCTCCCACTTCACTTCACCGCTCCCCGCATCCAAACAACTCACCACCCCTTCATCACTCAATAGATACAAACGATCCCCCACCAAAACTGGCGCCGACCGCTTCGGCATCCGCTTCAACACCTTCCACGCCACATGCGAATCCGTCACATCCCCCTGCGTCGTCTCATCCATTCGAATCGCCCATAATTCCGGCTGGCCATAGCCCGTGTTCAAATACAACAGACCCTCCTCCTCATTCCAAACGGGCCGCGACGCCGATGAATGCTGCTCATACGTCACCGTCCAAATCTCCTCGCCCGTCTCCAAATCATACCCAAACGCCGCCTTCGCCCCGGGACTCACCAACTGCGCCTTCCCCCCTGCCTCCACCACCAACGGCGTGTTATAACCCTTCCGCCAGTCGCCGTCCCGCTGCGGTTTGCCCGTCTCCACATCGATGTCATTGAAATCCGTGCTCCGATCCGTCCGCCACACCGTCTCCCCCGTCGCCTTGTCCAACGCCACCACGTATTGCACGTCGATCCCATCAAAGGTCAACACTAACAAATCACCGACAATCACCGGCGATGACCCCGGCCCCCGATAATGCCGACACTCCAAATCCTGACGCCGCCACACTTCCTCCATGGTCTCCGTATCGATGCAAACCGTCCCGTAACTCCCAAAATGCAAATACACCCGCCCCTCCTCAATCACCGGCGAAGGCGATCCATAGGTGTTCACCGGGTTACTCAAGGGCTCCGGCTCCGCCACATCCCACAGCTTCTCGTCCAAAATCACCTCCCCCGTCTCCCCGTCCACACAAATGGCAAACATCTCCGTCCCATCTTCCGTCGCCGTCGTCATCCACACTTGGTCACCCCAGATGACCGGACTCGACCACGCACGCCCATGAATCGGCGTCTTCCACACCACCCCCTCCTCCTCCGACCACATCAAAGGATACCCCTCCCCCTCCGCATGCCCATCATCTCCCACTCCCCGATACCCCGGCCAGTTCCCCCCATACATCGACCCCGCCATCATCACAAATGTTATCAAAACCAAGTGACTCTTCTTAATCATCATCATCACCCA
>JBCDBW010000087.1:0-19100 GCA_039182965.1 Verrucomicrobiota bacterium
CCCCCCGATCGCTTTCAAGGAACATCCCTCCTCCCCCTCCTCACCGGACAAACCAACACCCACCGAGAAAACATCCTCTGCCAATACGACAACGCTTGGACCCACCCCGACGCCTACGCCACCTGCCTCCGCACCCAATCCCACAAAATCACCCGTTACCACGCTACTAACGAAGGCGAACTCTACGATCTGGAAAACGACCCCCATGAATTCGAAAACCTCTGGTCCTCCTCCGATCACCAATCCGTGAAACAAGACCTTCTCCAACACCTCCTCGACCGCTCCCACCTCACCACCCTCGACCCCCACCCCCCACGCCGCGGCCCCTTCTAACGAACCGCTCAACCGCTCAACCGCTCAAGGGCTCCTCGCCCTTGAGGTGCACATCCAACTGCGGAAAAGCAATCTCAATTCCCGCCTCCCGATACCGCCGATCGATTTCCTCATGCAACTCCGTAATCGTTCGGATCCGGTTGTCCATACTCGGCAAAAAACACCGCAGCACCAAATCCAAGGTGCTGTTCCCAAAAGACTCAAAGGAAACCATCGGCGCCGGATCATCCATGATCAGTTCATGATCTTGCGCTACGGCTAACAGAATCTCCTGCGCCCGCTTCGTATCCGACCCATACGCCACCCCCACGTTCAATACAATCCGCGAGACCGTATTCGTCAACGTCCAGTTCATTAGGGTGCCCGTGATGAATTGCTTGTTCGGAACAATGTATTCCTTGCGGTCCCAATTCGTGATCGTCGTCGCACGCATCCGAATCTTGGTCGCCGTCCCCGTCACATCATCCACCGTCACCACATCCCCCACGCGAATCGGACGCTCAAACAACAAAATGATCCCACAAACAAAATTCGCCACCACCTCCTGTAACCCAAATCCCAAGCCCACACTCAATGCTGCCGCAATCCACCCAAACTTCGACCAATCCAAGTTGATCGCACTAAACAATACCAGCAATCCCACGGCCGTGACCGCATAGCGCCCCAATGTTGTGATCGCGTTTCGCGTCCCCACATCAATGTCGGTCGCACGCAACACCGCAATCTCAAGTAATCCCGGCAAATTCTGAGTCATAATTGCCGTGATCGTCAGAATCATCGCCGCCCTCATCAGATCCAACACGCTGACCCCACCCAAAAACGAAACGGCTACACCATCCAACAAACCAAAAGACGGAATCGTCTCCACCCACAAATACCAAATCCCTATCAAAACCGCCGCCACGGAGAGAACACGCAACAACCGCCTCGTCTGCAAACCCACTTTCTCTAAATCAAGCTCTTCTTCCTCCGCCTCGATAGAAATCACTTCCGCCCCCTCAGTGTCATCATTCTCCCCTTGTGCTTCTTCTATCGCCGCTTCCCGCCGCGCTTCTTCACGACGTACGCGCCGCGCTTCGATGGCCTCCTCAAGAGCCAACCGATGCTCCTTGATCATAAACCACCGGAGCACCAGGCCGTATACGATCGCCCCCGCCACAATAATCCCCAGCGTCGCCAGGAACTCCAATCCCAACGCCATCGCCGTAATCACATAACCGCTCGCCGCCAACATCACCAGCACCAGCGGCGTCAAAACTCCCAGCGGATACCAAACCATCCTGAAGCGCGAAAGCCAGCCCTTCGGATTCTCCTCCATCATTCCCGAAAAAACGCCCGTCGCCGGCCGCAAGGCCCGCCACATCACAAAGGCTACCCATAAGTAAATGACCATGAAGACCAGCCGCCCTAAGCTGTCAAAATACACCGCCGACTCTTCGTAAAGCGTGCAGCCCGCGATCACGACACTCGGCACGAGCACGATTAGAAAACTCCAGAAGAGACGACGCAACGGTGCCAGCATCGCTTCATCCCAGCCAAATTGCGCACCTCCCAGCCCGTCCGCCCGACACACCCCAATCACAAAAAGTAAGGCGAAACCCAGCCAACCGGATACCTGCATCCCCCAGGCAAAACCACGCAGCCAATCGGAAGCATTGACATCACGCGTTAGCAACCAGCCCGCATACCAAATCAATAACGGAAACGGAACTGCGATCAATGCTGTCACGCCCGTCGCTTCCACAGTGTGTCCGTAATGGTCTCTCGAAATCCGACGCGTCGCCAATCCGGCATCCACCACCCGCTTCCGCAAATGCCCACGCATCAAAATAAGAATGACAATCGCCGCTACCACCACCGCACTCCGCACAGGCGCCCCAACAGCTCCCCTCACCAGCGATCCACCCACCTCTCGCCAACGGTCCGGCTTCACTAACCACCAAACCGATCCCGGAAAACTCGAGAACGTCTCTACATTGATCATCGAGGAGCTCTTCGCCCAAAATAGCTGCTCCCGAAGAAAACCCTGGAAAAGGCGAACCTCCCTGACAAATTTCCTCTCAAGACTGTCAAGCAAAGTCAGTTCCTCAACCAGAATTCGACTCTCACGCTGAAGACGATCGAGAATCTCTTGCCGGGCACGAACCAGTTCCACGGCCTCCGTACTCGCCTCCTCCGCCGTCTTCTCCTCCAACTCTTCCTGCTTCTCCAGCGCGCGCCCAATCTCCAAGCCCTCCAGGCGCGCCGCCGTTAACGCATCGCCCCGCGCCGCTGCCTCGGCCCGATACGCACGCATACTCGGCAAGCGTCTTCGTTGCTCCAACAAAATCTCCACAAATGCACCCTCCAAGCCGCCCAACTCCGCCTCTTCACGGACTCGTCGCTCTTCACTCGTCAGCTTGGCCAAACGCTCATCAACAACGCCTTGATCCTCTCTCGCCAATTTTAATTGCTCGACCATCTCGGCATACCGATCCGAAAATTCACGCACTTCCAGCGCCAGTTCAGCCCACTCCCCCGCTCCCTCTTCGCCATCCATCCCTTCCTCCGCAACCGCCTGCGTCGCCAACTCCGCCACGCGCTCCCGCTCTTCCTCAAGGCGGCGCTCCGCCATGAACTGCAAACGTTCCAACACCCCTTCTTCCGCTTCAATCTTCTCCGCGAGATAGTCTCGTTGCGTCCCCAACAAGTTGAACCGATAAAGATGGCTCAATAATTCCGCCTCCAACATCTCAATCTCTCCACGCAAAGACAACGCCCGTGCCGCCGCGACGACCCGTGCCGCATCGTCCCGCGAGGGCCCGTCCTCGGCCGGCTCCCCGTCTTCCAATCCTTTCTCCAATTCCGCTAGCTCACGGCGTGCCGCCGGCAACCGCTCCGTCGGCGCATTCGATCGAGCCTCAACCCGCGAAAACTCTTCTTCCAGACTCGCAAACTCGCTCCGCTCCGCCACCAGGGCCGCCCGGCGTGCTTCAAATGCCGCCTGCACGTCCTCCACGGTCCCCGTCTTCTCATCCCCTACCTCTAGCCCGTCTCGCCGTAAGGCCATGATCTCTTCCCGTAATCGCTCTGTCTCACCCGGAGCCATCTCCATGGCATCCCGGTAAGACGCCGCGTCCGAGGCGTACTCCTCCGCAAGCGCGATGTCTTCCAATGCGGTCGCATACTCTTTCCGCAAGACCGCCTTCTCTTCCTCCCCCATCGTCTCATCCGCTTCCAATACTTCCAGTCGCGCCTCGACCGAAGCCCGCCCTATTTCCACTAGCGATCCCTCGCGCTGCGCCACCACATCGACCGTCGACAGGAAAAACACGACAAGACAAAAAACTCCCGCCGCCACTCGCAATTCCTCAATCATCCCGTCAAACATCTGCGCTATACTCCTCTATCCTCACTCCAAAAAACAACCCCCATTTCATCCGCCCCGCGTTCAAGAAACGAAAACACCTTTCGGCAGTTTTTACCTCCACTAAGTGCAGGGACGCACGAATTTCCTCACCACCAATAACCATCGGAGGACCCATACATAACCTAGCCCTCCTGGCACCGAACCCCCAACCTGAACGAAGAACGGCAGAACGGGCCGTCTCGCCAACTGGATTGTCAACGTCGCTATTCTTCCTTCACCCCGCCAAAAGCCTTGTCCCACTCCTCACGCGTCATCAGTTTCCTCATCGCATTGCGCTCCCGAAGTAATTCCTGGTCATACTTCGCCAAATCCTTATTAAAAGAATCTAACTCCGCCTGAAACTCCGCCCGTGTCCCCGTCGGCGAGATTAAAATACTCAGCAACTTCGCCTCCGACGCCCGCACCTCAGCCTCCTTCTTACGATAAGTCGCAATCTGCGCATCCACCTCAGCCGCCACCTTGGCTTGTCGCGCTGGATCATCCTTCACCGCCTCCACAATCTTCTCTTTCGCTTCCGCGGGATCGAACAACCGCAAAGCATCCGACCCGCTGTTCGCAAGAATTAACAATATAATAAGTGCTGCAATCATCGCTCTGTCTTCTCGTTTTCGTTATGTCTCCGGCTGAATCTTTTTGATTACCATATTGTCCACCGCATCGGTATACGCTGTCCGTCCCACCGTCGGCCAAACCGCCGCCGGAGTAGCCGATTTCATCGCAAAAAGGGTGTCCGCAATGCGGCTCTGCAATGGCGCTCGCCGAATCCGAAAGGTCTGATTCGCCTGCAATAAGGCATTGTCCGAAGTCTTGTAATTCGCACTCATTTCCGCCACCCGCGACAACCCGTTGGCATCAAAATCATTCAACTGCTGCACCTGTTGCTCCAGCTGGGTCGTCAACGCCAGTAATCGACTCTTCGCCGCCGAATCCTTCACGTTCTTCTCAATCGCACTCCGCGTGTCATTCAAATTGACCGAATCCGTCTTGACCGGACCCGAACCCTTCGACGCACACCCCGTTACCGACACGCTGACCGCCATCAGCACCGCCATCAGAAAAACACTCGACTTCATAGCTCCAAAAATCACAGAGAGATTTCTACTGCTCAAAACCCATCCTGACCATCTCCCCCGCTTTAAAGCAAGCTCTTTCTAACAATTCTCCCCACCCCCATATCTCACCCGCTTCTTTGTCTCCGAACCCAACCTCAGGCGCCTTGTCACGCACGAGATCACACTTCAGATACAGGCGTCAATTGCCGGAGTTCATTCGATCGAGCACACCACTCCCCCGCAAACCCTCATCGGCGTATCCGCCACCTGCTATCCTTCCCTCAGCACCAATTCTCTCTTCCTCAACGTCCTCATACACTACTCCGCCGTCACCACTTCTTCATTCACCACCCGGCCATCCACGGCATGATGCCGTATAAATGCGGTGGGCACCCCGTTCACCCGCTCCACCGTCGTCGACAAAAATCCACCCTTCACGCGCATAAAACGATGCATCGAGGTCTTGATCGGTAAAGTTCCACCCGCATGCTTGTCGCAAACCGGACCGCAACTGTATTCCCGCACGCCAAACTCCGGCCCCTCCGAGACATACTGCCAGTGGCGATCCCCGCACAGTAAGATAAAGTTCTTCTGCTGACTGATAAATTCCCGCAACTCCCGGCTCTCATACTGAAAACCTTTGTTCGCATGACTGTCATTTTTCGTCGGTCGATCCGGCCCCACCATCGGCGTCGCATTGATCAATATCCGGAACGTCGCATCCGACTCCTGAACCGTGCGCTTGAACCACTCTTTCTGCGCCGCCCCCCAAATCGTCTTGTTCGGCCCGTCGGGATCAGGATTCGGACTCCGAAAATCACGCCCCTCCGTCAACCATATCTGTAAATCCTTTCCCCAACGAAAAGTCCGATACGTCTTGTCGCTCATCGGCACCTGCTCCAAAAACACCGCTTGCCCCTGCTCAAACGTAAAACCGCGATAAACCGCCCCCGGCCAACAATCGTTTACGACCAAATCATGGTCGTCCTTCATGAAATACGAATTGTATTGATTGTGAAAGTCTACCAAGTTCGGCAATGAATACATCCGATGCCAATGCGTCCGCGCAACGTTGATGTTGTCCGCAAACAAATCAAACCGATCGTAATAAACAATGTCCCCGGTATGGATCAGAAAGTCCGGATCGAGTGCCGCCATCGCAGGATAAATCTTAAATCCCCGCTCTTTGTCGTCCAGCTTGTCATACTTCTGCCCCGTAATTACAGTGAACACCACCCGCGCCGGTTGCTCCGGCGCTGGCGCCGTCCGAAAAAATCCCTCCGTAATCGACGTCAGTTCATCGCTCCCCGGAGGACGCGCCTCCACCCGCACCCGGTATCGCGTCCCCGGTTGCAAACCCGATAAAGCAAATTGCCGAGTATGATCACTAATCGCCAAAACCGGCTGCCACTCCGTCGCAAATGCTGTCTGCGCTCCCGCCTCCGGCCAATAAACCACCCGCGCTTCCCCATCCGCTCCCGGAATCGAATAAGCCGCCACCAATTTCGCCGACATCTCTCCCACCCCTTTCCCGCTGATATCCGGATTCGGAATCGGAATCAACTTGCCCGGTAGTCTCAATAACCCGCCTCCGGCCTTCAGCGCCTGCTCCGGTCGCGGCATCGATGTCAATCGCGTCCACACCACCGCCGTCGTCGGCCCTACTTCTCCCACTTTCAACCCCATTCCCTGAAAAGGCGCCGAAGCAGCCGCCGCCTGCTGCTGCCCATGCCCCGATTCCACAAACGTCACTAACAACAACAACGCCAAGGCACCACTCTTCACCAACATCCGTCCCAAATGAAAATTCAGTATCCAGGAACACACCTTCATCATCTTCTCTACGTCTCCTTCTCGTTCTCCCCCCGGATTTCGGGGGAACATAGCGGGCACATCCGCCAAACGCAACACCGCTAGTCGGCTAATTTCATACACACTGCCGCCATAAAGCTTGACCTCAAGCCGCTTTCTGCCCATTTCATGACCCATGGCTCTCCGCATTCTTATCCTCTTACTGCCGCTCGTCATCATCCTCCCCAGCTGTCTCACCGCCAAAAAATGGGACGAAGACGCCAACCTCAAACCCCTCACAGTTTACCGACCAGATGCCCAATCGGGCCCCTATAAAACATATCGCTGGTTCTCCGAACCCACCTCCAATCCCGTCTCCGGCCCCGGTGCAGATCTCAACGGCCCCTTCCAAATCATCCAAACCACCGTCGAATCCGACCTCGCCGCCCGAGGATACACGAAAACCAGTTCCGGAAATCCCTCCTTCTGGGTTGGCTTCTTCGTCGCCATCCGAGGCCAGGAAGGCGCCGTCACCATCGATCAATATGGCGGTCTCGACGCTTTCCCCGATCGCAGCTCCGCCGGCCGCGATGCCGCCGAAATCCTCGGCACCACCCTCTACGAAGTTGCAAACCTAGTAGTCGAAATCGTAGACGGTCAAAACCACCAAACCGTTCTCCAAAGCCGCGTCACCACCGAAATCGATCGCAGTCGTCCCGCCGAAGAAACACAGCAACGCATCACCACAGCTGTGAATAACATGCTCGCCGACTTCCCCGCGGCTCAGTAACCCCCCTCTCTTGCCTAATCGTCCCCCGCTCCCCCAACATGGGAGCGCGTCTTCGCCCAAGGCGCACTACGTTGCCTGCTCACGCTTACACCCTAAATCGGACGCGGAGGCTTCCAGAATGAAACCCTAAGGCTTCATCCAATCAACACACCTTCCCTTACGGCCGTCGCCGAACGTCAGTCTTCCTCCAAAGCCGCCCGAGCCTCCGCCAACGGACGCAACTTCTCCATCCCCACCCGATAGCCAATCTCTACCAAGTCATCAATCCGCTCCCACTCCAACATCTTATACTGACTCACCGGCAACTTGATATACATATCCGCCAAATCCTTCAGCGACTCCTTCTGATAGATGCTGCTCAAACAAGTCGCACGATACAAAATATTCCCCAAAGTCGGATACCCGTGTCCATCCCCACTGTCACCATTCCCGTTCGATCGCTTCCCGAATGGCAAAATCGACCGCAATACCTCCATCGCGCCCGGACGACCAAAATAGTCCACCGGCATCCTCAGGTCCGTGTCAGGACTCACATCCACGCCAATCACTGTCCCCGCCCCCTCCCCCTTGATGACGTCGACCGGTAAATTGTTCAACAATCCCCCATCAACCAACAATTCCCCCGACTCCACCAACGGAGGAGCAATGCCCGGAACCGAAACGCTTGCCCCAATCCATTTCGCCAGAGACCCCCGCCGATGCACCACCGGCTTTGCCTGCGTCAAATTGCAGCTGATACAGAAGAAATTCAGAGGCAAATCTTCAATCTGAAGATCCCCAAACATCCGCTCTAACATACCAATATATCGCTTGCCCGTATCAATCGACAACAAAGGCAGTGTGTAATCCGTCAGCCTGCCCTCCTCAATAAAGTGCCGCCGTACCGTTTCTCTAACCTCTTTCCAACCCATTCCCCGCGCATGAAGCGCCGAAATCACACCGCCCATACTCGTCCCCCCAATCCGGTCAATCGGAATTCCTAACTCGTCAAATGCACGCAGCATTCCGATATGCGCAAACCCACGCGCGCCACCCCCGCCCAAGGCAAGGCTAACGTCTGTGCCCGTCATCAAACGGGCCGCCCGGTGCTTGTCCTCATCCGAGTTCAAACGAACTTGAAAATGCCGCACCACTTTCCGGTCTCTCAACCACTCCGCCGTCCCCCCATACGGCTGTTCATCCTGAATCAAAACCAAAAAGACCGCCGGACACGCCGCTCCCTGCTGCATCTCCTCCACCCTCGCCTCGGTTTCACCACGCTCCGAATCCGTCCCTGCTTTCCCCAATAACAAAATCGCATCCGCATACCGCAAACAACGCCGCGTCCACATCGACAATTCATAGTCCGCCTTCAAAAACAACATGTCGCAGGCATCTTCCCGGTCTTCCACCCACATCAACATCCCGTCCGCCCCAATTTCCTCCTGGTCCAGCAACTTCCGCATCTCCTCCGGCAAATCCCCACTTCCAATCATGTCACTCGTCTTCCCCGCCTCATCCATCGAGTCCGCCAAGTGCCGACAATAATCCTCCAATGGCACCTCACGATTGATCGGCACAATCGCCAACGTCGATGGCAAACCCGGTCGCGCCGATTCCTGACTCGTCCGCTTCAAGCGGTCCGCCAGATTCCGCATCAATTCCACTAAGGTCGTCTTCGGCAAATCATCGATGTCCTCCCCGCAAAATTTCATCACCCGCGAATCACGCACCGCCACCACACTCGCCGATCGCGTCGTCTCTCCCAACACCGCCATTTCCCCAACAGATTCATCGCGCCCAATCTCCCCAAGCATCCTCGCGTCCTCCGTCCCCAACCCCTTCACCGCCCGCAAGCGCCCACCCCGTACCAGGTAAAAAGTCCCCCCAGGATCCCCCTCCTGAAACAACACTTCTCCCGCATTGAGATACTGATCCTCAAAACCACAATCCCCCAAGAGGTCTCTCAGATCACGCTGACGTTTCTCGCTCACGGGCTCCAAACCTAGCACCCCCTCCTCAAAAACGCGAACCCCTTAATCCTATGGCCAAACCACCAACAGCCCGTGCCATGGTTGCCCGCCTTGATCTACCACTCGCCCACCGCAAGCCGAAGCAGAAAAAAGAACACTCGCTCCACCCTCTCTCCTCACTCAACGCCGCCATCCCCCTTGTCATCCCCGTCCGCAACGGCTAGTCTATTGAATCGGTCGCTATTCTTTTTGCCCATGATCACCAAAAACTTCCTGCTCCCACTTGTCGTCATCTCCACTGCGCTCGTCGCCACTCCCCTCAGCGCCCAGGATCTCTCCAAGGTCGACCCCGACGCCGCTCGCGTGTTCGCCCAAGGCTGCGAGATCCTCTCCTACTCTCCTAATTTTTCCTTCAAAGCAAAACAAACCATCAACCCCATGCTCGTCCAGGGAAGCGGACGCCTCGGAGAAATCGATATCGAGGTCCACGTCTCCCGACCCGATAAACTGCGCGCCGTCGCACGCGGTTCCGCCGGCGGCCAAGAGATTGAACGTCAAATCTATATCCACCCGCTCGGCTCCGCCCTCTGCGATGTAAACTCACAAATCTTCGTCAACCTTCCCGCCTCCGAATCAATCGATGAAGCCGTCGACGAAATCCGCACCCACTTCTCCATTCCCGTCCCCCTCATCGATTTCGTCGTCAACGATCCCTATACCAACTTCGCCTCCCGACTCATCGACGCTAAATACCTCGGCATCGATGAAGCCAATGGCAAGGAATGTCACCACATCATCTTCTTGGGGACAACCATGAACTGGGAGGTCTGGATCTCCACCGAGGAAGTTCTCGCCCAACGCTTCCTCATCACCATCAAAGGCATCCCCGGTGAAAACCACATCGAAGCCGTCTTCTCCGACTGGAACTTCGGTGTCGAACACGACGACACCGAATTCGATTTCGCCCCGGGTGACGACTTCCAGGAAATCGGCCTTCCTCCCGCCGACTTCCTCGGCGACCCCAAAGAAACAGCCGCCCCCGCTGTGCCCGATTCTCTCGACGCAACGAATGATTCAGGGACTCAAAGCCCCCCGGAAGCTGCCAAACGTACCATTAATCGCCCCCACCTCTTCGCCATCCCACCCGGGTCTCCCGCGGGAGAAGTCAACGGACAACGCACCTACATCGTTGAAGACCAACACTACCTTCCCTACCTCCACGACGGAGGACCCGTCTTCATTGCCGTCGACCCGGATAATCCCCCCGCCCCCACCACCCTTCAAAACTAGCCTCCACCTGATCATTGGAGGGCGCGCAAGACGCGCCAGTGGTAGAATACCTGGACCCCAAGACTTCGCGGCCAACGGCCACATATTGACATCGCGTTCGCGAAGGGCGAACAAAGAGAGCCCGCGCCAACGGCGCATCTGGATGAAGCGTCACGCTTCCGGCGGGAACCCCTCAAACATCCGCACCACCGCCAAATCCACTCTCGACTTCGCCACCGCCGGTCCCTGCGGAGCATTCTCAAATAGCTTCGCCTTCGCCCGCCCCCGCCACACCATCTGCCCCGTCGATCGATCCAACAGATTAATCGCCAACGTGGCTTTCCGATACAGGTTCGTGTCCGTCGTGATGTTGAGCGGCTCGATTGAAAAATTATCATACTGATAAGCTCCCACCGTCGACCCACCCACATTCTGAAAAGCCTGCGTCTCATACGCATCCCGCGCTAAAACGGTGTAACTCACTTCCAAATCACCCGCCCCTTGCGCCACTTCTTCCAATCCCGCCGCCCTCAATCGACCCGCCACCGCCGATCGAATTTGCTCCGTCAAATACGGTCGCTCCTCCGTCACACTCCCACGACCCGTCCCCGCTACCCAACTAAACGTCTTAAACCGCGAGAAATCCACCCCCGGCAAAGACGTCGACGTCGTCTCAATCGGCGTTGCACATCCACCGAAAATCACCATCCCCAGTCCCGAACAAAAAACACGAATCACTCGCTTCACCATCCCCTCTCCTACCACCCCATCATCACGCATCCAATCCAAAAAAATCTCCACCCCTGAGCGTTCTCACCCCGGCGGGCACAAGTGTCCTTCTAACGAATCGGCGCCGAAACCGCACTCCCATCCGCCCGAATCCTCACCTGCCGCACCCCCGATGTATTCGCCGGATACACCGGATCTCCAAAGGTATTGTGAAATCGAAACACCGCCTCCGGCTGAGATCCACCTTTCACCTGCACCGACAAAAATCCTCCCCGCTCCACCTCGTCCCGCCAATACATCAACGGATCCTCCTCCGGCGTCGGCACCCCCACCATCCGCAACCCCGTCTTTGCATGGAAATCCGAAGTCGACCCACAACTAAATTCATGAATCTGTGGATCACGCTTGCTCGGCCAGGCCGAATGATACTTCCAATGCCGGTCCCCCACCACGAGAATCACGTTCCCCGCCCCTGACAACACCTCCGTCAACAATTCTTCCCGTTGCCGATGCCAGATCGGATTCGTGAGATTATCAATTCGCGGCGGCCGAAAATACTTCTTGATCCCCAACTCCTTGTCCTCCTCCGGCGTCGCCTCAGGCGGACGATCCGGCCCAATCACCGGGATCGCAAAAATCACCACCTTGAACGTCGCATCCGACTCCCGTAGCGTCCGGGTCAACCACTCCTTCTGCTCATCCCCCAACATGGTCTTCCGCGGATCCTCAGCATCCATATCGTTCGGTGACCGATAATCCCGCGTCTCCGGCAGCCAAATCTGCAAATGCTTGCCCCAGCGCGCCGTCCGATACGGCTTCCCGTCGTTCAACGACAAATCATCATCGATCGGTAACAACCCATCCACCGGAAACGGCGTCTGCTCATGAAAAATTCGACGCCCCTCCGCATACGATAAACTCCCATGTCGCTGCCCCGGCCAACAGTCATTCTTCAAAGTGTCATGATCATCCTTCATGTAATACATCGGCGTCACACGGCTATACCCACGCATCAATGGCAACGAGAACATCCGCTGCCACCACACTCGAGCCATTCGCACCGAAGTCGCCGACGCCCCTTGGTGATCATAGTAAACCACATCCCCCGTATGCACGGTAAAGTCCGGCTCCATAATCGCCATCACAGGATAAATACGATGCCCCAAAACCGATCGGCTCAACTCATAGGCCCGCTCGGGATCCGCCATGTTCAGAAGATGCGCGCTCGTATCACTCACACCCGCAAACGCCTCCCCACGCATGTCCACATTGCGATAGGCCTGCCCTGTCACAACCGTAAACAAGACATCCCGATCGCTCGCCGCCGGCTTTGGCGCCGTCCGAAAACTCCCCTCCAAGGTCGAAGTGGGCACGTCACTCCCGTTCCGATACATCGTCGAGACCACCTCATACTTCGTATCCGGCCGCAACTCCTCCAATTTGATCTGCCGCGTGTAATCCCGAAAATCCCGCATCCCCAATCGATCCGTCGTCTGCGTCTCACCCGGCGGATCCACCGCCCGATAGGTCAAGACCACTTCCCCATCCATCCCCTGCACCGCCCCAATTCGCAAGATCCGCTCGCGCTCCGCCTTCGACAATCGCTTCCCGGCCGCCGTCTCCACCCGATCCTGCTCCTGCCGCCAATCACTCTTCTCCGCGCCGATGTCCGACTCCAAAGAACCCGGCGCAAAAACCTCGTCCCAATCAAAATTCAGAAAAAAATCCCGCTGCGTGGTCTTCACCCAGTTGTCCAACTCCGACAATGGCACACCCGGTTGATCGCCCTTCGTTCCCCGCGTCCATATCACAGCACTCGTGTCCGTCACTTCCCCAATCTTAATCCCCGTCGCCTGATACGGCCCACCGGACCCACCGCTCGGACCCGTCGCGCACGAACACAACATTCCTCCCGCCAACAAAACCGGCGCCGAACGCCACAACAACTGCCGAAACATGTCTCCAAGGTAAAAACAGACTCCGCCCATTACAAGCCCAGCGGTTCTCAACCATTCATCGATCCCAATTCCACCGACACAAGCAGGGCGGTGCGCCGGCGCCGCCAATCCGCCCCTTCGCAAACCCCGCCACCCGCCCAGCGCGATCTCCCCCCCTAAATTCGTGTCCATTTTCGTCGGTTCATGCTTAAAAGAATGCATGCGCCTCTCCCTGAACTCCTCCACCATCAAAACCACCCCCCTCCTCGACAAAATCCGCATCGCCGGCGAAGCCGGATACGAAGGCATCGAACTCTGGGCCGTCGAAATCTACCAACATATCGGCCGCGGTGGCGAAGTCTCCGACGTCGAAAAAGCACTCGCCGATCACAACCTCCAAGTCCCCTGCTTCATCGCCGTCCGCAACTGGGGCGAAACCGCCGGGTGGGAATACACCCTCGCCCTTGACGAAGCCCGCCGACGGTTCGAACTCGCCGCCCGCCTGAAGTGCCCCTACGTCGTCTGCACTCCTCCCATCGAACAACCAGGCTTCGATACGCTCCACACCGACTACCAAGACCTTCTCCAAATCGGCGGTGAAACAGGCGTCCACGCTATCCTCGAATACATTTCCTTTTTCGCATCCCTCAACAACGTCCCCGATACCGTCACCGTCATGGATCGCACCGACGAACTCCTCGACGATTCCGCCCAACACAAATCAATCACCATCCTCGACGCCTTCCACAACTGGAACTCCAAGACCACTCTCGACGACATCCGCAAGCTCCCCCTCGATCGCATCGCCCACTACCACATCGACGACGCCCACCCTGACATCCCTTCCGGTCAACAAAAAGATCCGGACCGTGTCATGCTCGGAGAAGGACAGATCGACCTCAAATCCGAACTCCAGGTGCTGGTCGAAAAAGGATACGACCAATGGATCTCCCTCGAACTCTTCAACGCCGATCTCTGGGAACAGAATCCCCTCGAAGTCGCCAAGACCGGCCTCCAGAAAATGCAATCCCTCCTCACCGATCTTTAACCCGCCCCTCCTATCGCCCTAGAGCGGATGGCCAATCCGCCAACCCAAACCCCACGCCCCCCTATCAAACCCCCTCGCCTCCCCACCGCTCCGGATCGCCGACTCCTTGCGTCCCCGACAGACCCCGTTCTCCAGTCGGAAAATACCTTGGCCTACTTGGACTACGGCAAACTTAATCTTAAAGGCAAACTCGCCTCCGCGGGAAGGGCTCATCCATTCCTGGCATCGTGATAAAAACCGCCGATGGCAAAGTCCTCGACGACGCCTCCGCCCGGGCCCAAGCCAGCCTCGAACACCTCGAAGACATCCTCAAGGAACGCGCCAAAGGCTGCCCCACTCACCCACGTTCCGGCAGGGCGAGCACTCCGGACCCGATCGCCTGCCTCATCTCTCCCGCAGCGCCTCCATTTTCAGGGCGCGGAACCGGTAGGAAAGATCGTCCCGATTTTCCGTCCCACAAACCGCGCCCCCTTTCGCTGATAGTCCACCCGACTCCCACTTCCTCTCCGCCGCGGCATTCGCGGGCGTAATCACGCCCCATATTTCTCCAGAGCCATTCTAGAACAGCTCGCCAAAGGGGAGCAAAGAAAAGAGGTGAGGTGGTCGACCCAAAAAACAATCCCGACGGTCAACGTCCCTCCCGAACACCGCACCGCCCGCAAGAGGGCAATCAACGGACGCCCCAACGCCAACAGCCGCCTCTGCCTGCAGGCCCTACCTGCTAATCCAAGAGGTCTTCCAGCTTGTCCTCCAAGACTGAACCCCGCACGTCCGTCGCAATCACCTCGTTGTTCTTCACCAGGTAAACCGCCGGTATCGAGTTCACCCCATATTCCCTCCCCAATTCATTGTCCCACCCCTTGCCATCATAGTATTGCGGCCATGGCAGGTCGTTCTCCTCAATGTAATCCTCCAGGCTCGACTTACTGCTGTCTAAAGAAATCCCCACGATCTCAAAACCTTTCTCGTGATATTCCTCGTATGCCTTTTTCACCTTGGGCATCTCCGCGATGCACGGCCCGCACCATGTCGCCCAAAAATCCAACAACACCACCTTGTCCTTCATCGACGCCAAATCAACTTCTCCCGCGTTGATCGAACGAAACGAGAGATCTATCACATCCCCGACTTTTAACGGCTCACCCTCTTTGTGGGTCACCTCCGGTCGGGCCACCGCCGCCGCCACTTGCGCTTCCTCAGCCGCCGCCTGCTCCGCGATGAACACCTGATCTGCCTCACTCAAGCCAGACAAAGGCACCTCTACCGCCGTCCCGTTCGTCCGAATGATGGTCACGCTATCCCCTTCCACTCTTTTGAAATCCCCCTCCAAAGTCCGCCCCGTCGCCGCCTGCGTCCAAGTCCGCCCCTCCGCCACAATCACCCCGCTTCCGAGCAAAACCAACACACCAAAAACCAACGTCTTCATCAATTGTCTCCCTGTCCGATTTAAAGAACACGAAACGTCGTTCGCCTCTTGTAAAAGCATAGCCAAACCCTATCCCCTGTCCACCGTTCTCCCTCATTTTCGTTCTCATACCCACAATCGTCGTCACTGCCTTTCCCCGCGGTCAGTCACCTTCCTTTTCCCCTGAACAAAAATAGTGATATCTATCCGGATCTATTCGTGCTTTAAAAGCCCCCCTCCATGAAACTCGCGCTCAATACCGTCACCATCCAACCTGCCCCGCTCTTCACCAAAATCGACGCCGCCGCCGCCGCCGGCTTCACTGGAATCGAATTTCACGTCTACGAAATCTACGATTACCTCGTCGACGGTGGTTCCCTAGCTGATGTCACCAAAAAATTGGCCGACTCCGGACTAGAGGTTCCTTGTATGCTCGGATTCCGAAACTGGGGCGACCTCAAACATCACGACTACCAGCTACACCTCTTCGAAGCTCGTCGCCGCCTTCGACTCTGTCGCAATCTTTCGTGCCCTACCCTCGTCTGCTCCACCCCCATGTACGACTCCGATTGGTCACGTCTCCACGAGCGTTATCAAGACCTGCTCGACATCGGGAGCGAAGAAGCCTGCACCCCCGCGTTCGAATTCATTGGACACTATGCTTCCATTAAGACGATCGCGGATTCCCAAACAATGCTCGATCGTACCCGGAACGAGAAAGCCGCACTCGTAGTCGATTTCTTCCACACCTGGAACGGCGGTTCCACCCTCGATGACCTCAAATCCCTCCCCCTGAACCGAATCGCCCACGTGCATATCGACGATGCCGACACAAAAACCCCCCGCGGTGAGCAGGACGACTCCCAACGTACACTTCCCGGGAAAGGTCCTGTCCCGATCGCCGATTATATAGCTGTCCTGAGAGAGAAGGGATACACCGGCTACTTCTCGGTCGAACTCTTCGACTCTGTCCTTCAAAACCAAGATCCCTTCCTCACCGCCCAACAAGCTTACGATGCCGCAGCCGCCTTCTTGGACTAAAAACCCACTCGGCAGTAAAACTCACCCACCGGGCCGGACGCGGAACCGCTAGCTTCCCCATCGATACGCAGCCAAACTGTTCAAGCCGCGAACCAGAACCAAATCCCCTTCCACCCCAACGTGCGCCCACGTGTCTTCCTTTGTCACGCGACGCTGATCCAAGATCTCAAACCCCTCCGGAGAAGCATCAAACAGAATCAACTCACCCTTGTTATTCAAAGCCAAGACACGCGTTCCATTCGCTGCCATCGATAAATAATCCCCCAACTTCTCCTTCGACTTCCAAGCCACCACTCCGGTCTCCCGTTCCAAGCAATACAGTCGCTTGTCCCGAGCCAACAAATAAACATGGTCGCCGATCGCAAGCGGGGACGCCATGTATCCCTCAATTTTCTCGTCGTTCCATACCGGCTCCACCGACCACTGACCTCCTTCCCGGCTGATCCGAAACAAAAACGAGCCCCCGCCATATGTCGCCGTAAACACATCGTCCCCCACAACCGTCGGAGTCAGAATATTCATCCCTCGAAACGCTTTCACTTCCGTCGACCACAGCACGGCACCCGTCTCCATATCCAAACCACATAGCTCCGCCCGCGTCTGCACGATTAACTGCCGCTTGCCCGCGATTGTCGCGACCACCGGCGATGAAAACGCACTCCCGAACATGGCGCGCAAGTCTTCCAACGCCCGCCATTTCGTCTCTCCCGTCTTCCCATCCAATTTCACGACCGCCATGCCCGCCTGCACATAGAGATCATCGCCGTCCACCAAAGGGGATGATACATATCCAAAACTCGGCAACTGCGTCCCGTCCCTCTCAACAAAGTCCACCCGCCATTCCTCGTCCCCCGTCGCGGTGTCAATACTCACCAAAACATCCCGCATGCCTGCCACGTAAACCGAATCCCCATCCGTCGCCGGCGTCGCCCGCACCCAGCTCCCGTTCTTCGCCGCAAAGAAGGGGACTTTCATCGCTCCCTCCCAACTCAAACCCCAAACTAGTTCCCCGGACTCTAAATCGAACGCGCGTGCGATCTCCGTCTTCTTGTCTCGCGTCTCCACCGTGTAGACTTTCCCCTTTCCGACAATCGGACTCGAATACCCCTCCGCCAAATCCACTTCCCACACCTTCCGTAAAGCGCCCTCCCCAACTGATTCCGGCCACTCACGTCCATCCGCTACGTTCCCGTTTCGATTCGGCCCGCGCCACTGCGACCAACTGCCGCTCAGAATGCCAGTCCCAAAAATGGAAAGGATAGCAACTAAGAGAACAGACGCTTTCATACCTCTCTCTTCGGAAACGCTTCGAACCCTCTCCCCGATGCCCCAAGCTTCCCAATTCCAATCATACTATCAATGCAAATGACAAAAAATCAGTCTTCCTCCAAAGATGAGAGAATGAACCCTCGATGAATCGACGAAACGATCTAAGCGACTCATGGCTCCCAAATCGATTGCCTTCTATCCCCATCCACCATTCTTGAATCACTGTATTTTCTCCATAAACCATATTCATTGGTATCTCAAAACCGATGGCGTTTCCGCGGTCGGCCCCGATTCCATACCACTTCGTGACTCTGATAGCACCGACTTTTTCAGGCAAAACCCCTGATCCTCAATCATTAATCTGTTTCCATCATCGCCATCCTCAACATCTCTCTATCCAAAAACATCCCACCTAAGACTCTCTCGCCTCCCCATGTGGCTCACTGAAGGCCACCCTCTTTTCTCATTCCCAACGCGATGGGCAGAACCCAACACACATCCAAGCCGCCGTGCGCATCAAAAAGTCAGCCAAAAGGAGTGGTTGGCTCACTATTGATGGTAGGAGGTTGTCTTCTCCTTCTAAGCGGCCCCTCGGCACTCGCCCAAAGCACCACGACCACTGTCGCCGATGGAGACTTCACGAACGGGGCCACCTGGGATAATGGAGTACCCTCTGACACCGTCGGCACAGACAACGCTATCATCGATAACGCGCTCTTCCTCAGCAGTGGCGGTTCCACTTTCAGAGCCCTGACCATTGGTAACAGCGCCGCCGGCACACTCACAGTCAACGGGGGCGCCCTCATCACCGATACCTCCGGCTCTAACACACCGGATGTCTTTGGCTTTAATGGCAACACCGGCACTCTCATCATCAACTCCGGGGGCAACGCCATTCTCGGCGGCAACATCACCGCCGTCGGCACCGGCAACGGCAGCACCGGTATCATCACCGTCGAAGATGGCACTCTCCAAATCAACGCCCCACGCCTCGGCCTCAGCACCGGCAACGGCATCATGAACGTCACAAACAGTGCCGCGAACGTAACGATCACCAACGCCCTCCACGTGGGCG
>JBCDBW010000088.1:0-19015 GCA_039182965.1 Verrucomicrobiota bacterium
ACTCCAGTCCCCCCTCCCCGGACCACCGCACATACTGCATCCCCCACATCGCCGCCCACCCCTCAAACGACACTTCATGCGGATTCTCAATCAATCGCAACGCACCTTCCCCCAATCGCCTCACCGACGGCAAACGCGAAAATATTTTCCCACCCCCATTGTTCATCACGACAATCCGCCGCCGCCCCGCCCCCAACTGCCCCAATACCCAGGGCGCCGCCAAGTCATACAAAACCGTCAAATCCCCGAATATCCCCCACGCCTCCTCCGCCCCCACGGCCACCCCCAGAAAACTCGACAATTCCCCGTCGATCCCGTTCGCCCCCCGATTCGCATACACCCCGCCCCCATAAACCCGATCCCCCGCCGCCGCCACATCCCATTGACGAATCGGCAAACTGTTCCCCAAGAATACCCGCGCCCCTTCCCCCATCATTTCCGATATCCCACGCATCAATCCCAATTCCCCTCTCGGCTCCGCCGCCAAATGCGCCTCCAACTCCGCCGCCCCTTTCCGATCCACTTCCATAACCGATTCCCCGAACCCCGCCCGCACATCCCCGGCCGTCGACACCACATCTGCCACGCGCCCCCATATCATCTCTGCATGCCGCGCTAAGCCCGGATAACCCGATGACGTGACGGATAAAACGTCCACATCCCTTTTCGCCTCCTCCAAGTCCCGCCAAAATCGCACACTCGGCACCCCGCCCAAACGCAACACCTTCTTCCACGCATATGCTCCCCACGCGGACTCCGGACTCCGCAGTAAAAGCGACTCCAACCGCTCATCCTCGCGCAAGTTCGAAATCCCCTCCGCCCAGACCGGTGCCCCTAACGTCAACAAAAACGCCACTACCGCATCCCGCTCCCCCCGCCCTAAGGCTCCCACGATTACCAGGAGCCGCTCACTCTCCGCTAAGAAGGCTCCCAAGGCCCCCTCGTCCATCGGCATCATCCCAAGGGTCGTCCGCACCCACCCCATATCATCCCTCAACGCCGCTGCCCCCTCGGCAGCCGCCTCCGCAATCCCTACCCCCGGCTCCGGCAAACAAACATTCACATGCACCGGCCGTAGCCCCGACCACTCCTCAAGCGATAACTCACCTCCCGAGTAATCCAAACACAACTCCGCATAACCCCCGAATATTCCCACCTGATCAATCACCTGGGGCGCTCCGCTCCGCCGAAACGGCACCGGCCGATCCGCCGTCACCGCCACCAGCGGTAAGCCCTGGTAATGCGCTTCCACCATCGCCGGTAATAACTCCGCCACCGCCGTTCCCGAAGTCGTCACCACAGCCACTCGCTCACCAGATACCTGCATCCGCCCTAGGGCAAAAAACCCCGCACACCGTTCCTCCGGAAAATGCCACAATCGTAGCTCCTCCCCTAAAGCATCTAACAAAAGCACCAGCTCGAGATTCCGAGCACCCGAACAAATGCAATACTCCCGCACGCCCGCGCGCATTAACGCCCGCACCACCCTTACTGCAGTTCCATCACCACCGATCACAACGATAACAAACGCTTAACCGACTCCCGCTTCAACGCCAATTCCCGCCACTCGCTCTCAAGTCCGCTCTCTTCTATGACACCACAACCCGACGGCAAATAAACGTCCTTCCCCCGCCAACTCACGTTCCGGATCGATACCACCGCTCGAAACCCGCCTTCATGAGAAACCCCAAACGGCGCACCAAAACCCGCAGGCGCGTCCATACGGTCGCGATACTGTTGCAACTTTCGCAAAGACTCCATCGTCCGCGGAAAGGCTCCCAGAGCCGGCGTCGGGTGCAACCGCTGAATCAAAGCCCCAATCTTCCGCGGTCGCGCCAAGCGCACATCGATTCGCGTCAAAAAATGCACCATTGCTCCCACATCCATCGACTCGCGCGCCTCTCGCGTGACCACCCCTAAGTCCGCTACATGCTGAATAATGTGCTGCGCCACCAATTCATGCTCCTCGATCTCCTTCGCATCCTTCTCAAACTCCTCCCGCTCCCCCGCCGCAGCCGTTCCCGCCAAAGCCATCGTCCGAAGTTCCTCACCACGCAAAGCAAACAGTTCCTCCGGCGTCGCCCCAAGAATGCCTGCGTCTTCTTCCAGATAACCGTATCGAATCAGAGGAGCCCGCGACGCTGCCAATCGCCCCATCCATTCCCGTGGATCCCCCGTCTCCACCCTCCCACGCTCCGTGATGACCGGAACCGTCTTTCGAATCCCACCATCCACAATCTCCGCCTTGATCTCACGAAAAACCGCTTCGAAAGCACCGCGACCAAGCGCCTCCCACTTCACCTCCGGTCCTCGCTCGTGCACAAACAGATCTCTCTCGTCGACTACGTCAAACTGTTCGGGCACTTTCCAAGGATACTCGTCACTAAGTTCGAAGTCGTTCACATAGAACGCTCCATCACCACTTGGCGCCTCCGGCGCAGCCCGAAACCCCCCCGTGCCCACAGCAAACCGCCCCGGACTAATTTCCAGAAACCCAAAGCCGCTGTTCCCTGATCCTATCACCTCCCGCTCTTCAAACACTGATTACGGAACAATAGCAACGCCCGATTCCTCATTCCGCTGCGGAATCGCTCCGCGATAGACTTTATCGACGCTCTTTGCTACGATAACCTATTAGCTTCCCTCCCCGCCTCCCTCGATTCCTAAATGGCCGCGAAGAAAAAGCCGACAGACCCAGCCCCCTCTTCTGCGCCGGATCCCGACGACGATAACGCCCAAAACGTCGCGCTCATGCTTCGCACCAAAGAAGGCGACCTCGAGGCATTCCAACTCCTCGTCGAAAAACACCAGTCCGCGGTCATCGGCACGGTCGCCAAAATGATGGGCAGCGCCAATGATGCTGAAGACCTCGCACAGCAAGTCTTCGTCCGCGTCTGGAAATCCGCCCATCGATACGAACCCAAAGCCAAGTTCACCACTTGGCTCTTCACCATTACCCGCAACCTCGTCTTCAATGAATCACGCAAACGTTACCGCAAGTCCGAGGTCTCCATGGACGCCCACGAAGAAACCTATCACGTGTCTACTCCCGACGACGACACGATCCAACCGGACGATGCCGCCCTCCAACAAGAACTCGTCACAGCCATTGACGCCGCGATCCAGAAACTGCCCGAAAAACAACGGATGGCCGTCATCCTTCGCCGATACGAAGACATGCCCTACGAGGAAATTGGTAAGATCCTCAAACTCTCTCTCCCCGCCGTCAAAAGCCTCCTCTTCCGCGCCCGCGCCGACCTGCGCAAACACCTCCAGTCCTACCTGGACGCCGAAGAATAAGGAATTCGCGTTCGAAGCCCGTACATTCCTCTCCTCTCATCCGCGATCAAAAAATCCATTTCAGCGTTGCCGCCTCCCCTCACGACACTTCACATTCCCACGAACCAAGGGGAGCGGGTTAAAGGAAAGAGGTCAGCTCAACTCACAGGGGCCTCGCCCCCTTCGCCGCCACTCCATTTCCCTTGCTCCCCTGCCTCTCTTCGCCTAAACCCTCCTTCATGCCCAAGAAATACCCCGACGAAAAAGTCCTCGTCGTCCCGCGCGCCCTCCTCGACAATATCGGCTCCTTCCAAGGTTTCAATCCTAATGCCGATCAGTATCTCCCCTCCTTCCTCAAAAAAGAAAACAACTACTTCCTCGCCCGCGATGATGCCGAAGAGGACCCCTCCCACAAACAAATCATCCCCTACGCCATCTTCCATCACGAAGGCCGCCTCCTCCACTACGTCCGCGGCGGCGGCTCTGGCGAGAAACGACTGGCTTCAAAAGGCTCCATCGGAATCGGCGGCCATATCAACGCGGAAGACGAGGAGGCCGCGAGCCTGGAGAAAGATACCTACCTCACAGGGGTCGAGCGCGAAGTCGACGAAGAACTCAATCTCGACTCCCAGCACTCCCAAACCATCGTCGGCCTCATCAACGACGACTCCACCGAGGTCGGTTCCGTCCACCTCGGCGTCGTCCACCTCTTCGATCTCTCTTCCAATAAAGTCACGTCGAACGAAGACAACATCGTCGACCTCGAATTCCTCACCCGCGAACAACTCGCCCGTCGTCACAACCAGCTCGAAACCTGGTCCCAGATCCTCGTCGGAAATCTCGACGCCATCCTCCCCTAACCTCCTCTCCCATCGTCAGAAATAGCATTGCCCAGCTGACCGTTCCATCATCGCACGCGATGCTCAAAGAGGGCTGACCTCGCAGCCACCTCATGGTCCCGTCGCCACCCAAATGCCGACGGTCACCATCAGCGCGACGATCGAAAATGCGAAGAAACGAGGTAACACCCCAGCTCCTGCCCCAAACCCAGAACCGCCGCCATCCGAGAGGTTCCAAAGGAAAATAGCCAGTGCAAAAAGAAAACCGGACACGAGCATCGTAGTCCCTGATACCCCATGTAACGAAACCCCAAAAAGGCACATAGCCTTCTCCCAAGCTGATCAGAGAACCTCGTTTTCCCTCTTCTCCCTTTTCTCCTCCTCAAACAATTCCCCTCGTCCCTCCCGCGCGGGCATGACGGCGCACGCCCCCTTGCACCCAAAAACCCGACTCAAGACCAACCGATTCCGGCTGATCCACATGTACACCTTCTCCGCAACCCAGATGACACCCGGAAACCAAAGAAATAACCCCAGCGGCACCGCCAACGGCATCCGCAGGGAAAGAAATCGTATCGCCCGAGCACCCCGATACCGCGTTCCTTCCGGCGTAATACAGTGAATCGCCTCAAGCAAATCCTCACGAGTCAAATCAGGAGCCACAACCGCCGCGCGCTTGTCCTTGATCGCTAGCAAATCCACACGATCAAACCAATCTAACCAGGTAAGCAATTTCATCTGAAACGTGCACAGCGAACATTCGCTGTCATACAATACCGTGTGCCTCTGAGATCGTGCCACTTCGTCCATCATCCGGCCCCTTGATCCAAGTCCGTCACCCACACCCACACCCGCCGCTCTCACAACACTCTGAGTCGGCAAAATCCTCCGCCGACGGAACCGATCCCGTCTGCAGAGTCCGTTGCAAATACTTCGCCACCGTCGAAAAGATCGCATTCATTTCCGCTTCCGAATTCATAAAGGCATCCGTCACCGGGTTCGCACGAGCCTTATCCTCCAAACTCTCAAACTCCATATGGTCGGCTCCCGTCAGTCCATCTCCCTCGCGTTGCCGCCGAGTGATTTCCACTCCCTTTTCGTGATACGCGCGATAAAGCAATTGCGCTTCCTCATCCTCCAGAAAAGCAACGATCTTCTCTCTCGCCTCCACAAATTGAGGGCTGTCCACCACCCACTGACACAGTTCCTGGGCTTTTTCCTCGACCGTTGTTTCGTCCACCGTTGTCGTACTCATATCCCCCTATAACCCACTTCAACAACCATTACAAGAACCCGCCCTTCCGCCCACAAAGCAGGAAGCACTAGCTACCTTGCCAAACCAAAACTTGATCATTGAAAATTCCTTGGTGGACAGTGAATAGTCCATACGATCAACCTCTTTGCCACCCATAACCACCGCTGAAATGCTCCCCACGAAACCCTTCCTCACGTCTCTCTTCCTCGCCCTGTCCATCGCCCTCACGACCCCGGCAAGTTCGCAACCCAATGTCCTCCTCATCACCACGGACGATATGAACTGCGACCTTGCGGCCTACGGACACCCGCTCGTGAATTCCCCAAACTTGAATCGACTCGCTTCACGCGGTCTCCTCTTCGAACGAGCCTACTGTCAATATCCCGTCTGCAACCCCTCCCGCTCATCCTTTATGACCGGTCTCTACCCCGAGTCGACGGGCATCCTCTCGAACGCCGGCCACTTCCGGGAAAACATCCCCGAGGTCGTCACCATGCCGGAACACTTTCGAAACCACGGCTACTTCGCCGCCCGCGTCGGTAAAATCTATCACTACGCCGTTCCCACCGATATCGGCAACGATGGAGGCGATGATCCCCAATCATGGGACGAAGTCCGTAACCCCATTGGTATCGATAAAGCGGTCGAGCCCGACATCAATACCCTTCAGGAAGGAAAATTCGGTGGGACCCTAAGCTGGCTCAAGGTCGCCAGCAAAGACGAAGATCATACGGACGGTATCGGCACTACCGACGCGATTGATCTCCTCGAAACACATCACCCCGATAAAACAGGAAAACCCTTCTTCATCGCAATGGGCTTCTACCGCCCGCATACCCCGTTCGTCGCGCCCCCTCATTACTTCGACCTCTACCCCACCGACCAAATTGATCCCGTGCTTCTCGACCCGAACGACCGCAACGATATCCCTAAGGCCGCCCTGCCCGATCGCGCCCATCAACTCGATCTCACGCTCGCTCAACGAAAAGAAATTATTCAAGCTTACTACGCCTCCATCTCCCTCGTTGATACCCAAGTAGGTCGACTTCTCGATGCCCTAGACCGTCTTGACCTCACCGATAATACCATTGTGGTGTTTTTTTCAGACCACGGTTACCACCTCGGCCATCATGGCCTCTGGCAGAAAAGCGATCTTTTCGAAGGTTCCACGCGAGTCCCACTTATCTTCTCCGTCCCAATGCCCGACATGGCTCAGGGCACGACGACACAGTCCCTCGTTGAACTGATCGATGTCTACCCCACCCTCAATGACCTCTGCGGCCTCCCCCGTCCCAAACATCTTCAAGGCGCAAGCCTCATCCCCATCCTCGAAAACCCCCTAGCAACCGTCCGCAATACCGCCTACAGCGTGACGGAATCGCGCACCGTGAAGCGAGATGACAATTCAAAATTCCTTGGCCGCACCATCCGCACCGATCGCTATCGCTACACCGAGTGGGACGACGGCGAGTTTGGTGTCGAATTATACGATTACAAAAACGACCCCGAAGAGCTTACCAACCTCGCCCCCAATCCCGAAAAAGCAGATCTCAGAAAGCAGCTGCGCACCCAATTGCGTGCCCGAAAGAAGACCGCCTCCTCTGGCCTATGACGAACGATGGGGCTCCACCACCTCTTCCTCGCCCCGAGGTGAGGCCAAGAGGCGAAAAGAACGCACCGCCAGAATAATGGAGCCCACCAGCAGAAGGGCACTGAAGAAAAAAGCCGCCCCCGGCACCTCACGCAGAGCCCGGTTGCTGATGAAGTATCCAAAAAGCCCGGTCGCAATCGGCGGCCCTAAGATCCCGGCGATACTCATGACGCTCGCGAGCGTCCCCTGCACCACCCCCTGCTCGTCTGCGCCCACACTCCGCGAAATCAATCCTTTGATCGCAGGATTCGCCAAACCATTAAGCGATCCTAGAATGATGATGGGATAAACCATCCAGCCGCGGGTCGCGAGACCATACGCTACCAAACTAACCGTACCCATCGTTAACCCCAGCACGGCTGTCTTCTTTTCCCCCAACTTCGGAACAATCACCCGCGTTAATCCGCCTTGTACGACCGCCGCCATCAACCCCACCAAAGCCAACGAAAATCCCACCTGCCCCACCGACCACCCAAATCGATACCCCGTGTATAAAACCCACGTACTCGGTAACACTTGGTGCGCCATGTGAAGGAGAAAGAAACTTCCCGACAACCCAAACACCATGGGGTAACGGCGCAAGTCAAACAACGCACCCACCGGATTGGAACGCTTCCAACTGAAGGCCCGACGATTCTCCGACGCAAGTGACTCAGGCAACACAAAGAATCCATATAGACAATTCAACAAGGTCAAAACCCCCGCCGCAATGAACGGCACACGCAACCCCAACTCTCCCAACACCCCACCAATTGCCGGTCCCACGACAAATCCCACCCCAAACGCCGCCCCTATCAATCCAAAGTTCGCCGCCCGCTTCTCCGGCGGACTGATGTCGGCAATATACGCGGATGCCGCCGCAAAATTAGCCCCTGTGATCCCTGCAATCAACCGCCCCAACACGAACCACCAGAGATTCGGAGCAAACGCAAGTAGAAAATAATCCAGCCCTGCACCTAACAAAGACCCTAGAATAACTTTTCGCCTCCCGAACCGATCAGACAAACTCCCTAACAGAGGAGAAAAAATAAACTGCATCAGCGAATATAAGGCCACCAGTAAACCATAGGTATAAGAGGCCCGCGCGATCCCCCGTCCCTGCAATTCCTCAACCAAGCTGGGCAGAATCGGCACGACGATCCCTATCCCGACAATCGCCAGAACAAGGGTAATGAAGATGAATATCAACGCCGGTTTGCGTCCCATGCCGTGCCGCGCACCCTGACATGAATGCACCCTAGTGCCAACGGACAATTCAACACCCGCTGAACGCACCGTCCCCGATAAGTCCCTCCAAAATTCGATGAACCAAGTGCCACGCGTGCCGCTCTCGACGGAGCCCCAGCCTTGGGCAGGAGCGCCGGAAACAGGAACCCTCCAGGGAATGCCTGCTTGTGAAGGATTGGGCTGCCCAACCCACGTGCCCTTCTACGCAACGATCATCACTCGTCTGCATCAGCCAACCACCCACCCTCTTGAGGCGTCGCCGTCGCCTCCGCCTCAGCATACCAAGCCTTTAATGCCGATAACATCACCGCCGTCCGTTCCGGCTCCGACCCCGCAAGGTTGACCGCTTCTTTGCCATCCCGATCCAATCGATAGAGTTCCACCGTTTCATTCTCGAACGTCCCCGGTTGCGCGCCCGGATGCGTCACCACCAATTTCCATGGCCCTTCGCGCATCGCCTCCGCCCGCTGACCGCGGTTCGAGAGCGATGCCCAATACAAAGCCCGCTCCTCCAAATCGCCATTCCCGAACAACACCGGCGAGAAATCCACCCCGTCCACATCCAATCCCACCGGAACCGCCACCCCGGCCATCGCCAAAAGCGTCGGCATCACATCAATACTGATCCCCGGAACCGCCGTCTCAGATCCAGCTTGAATTCGCCCCGGCCACCACGCAATCGCAGGAACCCGATGCCCTCCCTCATACACTTCGCCTTTGCCGCCTCGCAAGTCCTCGCTCCCACTCGGGAAATCACGCGAGGCACCATTGTCCGAAAAAAAGAAAACAAAGGTCTTCTTGTCCAACCCCAGTTCCCCCAACAGATCGAGAATCTCACCGACCCCCTCATCAAGCGGAAGGGTCATCCCCTTGTATTTCTCGATCCGCGCATTCTCGCTCGGGGCCTCCCAGCGCTCCCACCCCCCTTCCTCCGTCCGCCGCACCGGATCGCCCGGCACTTGCACCGGGTTGTGAATCGCCTCGTGCGCGACATACAAACAAAAAGGATCGTCCGCGTTCGCCCGAATAAATTCCAAGGCATAGCGGTTGATTAAATGCGTGCAGTACCCCTTTTCTTCCACCCTCTCCCGCCCATGCCACCAGTCGTGCCTGCCGTGATCTCCCACGTGACTCACAAAGTCAATGTTTCCACTGTGATAGCCGATGAACTCATCAAACCCATGGTTCTGAGGATGATACTCCTCCGAGTTGTGCGGATACCCCTGATGCCACTTACCCACCAAACCCGTCACATACCCGGCTCGCTTCAACACTTCCGCAAAGGTCGTCTCCGATCGCTTCAACCCCTTCCGATGTTCGGGATGATCCGAACGAGGATGGATCACCGCTTCGATTCCGGCCCGTTGTTGATAACGCCCCGTCAAAAGGCCCGTCCGCGTCGGCGAACACACCGTGCCCGATGAATGAAAATCCGTAAGCCGTTTGCCCTCCGCCGCCATCCGGTCAATCTCCGGCGTCTCAAAAAACGGATTCCCGAAACAACTTACGCCGGCATACCCCATGTCATCCACCATGATGACAATGAAATTAGGCCGCAGCCCCGAAGCCCCATCCAGCCCCGTCGCCGCCAAAACAAGACAAGGCCAAATCCATACAATTGATGTCATTCCTTCCAAATTTCACAATTTCACGCCGGCGAACAAGTCCCGATCTCCACATGCCGACGATTGACTTTTCCCACGACATCAGGCCCGATAGAGAACATGAAAACACCGCCCCTAGCTCTCGTCTTCATCACCACAGCGTTCACCTCTGTCTGCCTGCTTGCTGCGTCGAATGCGGAAGACTGGCCCCAATGGCTGGGACCTAATCGCGATGCCACCTGGAATGAAACAGGTATCCTCAAAAAATTTCCCGATGGCGGACCAAAGGTTCTCTGGCGCACGCCAGTCTCCTGGGGATACTCCGGCCCCGCCGTCGCCGACGGCAAGGTCTTCCTCATGGATTACGTCATCGAATCTGGCGAGATAGAAAACAACCCCGGCGCTCGCGATATACTCCAGGGAAAAGAACGCGTCCGCTGCTTCGATACCGCGACCGGCAAGGAAATCTGGTCCCACTCATATGACCGCCCCTATGCCGTGTCCTATGGTGGCGGCCCCCGGTGCACGACCACCGTCGCTGACGGTAAAGTCTTCGCGCTCGGCGCCGAAGGTAATCTCTGGTGCCTCGATCAAAGCGACGGTTCCGTGATCTGGAGCCACGACCTCCCAAAAGTCTACAATACCGAAACCGCCATCTGGGGCTACGCCGCCCACCCTCTCGTTCACAACGATCTCGTCTACTGCATCGTCGGCGGCGACGGAAGCGTCGCCGTTGCCTTCGACAAAGAAACCGGCGAAGAACGATGGCGCGCCCTCTCCGCCCCCGAACCCGGATACTGCCCGCCCACACTCATCACCCACGCTGATGTCGACCAACTCATTATCTGGGATCCCAAAAATATCAATTCCCTCAATCCCGAAACCGGAGAGACTTACTGGTCACTCCCTCTGCAGCCTTCCTACGCCATGTCGATTATGGCCCCCCGTCAAGAAGGCAACATCCTCTTCGCGAGCGGAATCGGTCGCGTGGGTGCCGCCATCCAGTTGGACGACACCAAACCTGCCGCCTCCTTCCTCTGGCGCGCCAATCCCAAGCAAGGGGTGTTTGCCGCCAATAGCACTCCCTACCTCCTCAACGGCATGATCTACGGACCTGATATCGATACGAGCGCCCTGATCGGCGCGAAACTCTCCGATGGCACTCGCCTCTGGGAAACCACAGTCCCCGTGATCGCCCAAGACCTCCGAAGCCGCGTCCGCCATGGCACTGCCATGCTCACCTATCACCCGGAAACCGATCAGTTCTTCATCTTCAACGAAATCGGCGACCTCATCATCGCGAAACTTACTCCCGACGGATACGAAGAAGTCGATCGCTTCCACGCCGTCGACGCCACCAATAACGCCTTCGATCGACCCGTCGTTTGGACGACACCTGCATACGCTGAAAAGTCCGCCTTCATCCGCAATGATAAAGAACTCATCCGCGTCGATCTCTCCGCGGAATGAGCCTAACCATATCCGAATGAAGAAACTCGCAGGCGCCTCGGCCCTCTACATCGTCAAAGCCCTCCTCCATGGCGTGGTCGGTGGCTTGATCATTGTCGTCGTCTTCGGGATTCTCCACCTCAACAACCGCCCCAACCTCAGCGTCTGGCATACCGAGTTCCTCGACGAGGAGTTCAATCGGAAATCAAAGGTGGATTCCTTCGACGAATACCTCACCCTCGAAAACCGCCTCTTCGAACAACTCAACCAGCTCGTCTACGGTCAGGTCCCGCAGTCCGAACAAAACATAATCAACCGCTTCACACGCGACAGTATCGCCGACCCGGACCGTTGGCCACAAAACTGGAACCGTACCTTCGAACTCAAAACCGATACCCCCCGCGCCGGCGTGCTCCTCCTCCATGGCCTCTCCGATTCACCCTACAGCCTCCGGTCCATCGGCGAAGCACTCAATCGCTCCGGCGCTTATGTCATTGGACTGCGCATTCCAGGCCATGGCACCGCCCCGTCCGGCCTTGTGCATACAAAGTGGCAGGATATGGCCGCCGCCGTGGAAATCGCCATGGCACACCTGAAAAAGAGTGTACCCAATCAGCCCCTCCATCTGGTTGGGTATTCCAACGGCGCCGCGCTCGCAGTCCATTACGCCCTCGACCAACTCGAAGACTCCTCCCTCCCCCAAGTCGACTCCATCGTTCTCCTCTCCCCGGAAATCGCCATTACACCCTTCGCCGCATTCGCCATCTGGCAGCAACGCGTCGGTGCCCTCCTTGGCCTCAAAAAACTCGCGTGGACCGATATCCTCCCGGAATACGATCCCTACAAATACAATTCCTTCCCCACCAATGCCGGCACCCTCGCCCGCCGTATCACGATCGCAAATCACGATCGTCTCGTCCGCCTCAGCAAAGACAATAAACTCGATTCCTTTCCCCGCCTCCTCACATTCCAGTCCGCGATCGACGCCACAGTCTCCGCCCCAGCCGTCGTTTCCGTCCTCTACGACCATCTTCCACAAAATGGACACGAACTCGTGGTCTTCGACCTCAATCGTTTCACCGCCGTGGAACCCCTCCTCAAATCAGATCCCCTGAACGAAATCAACGAGCTGCTCAAAAAAGATGACCGTTCCTTCACCTTCCACCTCCTCGCGAATAAATCCCCTGAAAGCAAAGACCTCATCGTCCGTACTTGGCCACCCGAACAAGCCGAAACCTTCGACGCCGATACCAATCTCTCCTGGCCCACCGACGTCTATTCCCTCACTCACGTCTCCCTCCCCTTCCGCGGGGATGATCCCGTCTACGGAGGCGAAAATCCTCTCCCCAGCCCCGGGATCCAACTCGGAAACCTCGCCTTCCAAGGCGAACGCGGCGTCCTCGTCCTTTCCGCCTCAAACCTCCTCCGCCTCCGCTGGAACCCCTTCTACTCCTTCATCGAACCCCGCATCCTCGAACACTTTCAACTCGAAACGCGTGGCGAGACAAGCCCGTGACTGCAACCTTGACCACCCCTCGCTTCTCTCCCAAAACAGAGAGGCTGCCGCACGGCTTCATCCACTGTGAACGACGATTCATCAAACCTGCTCAGCGCCGATCGCTCAGGCGATCGCCTTGAGGTTTTCCTCAGCGGAAGCTGGCACATCAACAGCTCCCCGCCCGACTTCGCCTCCTCCCTCGCCACCCCCCTGAATGACGGCGGCCCGCCCTCATCGATTACCTTCGATACCTCCGCCCTCGACTCCTACGACTCTTCACTCATCAGCCTCCTCCTCAAGCTCCACCGTCAATGCGAGTCCACCAACACCCGCTTCGATCGCGATTCTCTCCCCGGCGATGTCAATGACCTCCTCGACATGGCTCTCGCCGTCCCGGAAACAGAAGAAGGAAACCGCCGCCAGGATCGACGCTTCTTCTACCGCGTCGGTTCCGCCAGCCTCGCCATCGTCGACGAACTGCTCGATCTCTTCAATTTCCTCGGAGAATGCCTCTTCGCCATCGGCCGCCTCCTCACCGGACGCGCCCGCTTCCGCCATCGCGATTTCTGGGTCACCGTCCAGGAAAGCGGAGCCGAAGCCCTGCCCATCGTCGCCCTCATCTCGGTCCTCATCGGAATGATCCTCGCCTTCGTCGGCTCACACCAGCTCAGCGAGTTCGGCGCCTCGATCTACGTCGCCGATCTCGTCGGGATCGCCATGGTTCGCGAAATGGGCGCTATCATGGCCGGCGTCATCATGAGCGGTCGCACCGGCGCCAATTTCGCCGCCCAACTCGGTTCCATGAAGGTGAACGAGGAAATCGACGCCCTGCGCACCTTCGGATTCAACCCCATCGATTTCCTTGTCATCCCACGCATCCTCGCCCTCGTCATCATGATGCCTCTGCTCACCGTCTACGCAGACATTATCGGAATCCTCGGCGGCATGATCGTCGGCGTCACCATGGGCATTTCCTTTGACCAATATTTCAATCAGACTATCAACTCCCTCGATATCGTCGCCTGCATGATCGGCATCACCAAAGGCTTCGTCTTCGGCTTCATCATCGCCGGCGCCGGATGCCTCCGTGGAATGCAGTCCGGCGGGAGCTCCGCAGCCGTCGGCAGCGCCACCACTTCCGCAGTCGTAACATCCATCACCGCCATCATCATCGCCGATGCCATCTTCGCCGTCCTCACCACGATCCTCGGCCTCTGACACTCTGCTTTCCTCCATGTCTGAACCCGCTCCTCACATTAAGGTCGAAAACCTCACGATGGCCTACGGCTCTTTTGTCGTAATGCGCGACATTACCTTCGCCATCAATCACGGCGACGTCTTCATCATAATGGGAGGTTCCGGTTGCGGGAAAAGTACTCTCCTCCGACACCTCATCGGCCTCAAAGAACCCGCCCTCGGTGAGATATTTTTCGAGAACGTCAACTTTACCGCTGCCGATCGAGAGACCCGTAAGAAGATCACTCGCAAGTTCGGCGTCATGTATCAATCAGGAGCCCTCTGGAGCTCGCTCACGCTCGCCGAAAATGTCGCTCTGCCCATCGAACAATACACGTCCCTCAAATCCAGCCAAATTCGCGATCTCGTTTCCTACAAACTCGGACTCGTCGGCCTCGGCGGCTTCGAGGACTTCTACCCCGCCCAAATCAGCGGCGGAATGTGCAAACGCGCGGGCATCGCCCGCGCCATGGCGCTTGACCCCGAAATCCTCTTCCTGGACGAACCCTCCGCAGGCCTCGATCCCATCAGCGCCCAACGCCTCGATGACCTCATCATCCACCTCCGAGACAGCCTCGGCTCTACCATCGTAATCGTCACTCACGAACTCGCTAGTATCTTCGCTGTCGGCACCAATTCCGTCTTCCTCGATAACCAAACCCGCACCATGGGTGCGACCGGCGATCCAAACGAGCTCCGCGAAAAATCCCCCAGGGAAGATGTCCGCCTTTTCCTCAATCGGGGCGTCCCCGATGAAAAATCCTTTCCCCAACCCCCGTCAGATGGCACAAACAGCCAGGCGTCGCCAGCCGCACCACGCCAGGGTTCCCATTCATGAGCAAGAAAGCCAATCCCACCGCCGTCGGTATCTTCGTTTCCGGAGCGGTGATCTTCGTCATCACCGCCGTGATCCTCCTCGGCACCGGCGGCCTGTTCGAAACCAAGGAAAGATTTCTCGTCTACTTCCAAACCGCCGCCAACGGCCTCACCGAATCATCCGATGTTCGCCTCGGTGGCGTCAAAGTCGGGAGCGTCGTGAAAATTCAAGTCCAACTCGATCCCCAAACACACCAACAACTCATCCCCGTAGTCATCGAGATTTCCGCCAATCGCCTCGCAAACCTCACGGGCGATACCGATCGCGATAAAACCGATTTCTTCACCGAAGAAAATATCCAGGCATCCATCGATCAAGGGCTCCGCGCCCGCATGACCCAGGTCAGCGTCCTCACTGGACAGCTCATCGTCGAACTCGATTTCCTTCCCGACAGCGGACCCGGATTCACCTTCGAAGGCCCTCCCATCGCGCCCTACCCTCAAATTCCCACCGTAAAAGGCCAAATCGAGCAGGTCTTCGAAAAACTGGCTTCCAGCCTCGAAAACATCAGCAAGATCGACATCGGCGGCCTCGTCTCGGACGCCAATAAACTCGTTAACAATCTCGATGACAAGATTAGTGCCATCGACACAAAGGCGATCAGCGAAAATGCAAACCAATTCCTGAAAAGCGCCGACACGCTCGTCTCCGATCAACAGCTCAAAGAAGGCATCGCGAACTTCAGCGCCGCTACCGAAGAACTCAAGTCCATCCTCGCCTCGGTGAACAAGGAAGATATTGAAACAACCCTCGAAAAAGCCGCATCCGCCATGACAAAAGCCGATATCGCCGCGGGTAATATCGCCAATCTCACCAATCCCAACGCCGACATCGGTCTCCGCATTCAAAACGTCCTCAGCGAAATCGATCGCGCCGCGCGCTCCATTCGCGAACTTACCGACTACCTCCAACGCAATCCAAACGCCATCATCACTGGAAAGAAAAAACCATAGTCATCCATCGCATGCCCGCCTCCACGCCACGTCTCACTCCTCTCCTCACCGCTGCACTCTTGGTCGCAGCACTTCCCGCATGCAGTCTCCTCGAACCCACCTCGGATCCGACCGAGTTCTACGTCCTCGAAAACTTTACCGGCGAGAACGCTCCCCCAAAACTCACTTCTAATTCCAATCTCGCCGTCCAGATCGGACCCGCCGCCATCCCCGGCTACCTTGATCGCAATCCCATCGTGACCTTTAAGCCGGGAAATGTCCTGAGCGTCCCCGAGTTCCACCTCTGGGGAGAACCCGTCCAAGGCGCCATCACCCGCGTCCTCGCCGACAATGTCTCCCATCTCATCGACAGTCCAAACGTGGTCCCCTTCCCACAAGTCTCCTTGTCCAACTACGACTACCGCGTCTCGCTGGTAATCCGTCACTTTGAGAAAAATTCCTCCGGCCAAGTCCTCCTAGACTCCAACTACACAATCGAAGGAAAACCTGCTTCCGGAATCGATAGCGCGTCCTTCTCCCGAACCATCACCATCCCGCTCGCCGCCGTCGACCCCGAGGCGCCTCTGACCGATGAATACACCGCCATTGCAGAAGCCATGAGCAAAGCACTCGGCGAACTCAGTTCCTCCATTGCTCGCAATCTTCTCAATAAATACCGCCTCGACCTGCGGAAGAAACAGGAGGCCGCCGCACCCCCTGCCTCCGACTCGTCAATCGCGCCAGACTCCCTTTGACCGCCTCTCCTGCGGCCCTATAGAATCGGACTTACCAATCGAAAGGTGTTCTCCATCAACCGCTCACGCCGCGATCGCTTCTCCCACTCATCCGGATCAAGGACCACCGAGTCTTCAAGATAAGAAGCCTGTAACTCGTGAAGGTGCTCCCCAAACTCTCTCCCATACACAAACAAAGCCACCTCGTAATTGATCCACAAACTGCGCATGTCGAGATTCACCGTCCCAAACATCGATATGCAACGGTCTGCCGTAATCGACTTGGTGTGCAAGAGCCCGCCACGATAAAGCTGAATCCTCACGCCCGTCTCCATCAACTCATCATAGTAAGATCGACTGGCGTACCGCGTCAGTAATGAGTCCACTTTCTCCGGCACAATCAAATCCACCTTCACCCCGCGTCCCGCCGCACCACGCAATGCCCGCAGCATGGATTCGTCCGGCACAAAATACGGAGTCGTCAGTATCAATTCCTCCTTGGCAGAGTGGATGGTTGCCAAAAGCATCTGCAGCAAACCGTCACTCGTCTCACCAACACCAGACGGCACCACTTGCACGTCACCCGTCCCATTGGGACGGACATTCTCATGTCCCAAATCCCGCAGCGCATCATGAATCGTCTCCCCGCACTCGTTCATCCAATCTCCTAACATGACCAAAGACAACGGCCCCACCACGGTCCCCTCCATCCGCGCCATTGCGTCCACCCATTCGCCCACATTCGCTTCCTGCTTAAAGAAACGAGGGTCCACCATATTCATGCTCCCCGTCCAAGCCACCTTCCCGTCGATCACCACAATCTTCCGGTGCATGCGCAAGTCCGTCCGCGCAAAAAGCAAACGATACAAACCCACCGGCAAAGCCGCACGCACCTGCACGCCCGCTCGACGCAGTCGCTTCGGCTGCTTCCCCTTCCACCAGGGACGACCACCAACCGCATCCACCAATACCCGACACTTTACCCCTCGCTCTGCCGCTCGAATCAAGGCCTCCAACACTTCATCCGCCTTCCCACCCTCATTCCAAATATAGAATTCCATCAAAACGCTCTTCTCCGCCGCATCAACATCGCGGGCAATCGCATCCAACACTTCCCCCGTATCCGAAAACAATTCGTCGCGGCTTCCCGTGACCGTCGGAAACCCCACCGCCTTACGCCCCAAACGATCCATCCCCGCCGCTTCCGGCGGATGTTTTGACCAATCCACACTAGCCAACCCCTCTGCAATCCCCCATTCCACCAGCTCCTCGTAGTGCCCTTTCCGCTCCGCAATCCGCCGGGCCCGCCGCTTGCTGATCCTCACCTCTCCAAACAAGAGATACAGTAACGCCCCCACATAAGGCAAAATCCCGACAATTGCCACCCACGCCAAAGCCACCCCCGGCCCGGGACGACGCATGATCACCCGCACCGCGATCCCAAGAGTAATCGCAAGATGCAACACCTCCAGCCAAGTCGCCGGATGCTCAATAAGCCGCTCCACCATGACCCACCTACGCTACCCACTCCCAGCCCACCCACGCAAGCCCCGGCCCCAATGAGCCACCTCCCCAAAAACGCCCCCCAAAAGCAACCTCCGACCCCAACCAACCCTCAGCGCACGACGAACAACAGTTCAACGTCCCGCCACCTCATTTGCATAGTGCGAGTTGAAAAAGCTCCGCACCATCGGCGCCGCACGCTTTCCCCCACTCAGATACTCCCCCGGTCGCCCCTCATATAAAGCGGCAAAAGCATACCGAGGATCGTCCACCGGCACAAATCCCGCGAACCACGCCACATACTTCTTCTCCGCCGGATTCCCCCACTGCCCAGTGCCAGTCTTCCCCGCCATTTGCCCATGATAAATCGCCGCACGCCCTCCCGTCCCATATCGCGAATGCACCACCGCAACCATCCCCTTCACAACAGCTTCCAGACTGCTCGCCTCCAACCCCAAGGGCCGCGCCGCCCCCTCCGGATAAACCCGCACGATCTCATTGGTCGAGGAAGATTGAATCTGCCTCACCAATCGCAAAGCCGGAATTCGTCCCCCATTTCCCACCGCCGCCATCATTCGTGCCACTTGCAGCGGACTCGCACTCACGTCCCCCTGCCCAATCGACATGTTTGCCAGATACCCGTGCGTCAAGCCATGTCCGGATCGCTCACGCGAAGACTCTTCCGTCGGCACAAAACCACTCGGCACCGCCGCCAAGGGCAAACCGGTCGTCCTTCCAAACCCTAACTGATGCGCCATGTCGCTCAGAGGCTGTGACCCCGTCTCCATCGCCGCTCGATAAAACCAGGTGTTACAAGAACGCATGATCGCACCCGCGACATCCATTTTCCCCTCACCACGTCGATTCCAGTTCTTGAAATATCGGTTCCCAATCTTCAACGAGGCCGGCCCGTCTAGTTGCGTCTCGGGAG
>JBCDBW010000089.1:0-18913 GCA_039182965.1 Verrucomicrobiota bacterium
AATGGTGAATGGTGAATGGTGAATGGTGAAGGGGGCGCGAGCGGCGGGCGCTCGCGAATGTTGAGTTTTGAATGTTGAATGTTGAATGTTGAATTTTGAATTGGGGAGGCAGGGGAGGCAGGAGTCAGGAGGTTGGTGATTAGAATGTGGGGAGGACTTCTCGAGTTTTCTTTTTGGGCGGTGTTTTTTGGTGCTCGATCACGGGCAGGATGCCCGTGGCACGGCCCTCAGGGTTGATCGGGGTCTTTCGGGGTGTCGTTCAGGAGGGCTTGGTAGTGAGAGAGGGGGAGGAACCAGGCGAGGATCATGCCGAGGCCGTCGGAAGGGTTGCCGGGCGACGGGTTGGCGGGGTCATCGGAGCGGTTGTGGGAGATGGGGATGAGGTTGAGGAGGGCGCCGGTGAGGGCGGCGACGGAGAAGGCTTGGGCGGCGATGATGGGGATGGAGTCGGTGCGGGTGAGCATCGTTTCTGTGCCGAGGATGGCGAGAAGGATGAGGACGAGGAGGATTTCGATGCCCGGGCCGGCGGCGTAGATGAGGCAGTTTTTGAGTTTGGGGAGGGTAAGGTTGAGAGGGCGCGGGATGACGAAGCCGGAGAAGGGGATGGTGCGGATTTCGACGGGCATCTTCCACCAGCGGAAGGTGTGGCGGACCTTTCCGAAGCCGAGGGAAATGAGGTCGACGCGCCAGCCGAGGGCGCGGGCCATGAGGGCGTGGCCGAGTTCGTGGACGACGAGGAGGATGGCCCATGAAAGGATGAAGAAGGGAGCGGCGAGTTTACCGGGGGTGAAGTCGTCGATGACTCCAATGGTGACGAGGGCGAGAAAGGTGAGAAGGAAGAAGAGGTAGACGTCGCGTTGGGCGCGGGTGAGGGGAGAGGGATCGTCATGCGGATTGGGCATGAGCTTAGTATACTCACGCCCGCCGGCATGGGTAAACTACGGTGCGGGGGCGCGGAGATTTTTTATGAACGAAGCGGGTGTGGATCCGCTCAGAGAGGGAGGTGGGCTCAACGGCGACGGCGAAAAAGGAGAGGGGTGCCGGCAAAGGTGAGGAAGAGGACGGAGGAGGGTTCGGGGATGATGGAGATGGAGTTGATGGTGATGGATTCGCCAGGGTCGAAGTCGAGGGCAATGGAGATCCGGCCCGCGTTGCTCAAATGGGCAGTGGGGCTGGAGAAGCTGGAGAAGGGGATGTCCAATATCTGCGCGCCCCCGGAGATGTTGAGGTTGACGATACCGTTCTGGCCTGAGCCGGATTGGGGAAAGACTGATAAATCGAGAACGGTGGGACCCGTCAGGGCATTGATATCCAAGCGAAAGCGATCATTAGCGCCGGCTTCGGTGAGGTCCACGGGACCGACGAATAGGGAGACTCCCCCTGGGTCGTCGTCGTTGCCATCGTAGGTCAAGATTGCGCGGCCGCCGCTTCCAGAAGAAGCGGTAGCGGCTATTATCCCGACACCGCTTCCCTCTGTGAGGGTCGGGTTATTGCCGCCGGTTCCGCTGATGCCGATGTAGTCGGTTTCGCCCTCGAGTGTGGTGACATCGTCGAAAGCGATCGAGGTTACAGGACCGAAGGTGCCGTTGAAGTCGTCGATGAGGATGATGGCGTGTGTCTCAAGAGCCGTCGTGAGAGCGATCAGGATTATCAGGGTAGTGAGTATGGAACGAGAGGTCATGGTTGATGAATCGCTCTTTATGCTGATACTAGCTAACCCTGGAGAGGTCAAGGTCGATGTGGGCGGGCGGTTTTGGTGGGGACTTGGAAGAGGGGGATGGGCTCTTGGTCGGTGGTGAGTTCACCGGCGGGTTGGAAGGTGAAGTCATTCCAGACGGCGTCGGCTGCGGGTTTGCTGACGAGGATGTCGATTTGTCGCTGGCGGCTTTCGGCGAGGATGCGGGCGGTGAGGTCGACGACGGGTCCGGCGGCAGTGGCGGAGATGCGTTTGGCGGCGTCGAGATCGGCGACGGTGGCGTTGCCGGTGTGGATGCCGATGCGGACCCCGAGTTCGATGGCACCGGTGGAGGCGAGCGTTTCGCTCATGGTTTCGCCGGCTCGGGCCATGGCGAGGGCGGCGCGGAGGGCGTGTCTTTCCTGATTGGGATCGTCGCGGAGGGCACCGAAGGTGGCCATGAATCCGGAGTCGAAAGATCGATCGACGGTGCCCCCGTGATCGAAGACTTCGGTGATCATTTTTGAGAAGAAGGTTTGGAGGACAGCGGCGATTTGGTCGGGATCGAGGACGGTGTTAAGTTTTTCGAAGCCGTGGAGATCGCAGAAGAGGACCGTGATGTGGCGTTCGGCACTTGGCTGGGGCTCGCCGGCTGGCAGAATTTTGTCAGGTTGTTGTGATGTAGCGGCGAGGTTATCGGTGACGTTGCGGGAGAGGTAGCGTGTTAGGGAGCCTTGGAGGGCGGTTTGTTGTCGGAGGGATGCCGCCATGGTATTGACGGCTTTTTCGACCTGACCGAATTCGTCTTCGTTGGTGGCGGGGAGTCGTGTGTCGAGGTTTCCTTGTCCTATGGCGGCGAGTGCCTTTGAGATGCGAGAGAGCGGGCGGCTGGCCCAGGAGCTGGCGACCGTGGCGAGGGCGCCGGCGACGACGAGGGCGATGGCGAGGGCGAGGAGCCCTTGGTTGCGGAGTCGGCGGGCGGCGTTGCGGACGTCATCGGCGTTGAGGTCGACACCGAGGAGGGCTACGGAGATCCCGGCGGTGTTGCGGATGGGGGCGTTCGCGCTGAGCCAGGAGCCGTATTCGTCGTGGGTAAAGGCTTTATCCGAGCTGGCGGGTTTTTCCAGATCGTTGATGAGGTCTTCGGGGTTTTCGGCTTCGAAGACGAAGGGATCGCCGAACGCTGATTTGTCGTCGCCGGATTCTTCGGCATCGACGACGTAGATCCAATCGGCGGCACCGGGGGAGACGGGGCGGACCGTGTAGATAAAGGCGACATCGATGCCGGCGGCGCGGTTGGCATCGCGGATGGATCTTAGTTGGGATTCGATGGTTTGGTATGGCGGGCTATCCTGGGCCTTGGGGCCGTTTATCTTTTCGTGGATGTTTCCATCGACTTCATTGGCGGCGGAGACGGCGATGGAGAGGACGGTGGCTTGGATTTGGCGGAAGTTTGATTGGCCGGCGAAGTGATTGAGGACGAGGAAGACGAGAGCGCAGGAGACCAGCGCGAGGGCGGTGAAGGCGAGGAGGAGTTTCGAGCGGTAGGGCATGGCCGAGGAGGCCGGGGACGGCGGGGAGTGTTGATGGTGCTGGTGTTTTTCTCAGGGGGAGGAGTCGGACGGGTGGGCATCACGATTGAGGAGATTGTGCGCGGTGACGAGGGCTTTGAGGCCGGCCATTTCGATGGACGGGTCGACGCCGGAGCCCCAGTGGAGTGTGTCGCTTGAGTCCGACGTCGGACTGGCGGATGATGCACCTTCGGCTTCATCTGGCTTGCCTTCGTTTGATTTGAGCTGGATATAGGCGGCGGCATCGGCGCCGGAGCCGCCACGGATGGCGTGGGAGCGGTAATCGGTGACGGTAAAGTTTTTGAGGCCGACCTGATCGAGGGCGTGGACGAAGGCATTGATGGGTCCATTGCCGATGCCTTTGATTTGCTTTTCCTGGCCGTCGTATTTGATGGTGGCTTGGCAGGTGACCTCGCCTTTTTCGCCAGTGTTGTGGATGAGTTCGTAGTCGACGAGTTCGAGGGGGAAATCGACATTCACGAATTGCTGATAGAAAGCGCCAAGGATTTCTTCGGCGGTGAGTTCGCGATTGAGTTCGTCGGCGAGGTCATAGATGCGTTTGCCCACGTGGGGGTGCATGGCCTTGGGAAGGTCGAAGCCGTGTTCGCGATCGAGGATGTAGGCGATACCGCCTTTACCGGACTGGGAGTTGATGCGAATGATGGCCTCGTAGGTGCGGCCGATATCGTTGGGATCGATTGTGAGATAGGGAACGGCCCAGTGGGCATCGGGTTCTTTGGTGCGTTGATCGAAGCCTTTTTTAATGGCGTCTTGGTGGGAGCCGGAGAAGGCGGTGAAGACGAGTTCGCCGGCGTAGGGTTGGCGATCGGGCACGGTGAGGCGGGTGGTGCGTTCGTAGACTTCGCGGATGGCGGGGAGGTCGTTGAAATTGAGACCGGACTCGATGCCGTGGGAGTTGAGGTTGAGGGCGACCGTGACGATGTCGAGATTTCCGGTACGTTCGCCGTTTCCGAAGAGAGTTCCTTCGACGCGGTCGGCTCCGGCGAGGAGGCCGAGTTCGGTAGCGGCGACGCCGGTGCCGCGGTCATTGTGGGTGTGGAGTGAGATATGGACTTGATCGCGGCGGTCTTGGGCGGCGAGTTGGTTGGCGAACCATTCGATCTGGTCGGCGTGGACGTTAGGGGTGGTCCATTCGACGGTGGCGGGGAGATTGAGGATGATGGGGTTGTTGGCGGAGGGTTGCCAGATATCCATGACGGACTCGCAGACTTCGAGTGAGAAATCGAGTTCAGTATCGGAGAAGGATTCCGGGGAGTATTGGAAGGAGACTTCGGTTCCGGGGACGGTGGGGACGAGTTGGGTGACGAGATTGGTGCCGTCGATGGCGATCTTTTTGATTTCTTCTTTGGAAGCGTTTCCGAAAGTGATGCGCCTTTGGAGCGGGGAGGTGGAATTGTAGAGGTGAACGATGGCGCGGGGGACGCCGTGGAGGGCCTCGAAGGTTTTTCGGATGAGGTGTTCGCGCGCCTGGACGAGGACCTGGACGGTGACGTCATCGGGGATGCGTTTTTCGTCGACGAGGGCGCGGAGGAAATTGAATTCGGTATCGGACGCGGAGGGGAAACCGACTTCGATTTGTTTAAAGCCGACCCGGCAGAGGAGGTCGAACATCTCGAGTTTTTCCGGGATGTTCATGGGGACGGGGAGGGCTTGGTTGCCATCGCGGAGGTCGACGGAGCACCAGATGGGGGCGTGATCGAGGATGCGGTCGGGCCATTGTCGATGGGGGAGATCGACGGGTGGGAAAGGCCGGTATTTCTTGGTGGCGTTTGGGTTCATTTTTTGGGGTCCTCGGGGACCGGATGAAGTTATGAGAGTAAGCGTTTAAGGGGATGGGAGGCGAGACCGAAAGGAGGCCTGATTGCTTTGGGTAAAGCGACGACGGGACGGAAATGGGTGGTGAGATCGGAACAGGAGGACTAGCGGGTGGCCAGCCCTAGCGACAGCGCAAGGAGGAGCAGGAGATTTGTGCTGTGCTTGGTGGGTCTCATGAAACGTCGCCGGTTGGTATGATAAGGCGGATGAGAGTGGCGTCAATGGGGCTTTTAGGGGGTGTGCTGCCCGGGGCGGGGAATGGGAGACTTTCGGCAAGATGCCAAACGGGATGCGCGAGACGCGTGTGGTCCCCTTTTTTGATTGGTGAGTTTGGGGTGACAGGCGGGAAAGCAATGGCTTTTGAAAGGGATGGGCGGCCTCTCTTTTCTGGTGTGGCGTAGGCGGGGATTTGGAATAGGTTAAGGGAAGTTAAGTATTAAGATGAAACTGGTGTTGAATGAGGGGGTTTATGGGGAAGTGCTGCAGGGGAGGGTCCCTTTGGTGGAGAAGTGGCTGTGGATTGCGACGGCGGATGTGAAGGATTTGCATGTGAAGGGGGCGGGGGGGAAGTTTGTGCCGTTTGTGGGGGTGTTGGGGGGTTTGGTGGAGGAGGGGGTGGAGGTGCGGTTAATTCATGCGAAGGAGCCGGGGCCGCGATTTCGGCGTGATTTTGACAAGTATCCGGCGTTGGCGGAGAGCGATTTATTTGAGCGGGTTTTGTGTGTGCGGATGCATATGAAAGTGATTATTGGGGATGGTTCGTGGGCCTATGTGGGGTCGGCGAATTTGACGGGGGCAGGCTTGGGGGCGAAGGGGGCGGATCGGCGGAATTTTGAGGCGGGGTTTGTGACGGAGGATGCAGGGGTGGTGGGGGAATTGATGGAATTTTTTGATGGGTTTTGGATGGGGGGCTATTGCGAGCGGTGTCAGCGGCGGGAGGTGTGTCCGGATCCGATTGTTTGAGTTTTTCTGCAAAAGGATGCCAGCCTTGAGGGCAAGCTCCGAGGACGGAGGAATAGTTGAACCGGTTTGTGGGTGAGGGTTCGGCTTGGCACGCAGGGGGAGATAGCGGGAGGGGATGCGGGATAAGGGGGAAAGGTAGGGAATCAGGGGTATGGGGAGGTTGACGGGAGCGGAGTGTTTTGGTCCAGGAGAGAGGGATGACGACTTCTGGGGGTTTGAGGGAGGCGAGGGCGGAAGGTGCTCGATCACGGGCAGGATGCCCGTGGCACGGGGAGGCGCGAGGGCGAGGAGGGGCGTGAGGGAGACTGATGGAGGCGAGGTGATGCGGGAAGACAGAAGATTCGATGTGAAAATAGATTGAGAAGTGGGTGTCTCCGTTGCTGGCTAGGTGAGATTTTCAGGCGGGGCGAGGGGCACTGATTGAATAATCGACGTGTGTTGAGTCGCGGGACGGCGGAGCTGAATCTTGAGTAATAGCATGATCGATGGAGAGGGTGATCTTGCTAAGCGGAGTGGCTCCGCTGGTCTCGATGGTGGACTGAGAGATTTGCAGGCGGGGCTTGAAAGTTTATTTTGGAGGGGGGAGACTGCGCGGATGTTGAGCATGACAGGGTATGGGCGGGGCGAGGCGATCGCGGGTGACTTGAAGTATACGGTGGAAGTCTCGTCTTTGAACCGGAAGCAGATTGAGGTGATGGTGAATCTGCCGCGTCGGCTGGTGAATTTGGAGGGGCGGGTGCGGGAAGTCGTGGTCGGTCGGATTGCGCGGGGGCGAGTGAGTGTGCAGGTGGCGATGGAATCGACGCGGGGGCGGGGTGGGGCGTTGGAAGTGGATGAGGATTTGGCGGTGCAGTATCGGGATGCGTTGGTGAAACTGGAGGCGCATTTTGGGGACAAGCTGGAGATGGATGCGGTGGATTTGCTGCGGGCGCCTGGTGTGTTTACGGTTTCGGAGGAGGAGGCGGAATTGGAAGAGACGTGGCCGTTGCTGGAGGAGGCTTTGGGGAGGGGGCTGGACGAATTGGTAGCGATGGAGGTGCGGGAAGGGCAGCATCTGAAAGTGGATTTGCAAGAACGAGTGGCAACCATTGCGAGGGAGGTTTCGGCGGTTGAAGCGCGGGCGCCCGGGGTTGTGGCGCATCATCGGGAGTCTTTGATGAAGCGATTGGAAGAGGCGGGTTTGGAATTGGCGTTGGACGACGAGCGGATTCTGCGAGAGGTGGCGTTGTTTGCGGACCGGTGTGACATCACCGAGGAGTGCACTCGTTTGGCGAGTCACTTCAAGCAGTTTGGATTGTATTTTGAGAGTGGAGATCCGGTGGGGCGATCGATGGATTTTTTGTGTCAGGAGACGAATCGGGAATTGAACACCATAGGGTCGAAGGCGAATGATGCGGAGATTGCGCAGCATGTGGTGAATGCGCGGACGGAATTGGAGAAGATTCGGGAGCAGGTGCAAAACGTTCAGTAGCGGAGCTACTGAACGTTGTTATTGGTTATTTGTTAATAGTTGTTAGTTGGGAATGGGACGGCGGGAGCCGTCCGCTATTTTTTGAAGAAAAGAATGAGCGGGAGACTTGGGGTGTTGTTGTTGGTATCGGGACCTTCGGGTTCCGGGAAGACTTCTTTGTGTCAGGCGTTGCGGGATGCTGGGGAAGTGGTGTATTCGATTTCGTGTACCACGCGACGGATACGAGATGGGGAAGTGGACGGGGAGCACTATCATTTTTTGAGTGTTGAGGAGTTTGAGCGGCGGGTGGCGGCGGGGGATTTTTTGGAGCATGCGTTGGTGCATGGGAATCGGTATGGGACATTGAAGGCTTCTGTGTTGCAGCGGTTGGAAGCGGGGACGGATGTGGCGATGGATATTGATGTGCAGGGTGCGGTGCAGGTGCGTGGTTGTGAGGACGAGTTCATCCGGAAGGCATTGGTGGATGTGTTTGTGATGCCACCGACGATGGAGGAATTGGAGGAGCGCCTGTCGGGGCGGGGGACGGAAAGCGCAGGCGAGATGGAAGTGCGACTGGCGAATGCAGCGGCGGAGATGGAACATGCGGAGGCGTATGGGCACGTGATTGAAAGTGGGACACGGAAAGAGGATTATGAGTGCTTGTTGGGATTATTGGTAGGGGCGCGCGGGAAGAGGATTGGCAAATAGACAAGAGGTCAGGTGGGTGCAGCTTCGTGCGGGGTTCCGGGGATGCTTGCTGGCATGCGCTTTCACGGACCGTCGCTTTGATGGGGAGAGGTGCGAAAGGAGAACTGAGGTTGGGAGATTGATTTGTTGCGTTTTTCTGATTGGGTGAGGGGCGAAAGAGTTGATTCATGGGAGCAAAAAAAAGCGTGATACTGGGGGTGAGCGGCTCGATTGCGGCGTATAGAGCGGCGGATTTGGCGAGTCAATTGGTGAAGTTGGGGCATGAAGTCACGGTAGTGATGACCCAGGATGCCATGGAGTTTATCCAACCGTTGACGTTGCAGGTGTTATCTAAGAATCCGGTGGTAACCGACTTGTATGATGAGAAGGAGAGTTGGCGTCCGGGGCATATTGAACTTGCGGACCGTGCGGACATGGTTTTACTGGCACCCGCCACGGCCAATTTGATTAATGGATTGGCGCATGGATTGGCGGGTGATGTGTTGGGGGCAATTTGTTTGGCGACGCGGGCGAAGTTTTTGGTAGCGCCGGCGATGAACGGGAAAATGTGGCTCCACCCGGCGACGCAGGAGAGTGTGGGGAAGTTGCGGAGTTGGGGGCATGAGTTTATTGGGCCGGACGAAGGGATGTTATCGTGTGGTTATGAGGGGGTGGGGAGATTGTGGCCGGTGGAGGGCATCGTGGAGCGGGCAGGGGAGATGCTTTCCGAATAGAGAGGGATCGAGGGAGAAGGCAAAAGAGGGGATGAAAATTCTGGTGACAGCTGGGCCGACGCGGGAAGCGATTGATCCGGTGCGTTATATCAGCAATCGATCGAGTGGCAAAATGGGTTTTGCTTTGGCGGGGGCGGCGTCGGCGATGGGGCATGAAGTGATCTTGGTGGCGGGTCCATGTGAATTGAGGACTCCGGAGGGAGTGCGACGGCTTGATGTGGTGACGGCGGGAGCGATGTATGAGGCTGTGTTGGGGGAAATTGGCGAGGTGGATGCTGCGATTTTTTCCGCGGCGGTGGCGGATTACCGACCGGTTGCAATTTCGGAGGAAAAGATCAAGAAGGCAGGAGAGCGGATGATTTTGGAGATGGAGCGCACGCGGGACATTCTAGGAAGTGCGCGAGGAGAGATGGGCTTTGAGGGAGTATTGGTGGGCTTTGCGGCGGAGACGGAGGATATGGAGGCAAACGCGAGGAGGAAGATGGAACAGAAGGGATGTGATTTTCTGGTGGCGAACGATGTGAGTCGTGAGGATATCGGATTTGATGTCGAGGAGAACGAGGTGACGGTGTATTTTGTGGATGGGCGCGAGGAGCGGCCGGGAAAAATGGGGAAAGCGGGGCTGGCGAGAATATTGATTGGGTATGTGGAGAAAGCGGTGAGTGAATAGTTTTCAGCCTTGGGCGAATGTTTGATAGAAAGGGAAATAGGTTGTTGGAGCTATCGAGTTTCCTCACCTTGACCCTTTTTCCCGCCTTCGGCGGGCCGACCTAAACTGATGATGTTGGAAAATAGAGAGGCGAACAATTGCGGGTGCTTTAGCTTTATTTTGGGGAGGAGGAAAAATAGAAGGAGAGTAGGCATCACGAGTGGAATGAGGGCGACTTGGAAAAATTGGAAAGGGACAGCGAATAGATGAGTGAGTATTTAGAGACGGCGAAGGAGGCGGCCCGGGCAGCGGGGGCGATGCAGCGGGAGAACTTTGAGGCGGATTTAGACGTGAATGAGTTTACGCGGCATGACATCAAGCTGGAGTTGGACGTGCGGTGTCAGGAGCTGATTACGGATAAGATTTTGGCGGCGTTTCCGGATCATGCGATATACGGGGAAGAGGGTATGGCTGGGAATCAGGAGTCTGAGTTTCAATGGATTGTGGACCCGATCGATGGGACGGTGAATTTCTTTTATGGGATTCCGCATTTTTGCGTGTCGATTGCGATGCGTCGGGGTGATGAGCTTCGAGTGGGGGTCATTTACGATCCGATGATGGATGAGCTGTATGAAGTGGAGAGAGGTGGGCGACCGATGCGCAATGGGAAGGAGATAGGGGTGAGTAAGCGGGGGAAGATGGGAGATGCAGTGGTGACGGTTGGATTTTCGAAAACGGAGGAGGGTATGAAGCGAGGGATGGCCAAGTTTGAGCGGTATGCGACGAGGGTTAGGAAGACGCGGATGATGGGGAGCGCGGCGTTGGGGATGGCGTATGTGGCATGTGGGCGGCTAGATGGCTATGTTGAGGAGCAAATCAGCTTGTGGGATATTGCAGCCGGACAATTGTTGGTGGAAGCGGCGGGAGGCAAGGTGGCAAGGAGCCCTGGCGCTGAGAAATCGGATACGTGGAGTATTGTTGTCACCAACGGAAAAATATCGTTTGATTAGGGTCAAAGGACTTTTGGGTTATGAATCGTGTTGGGATTGGGTATGACGTACATCGGTTTGCTGAGGGCAGATTGTTAGTGTTGGGTGGAGTGGAAATTGAGCACGAAAAGGGATTGCTTGGTCATTCGGATGCAGATGTCTTGTGTCATGCGATCGCGGATGCGGTTCTCGGGGCGATTGGGGCGCCAGATATCGGGCATTATTTTCCACCCGAAGATGATCGTATCGAAGGGATCAGCAGTTTGGATATCTTGCGGAAAGTTGCGACACTTGTTGAGGGCAAGCGGGGATGGATCACGAACGTGGATGCAACGGTGGTTGCTGAGGTGCCCAAGATCTTGCCTTATGCGGAGCAGATGAAACTGCGAATAGGGGAGGCATTGGGGATTGATGCGGCGCGGGTGGGGATTAAGGCAACGACGAATGAGAAGATGGGTTTTATTGGGCGGAGCGAGGGGATTGCCGCGATGGCGGTGGCGGGGGTAGAAGTTTCCCCGGACCGGGCCGTTTGAGCGGGGATTTGGTGTCCGGGCACGATTGTGTGCGTTTGTGTTCTGACGGGGAGGATCCGAGCCACTCCGTTATCATGGGTGGGCGGGCGATGATGGAGGAGCGGTGAGGGGGTAGGTGACTTCTGTTGGGGCGGAGAAAAGGGCTTCCGGTGAGGGAAGCCCTTTTTGTTGTGGTTTCTGGGGAAGTGGGAGGAATCCTTCTGGCATCTAGCTGCGCTCGGTGATGGGCAGGAGTTCGCGGGGGGGTTCGGGTCCGATGTAATTGGTGAGTGGTCGGTAGAGGCGATTATCTTCGAGTTGTTCGAGAACTTGGGCGGTCCATCCGGCGGCCCGGGAGATGGCGAAGATGGGGGTAAAGAGGTCGGTCGGGATTCCGAGGCTGTAGTAGACAGTGGCGGAATAGAAATCGACGTTGGCTTCGAGGCCTTTTTGCTCGCGCATGATTTCCGCGATGCGCTCGGACATTTTAATCCACTTTGGTTCGCCGAGTTCGTCGGTGAGTTTGATAGCCATGCGGCGGAGGTGTGGGGCGCGGGGGTCGAGGACCTTGTAGATCCGGTGTCCGATACCCATGATCTTTTCTTTGCGCTCGAGTTTACCGGCGACGTAATCGTCGACTTTGTCTTCTTCGCCGATTTCGTGGAGCATATCGATGACACCTTCATTGGCGCCTCCGTGGAGGGGGCCTTTGAGGGTGCCGATGGCGGAGGTGATGGACGAATAGAGATCGGAGAGCGTGGCGATGGTGACGCGGGCGGAGAAGGTGGAAGCGTTCATGCCGTGATCGGCGTGGATGACGTATGCGACATCGAGTGTTTTGGTGGCGTCGGGGCCGGGTTCTTCGCCTGTGGTGAGCCAGAGGAAGTGACCTGCTTCGGAGAGGTCTTTTCGAATGGGGGGAAGGTCTTTGCCTTGGCGGGCCCGGTGGTAGTAGGCGATGATGAGGGGAATTTTCGCGCAGATGGACATCGCGCGTTCTTGGTTGAGTGCCGGATTCTGGTCTTCGCCGCGCTGGTCGTATGTGCCGAGCATGGAAACGGCGGTGCGGAGGACGTTCATTGGGGCGGCGTCCTTGGGCGCAATGCCGGTGAGGTATTTGATGACGCCTTCGGGAAGGTCGCGCTGTTCGCGAAGGACTTTGGTGAACTCGTCCAGTTGGGATTGGGTGGGTAGCTCGCGTCTATGGAGGAGATACATCGTTTCCTCGAAGGAGCAATTTTCGACGAGTTGATCGATGGAGTATCCGAGGTAGAAGAGTTTACCTTCCGCGCCGCGAACGTCTGAGAGAGTTGACTCGTTGGCGACGACGCCTTCGAGGCCTTTGGTGGCTAGTGTCATTTCTTTGGGTAGCGATGGAGTGGACTCTGAGACAGGTCGCAGAGTTTACGCGGATTTCAATGCATTGATCAAGGCTTGGCCCATTTCGGCGGGAGTTTCGGCGACTTCGATACCGGCCTCACGGAGGGCTTGTTTTTTGGCGGCGGCGGTGCCTTTTCCGCCGGAGATGATGGCTCCGGCGTGGCCCATGCGTCGCCCTGGTGGAGCTGTAGCGCCGGCGATGAAGGCGGCGACGGGTTTGTGGCAGTGATTTTTGATCCACTCGGCGGCTTCTTCTTCTTCGGTGCCGCCGATTTCGCCGATCAGGATAAAGGCTTCGGTATCGGGGTCGTTGGCGAAGAGTTCGGCCGCTTGTTGGTGGGTAAGGCCATGGATGGGGTCTCCTCCGATTCCGATACAAGTGGATTGGCCGTATCCGGCTTCGGAGAGTTGCCAGACGGCTTCGTATGTGAGGGTACCTGAGCGAGAGATCACGCCGATGGTGCCGGGTTTGTGAATGTAGCCGGGCATGATCCCGATTTTACAGCCTTTTCCTTCGGCGCCGGGGGTGATGATACCGGGGCAATTAGGTCCAATGAGCGTGGAGCCGGGATGGGCAGCCATGAATGCTTTGACTCGCATCATATCGGTGACGGGGATGCCCTCGGTAATAGCGACGACGACTTCGATGCCTGCGTCGACGGCCTCGCAAATGGAATCGGCGGCGAAGGGAGGCGGGACAAAGATCATGGTGGCGTTGCAGCCGGTTTCTTTCCGAGCTTCCGAAACGGTATCGAAGATGGGAATGCCTGTATCTTCGAAGGTTTGTCCTCCTTTTTTCGGGACGACTCCTGAGACGATATGGGTGCCGTATTCGAGGCACTGGCGGGAGTGGAAGGCGCCGGAGGCGCCGGTGATGCCTTGAACGAGGAGGCGTGTGGAAGTTCCGACTAGGACGGACATAGGAAAGTTAGGAGTTGTGAGTTATCAATTATCACTTTGGGAGAGGAAACGGCTATGGATTGAGACTGGATTGGGAGCTGAGCGGGATTCGTCGATGAAGGTCCAAGCCGGTAGAGTGGCTTGGGGACGTTGGTCTGCTAGTAAGCAGGAATCCTTCCAAACCATTGGTTCCTGGAATGATAGCGAATAGCACACGGGGATTGCGGGTCAGGAACTGGAGACGGCGGTGACGGCTTTTTGAGCGGCGTCGGAGAGATCGGTCGCAGTGATGAGGTTGATGCCGGAATCCTCCAAGAGTTTGCGGCCTTGGTCGACGTTGGTGCCTTCGAGGCGGACGACAAGGGGGAGGTGGAGTTTGATTGATTGGGCGGCGTTAATGATGCCTTGGGCGATGACGTCGCACTTCATGATCCCGCCAAAGATATTGACGAGGATGGCTTTGACGTTTTTGTCGCTGAGGAGGAGGCGGAAGGCGTTGGTGACTTGTTCTTCGGTGGCGCCTCCTCCGACGTCGAGGAAATTGGCTGGTTCTCCGCCGTAGTGTTTGATGATGTCCATCGTGGACATGGCGAGGCCGGCGCCGTTTACCATGCAAGCGATATCGCCATCGAGGCCGATGTAGTTGAGGTCGTGCTTGGAGGCTTCGACTTCGCGTGGGTCCTCTTCGGCGGTGTCGCGCAGTTCGGCGATGTTGGGATGACGGTAGAGGGCGTTGCTGTCGAAATTGAATTTCGCGTCGAGGGCGAGGATGGATTGGTCTTTCGTGATCACGAGAGGGTTGATTTCGACGAGGGAGCAATCGGATTCGACGAAGAGGCGGTGGAGAGCGTGGAGCAGGCGGCCGAAATCGCGCATTTGTTCGGGTTTGAAGCCGAGGAGTTTCGAGAGCTTACGAGTCTGGAAAGGTTGGAAACCGAGGGCGGGGTGGATGAGTTCACGGATGATTTTGTCCGGGGTTTCGGCAGCGACCTTTTCGATATCCATTCCCCCTTCTGTGGAGGCAACGATCACCGGGCATTCGTTTTCGCGATCCATTAGAACGGCGAGGTAGAGTTCGTTCTCGATCTCGACGGACTCGGCGACCATGACTTTGGAGACGAGTTTGCCTTCCGGGCCCGTTTGGTGGGTTACGAGCGTCTGGCCGAGCATTTTTGCGGCGAATTCGAAGGCATCGGCGGGAGAATTGGCTAGGTGGACGCCGCCTTGAAAACCGTTGGTGAATGTGCCTTTGCCGCGGCCGCCAGCGTGGATTTGGGCTTTTGCGACGACTTGGCCGGGCCCTAGCTCAGAGGCGGCTTTTTCGGCCTCTTCGGGTGAGTGAGCGACGGTGCCTTTTGGGGTGGGGACACCGAAAGAGTCGAAGAGCGTTTTGGCCTGGTATTCGTGGATATTCATAGGGCGGGCATTGGCAGCGGCTAGGGAATCGCGGACAAAGTAGGGAGAGCGATCGGATGCGTCAAGGAGAAGGGGAGAGAGGGGCGGGAATGGAGTGAATCGGTTCAGGAGGCGGAGGTTTCGTTGGGGAGGAAACGGGAGAGGTCGCGTGGGAGCGGGGCAGACCAGTCTTCTGATGGCAATGAATCGGAGGCATTGATTTTGAGTCGTGAGGAATGGAGGGCGTGGTGTGGGAGGAGGAGCTTCTTTTCGAGGGCGTCGGTCCAGCCGGATTCAATAAATTCGAGGTAAGCGGATCCGTCGTGTCCGTATATTTTATCGCCGACGATGGGGAGACCGGCTTGGGCGAGGTGGACGCGAATTTGGTGCATTCGTCCGGTTTGGGGGATCGCTTGGATGAGGGAAAAGGGTGACGTTTTGGATGAGGAAGGGGTGGATTTGAGAAAGCGCGAGAGGACATGGAAGCTGGTCTGAGCGGGTTGTCCATCGGGGTGGGTGATTTGTTTGACCCAAATGGGAGAGGGGTTGACTTCTCCCTTACGGCGGATGGGTAGATTGATGTCAAAGGCGTCGCGAATTGGGTGACCATGGACAATGGCGAGGTATTCCTTGTGAATTTCGCGGGCTTGCATGGCGAGAGAGTATCGGCGTGCGGCGGTGGGGTTCTTGGCGATGAGGACGAGACCGCTCGTTTCGCGGTCGAGGCGGTTAATGATGGAGAGTGACGAGTTTGAAGCTGCGAGGTCGTAGGCGAGCAGTTGCTGCAGGCCATCGAGAAGGGTGGGAGGGTTATTTGGTTTGCTGGGATGGACGAGAAGGTGGGCGGGTTTGTGAACGACGATGTAGTCAGCAGATTCATCGATGACGGTGAAGTTAGGGTCGTGGAGGGATTGATTGATCTGTGAGTTAAACCATGAATGCCCATGAATGGACACGAATTAATCAGTTGGCAACGCCATGATTTGCGAGGCATGCGGCGGAAACGGGCCGAGCGATTTTGCACGAAGTGGGTGGACTCGGCGGGCCTTGAGTGCGTAATGAAGGGGCGTGAATGCGGGTGTGATGATCGATCTGAAGGACGTGAGCCGGGATTATGGAGGGGATGAGCGAGTGGTGCATGCGGTGAGTGGGGTGAGTTTGAGTGTGGCGGAGGGTGAGTTTTTAGCGATCACGGGTCCCAGTGGCTGTGGAAAGAGCACGTTGTTGCATTTATTGGGTAGTTTGGATACGCCGACGGACGGAGAGATTTGGGTCGATGGGGCGGCGGTGCACGAGATGGATGAGCGGGCTCGGACGAGGTATCGGCGCGATGTGGTGGGAATGGTTTTCCAGTTTTTTCATTTGATGCCGACCATGACGGTGGCGGAGAATATCGCCTTACCGTTGCTATTGCGAGGGGATGGGCGTGACGGGGCGATGGCGAGGGCTTTGGAATTGGCCGACATGGTGGGGGCGGGCGAGAGAGTGGGGCATTTCATGCATGAACTGAGTGGGGGGGAAATGCAGCGGGTGGCAGTGGCCCGGGCGTTGGCTCATGAACCGAAGGTTTTGTTGGCGGATGAACCGACGGGCAACTTGGATTCGGTGAATGCGGAGCGGGTGTTAGGAGTCTTTCGGGAGATACATGAGCGTCGGTTGGCGACCCTGGTTGTTGTGACGCACAGTGATGTAGTGGCCGAGGCGGCGTCGATGCGTGTGGGGATGCGCGATGGGACGATCGAGGCGCTCGTGGGCAAGCGTGGGGAAGCAGGGAGCGATTGAGGATCAGGGTATTCCGTCTGCGAGGGTTCGCTTCCAAGTACCGGCTCATTTTGTTGGACTAATCGGGGTTTGGGGTTAAGAGAGTAGGCTCCATATCATGAGCGGGAGCATTGAAAAGCAGACGACCTTGGCGAAAGCGGCGAGCATTGCGGGGACGTCCTTGCATACGGGGGAGAAGGTGACTTTGACCTTGAAGCCGGCGGCTGCGAATCATGGTTTGAAGTTTCGGCGGGTTGATTTGGATGATCAGCCGTTTATTTCGGCGGACGTGTCGAAGGTTGAGCGGGTTGAGCGGGCGACCACCTTAGCGGATGGGAGTGTCAAGGTTCACACGGTTGAGCATGTGATTTCGGCGTTGACGGGAATGGGCGTGGACAACGCGATCATCGAGATGGATGCGAACGAGCCGCCGATTGGGGACGGGAGTGCGCTTCCTTATGTGGAGTGCATTAAGAAGGCGGGAATAGAGGCATTGGAGGAGTTGCGCGGGGTTTACGAGCTTCGGGAACCGATGCATTTGGAGAATGGAAATGGATCGATTGTAACGATCGTCCCTTACAAAGGTTTTAAGGTGTCCTGCACGCAAGTGGGGCCGGATGGGCGGATGACGCAATATTACAGCACGGACGTCACGCCTGAGATTTACGAGAAGGAGATTGCTCCCGCTCGGACTTTTGTTTTTTACGAGGATGTTGAGCCCCTATTGGAGAAGGGGTTGATAAAGGGGGGCAGTTTGGAGAATGCGGTGGTGATTCGGGACGAGGCTGTGATGAGCAAAGAGCCGCTTCGATTTCCGGAAGAATTCGCGCGGCACAAGATTTTGGACATTGTCGGCGACTTGATGTTGTCGGGTAAGCGCATTATGGGACATGTGATCGCGGTGAAACCGGGGCACGGCCCGAACACCGAGATGGCTCGATTGTTACAAAAGAATTATAGCCAGATGATGGCCATGGTTCCGCCGCCGGTGAAGATTCCGACGGGTAAAGGTGTGCTGGATGTGAATGAAGTGCAGAAGATTTTGCCGCATCGTTATCCATTTTTGATGGTGGACCGGATTGTTGATTTCGAGGGCGAGAACAAGTGTACAGGGGTAAAGCAGGTGACGATCAACGAGCCTTACTTTCAGGGGCATTTCCCGGGGCATCCGATCATGCCGGGAGTGCTTCAGGTGGAGGCGATGGCGCAGATTGCAAGCATCATCATTTTGCGGCGTGAAGAGCATCAAGGGAAGCTGGGGTATTTTGTGAGTGCGGATAATGTGAAATTTCGCAAGCCTGTGTTTCCTGGCGACACGTTGTTTATTGAGGCGGAGATGGTGAAGACGAGGGGGAACATTGGGTTTGCGGAGTGTCGATGCATTGTGAATGAGGAGACGGTTTCGGAGGCCTCGTGTAAGTTTGTGTTGTTGCCGCGGGATGCGGGTTAGGGAGATTGTGGGAGCTACAGTGGGATGAGCGAGACGAAGATACATCCAACGGCGGTGGTGGATTCGTCTGCGGAGCTTGGGGAGGGGGTTGAGATCGGGCCTTACTGCGTGGTTCAAGCGGGGGTGAAGATGGGTGATGGTTGTTGGTTGCAGAATCATGTGACGATCGCCGGCCCTTCGAAAATTGGGCGTTGGAACAAGTTTTTTGCCTACGGGTCGATAGGGCAGCAGACGCAGGATTTGAAGTATGGCGGAGAGCCGACGTATCTGGAAGTGGGTGACGGAAACGTGTTTCGCGAGTTTGTGACGGTTAATCGGGGTACGGGGGCGGACACCAAGACGGTGATTGGGAATGGGGGTAATTTTTTGGCATATAGCCATGTGGCGCATGACTGTGTCGTGGGAGACCGAGTGATTTTATCCAACAACGGGACGCTGGCGGGGCATGTGGTTTTGGAAGAGGGAGCGATTCTTGGCGGATTGACGGCGATTCACCAATTTTGTCGGATGGGGAAGATGGCGATTACGGGTGGTTGTTCGAAGATCGTGCAGGATATTCCGCCCTTTATGATTGCGGACGGCAATCCTGCTGAGGTGCGAGGTGTTAATACGGTGGGCTTGCAGCGAGCCGGGGCACCGGAGAGTGTCGCGCGCCAGCTGAAGGAGGCGTTCAAGATTGTTTATCGCCGCAACTTGAATGTAGCCCAGGCAGTTGATGCTTTAAAGGCGATGGATGGTAGCGAGGAACTAGCGCACTTGATTCGGTTCATTGAAGGGAGCGAGCGTGGTATTATTCGGTAGGCTAAGGCGTCGATCTGCGGAGCGATATGGACGAGGGTGGGGTGACGTGATCGAAGCGCGAGCGCTTACGAAGGCGAGAACGCCAATACTTTCTCTTGTAGTGGCGCTTGCGACGCCACTTATTCGATCGGCAGCGCCTGTTCGATTCGCTCCATTAGCC
>JBCDBW010000090.1:0-18866 GCA_039182965.1 Verrucomicrobiota bacterium
CACAAGCGGAAGATCACCTCCCGCCTCAGTCAGTTTTCCCGAGACCGCCACCAACGCCGCCGCCAAGCCCAGCGCGACCCCCAACACATGAAGAAACCAATGCTCCGCCATCACAAGACGCGACAAATGGCGTCGCTCAAACCCGACCGCCCGCATCAATCCCAATTGCCCGCGCCGCTCCAATACATTGCGCCCCACAAGGATACCCAAGCCGACCGTTCCTAGCAAAATTCCGAGACCCCCAAGACTCGTAAAAATGCTCAAATACGCATTCCGCACCGCATTGTATTCGGCAAGACGCTGCGATGCCGGGATCATGGCGAAACCTCGATCCTCCAACATGCGACTCAGCTGTTTTGCCGTCCCATCCGCCGTTGCCTCGTCCGGGGCATCCAAGAGAAAATAGGAATATCCAGCCGCATCCGGGTACCGCTCGACAAATGCCGCTTCCGAAATCAAGACGTTGCCCTGCAAAAGGGTGTTCGCCAAAAAACCCACCAACTTGATTCGAAAGGTCTCCCCTCGCCCATCTCGATACTCCAGTTCATCCCCAAGCTTGATTCCCAAAGCATACAGCGCCGTGTTCATGTCCACAATGCCAGGCACCACATTGTCGGGAAGTTCTTCGCTCAAGGCTAACCAAGGAGACCCACCCCTACTAGACACCAGTCCCTCGACCACGCCTGAGAACGGAAAGGAACCCCGCTCCGCCATAAGCTCTGGCGCGACTCCCAGTAAACGAGGATTCTGCGCTCGGTTCAAATTCAAACAACTCGCATCATCCCCCTCGCTCGCTCGCATGGCAACCACTTCGTAGGGCTCATCCTCCGGCGATCCCAAACCCAACTCATCGCGCCCCGCATCCGAGTTCAAATCCTCATAAACCGGCACCGTCGATTCCCCGACATATCGAAAGCCACCAGTCCAGGAGAGAAGATTCTCAGCATCTGCCGTGGCATTCAGACGCATTGCATTCAATGCCGTCACCATGAAAACTCCCGCCGCCATCATCCCAACAACTGCCAAACTCCTCCCCCGCCGCGTCAACGCAAAGGTACGTCCCAAATCCCATAAACTGCCCCTCCAACCCGCTCCCCGGATCGCCATCGCGCGAAACAACAACACACATCCACAAATCCCAGCCGCCAAAAGCATGAAACCGCCGCCTAGGAAGAAGCCCTGCCGCACTTCCGAACTCGGAGCGGGAAGAAACATCATCCCCGCACCTCCCACTAACAATACCACACCCAACCAAAGGCTGAAACATGCCCACAGCGGCTTCTCCCGTCTTGCCGCCGCTTCACTCCCACCAGATATCAAAGCACGCGGTTCCACCCGCATAAGAGCTCGACTCGAGAAATACACCGCAAGCATGGAGAGTAAAATGGTCGCGCCAACCGCAATCACGAATGACACCGTCCGCGCATGATAGACGAAAGTCATCCCCGTAACCGCATCCGCCCACATGCTCCCTAATCCCCACAACGCAAATCGCGTATACAGCACACTTCCCAATACGCCCACCAAAGCACCCACAACACTGATGATCAGTGCTTCCAGCAAGAACCATCGACGCACTTTCCGCCTCGTGATACCCAACGCCAGGAATAGCCCAATTTGATTTGCTCGCTGTTCGACCCCAAATGCAAACAAGAGCGCCGTCAGAATCAAGGCCGCCACCATCAGAAAGAAACTCATACCCGCAAACAACGACCCGAAATCATAGGAGTTCGCCACCGCCGCAGCCGCCTCGCCCGCTAAGTGACGCACTTCTAACCCGAAATCACCCAGACCCACCCGCTCCCGCAAGGCACTTAAGAGTTCCTCCTCATCCACCTTGCCCGTCAAAAAATGAATCGAGGTCAAGTTCCCGAAACGATTCGCCCAAAGACCCTGCCCCGCCCCAAGTCGAATGAATCCCTTCGGCGTCGCCCGATACTCATCCCAATAGTCTTCGTCCTTGTCCCTGATCAAAGACTTGTCGATGTCTACACCAGGGTCCCAACCAGTCACATCCTCCACATCCAATAGCCCCGGAAACTCGGGCGTCCAGTCACGATTCACAAGCGGGTTCTCCATCTGCAAAACACCACTCACCGTGAACGTCGCTTCTTCCTCTTCCGGATCCCGTCCGCCCTGCGGTAGAAAAAATCGAAGCGAAACATCATCGCCCACTTCCACTCCTAAATCATCCGCTAACCACTGTGTCACGACTATACCATCCTCAGGCATGTCAGATGGCAAAATCGGTGCCGCATTGCTCTCCACCGCCGCAACCATCGAATAGGGCGTCATCCCATCATTGGATCGCAGTTCGTTGGCCAAATAGGTTAACACTCCGTCTGATGGCGCGACGATTTCGCGGATGGCATTTGCCATCGCTCGATCCAAAAATACTCGATCAGTACTGACTTCCCACTTGTCACCGCCCGAAATCCGCCGCATTCGAAGCGATGCATCCGCCAAGGTCCAGTTCTCTTCGACAATGGACTCAACATCCACTTCGTCAGCAATACCTCCCGCTGCCGCTCTCGGACCAACCAACATGAGATTCACCCGCCCCTCTCGCTCCAGAAGTTCCTGAAGATAAACTCGCGGCAAATAAACCGTTAGCGGCGGCGCTTGCTCATTACGGAGGGAGAATGCGCCCATCAACTCATCCCCAACTACCGCATCTACTTCCATACGTCGCCTAAGCAGATTGTCCGCCGACCCCGATAAGGTCGCATCTCGCGACAACGCTCCAGGAATTTCTGCACGCACTAACACGGTCTCACCCGCCCCCACACCCAGCCGAGCGGCGAGCGCTTCATTGATGGCAAGAAACCGTTCCCCCTTCACCGGCACTTCACCGCCGTCTGCCAACGCAAAGAACGATTCGTCCACTCCCATGATTTGCACCCGGTTCGCCCGCACCCCCCCGTCGGCCGTCGATACCGATCCCTCAACCATGACGATGCCGGAAGTGGCCACGCCACCTTCTGAAGCGACTTTCTCCACGAGCGCCTCCGTGAAAAACCTATCCCCACCCACAACGACGGACTCTACCCCAGCAAGACGAAGCGCTGCACGCACTCGCAAACTCTCTTTTACCGAGTCTCCCACCACCAATGCACCTCCAAGAATCGATGACGTGAGCAATACTCCTGCCAAAACCGCCAAATGCACACGCCAATAGTGCCGCAATCCCCGCCATATCAGTCGCCAACCACTCATCGCCATTAGCCCTCCTCAATGCGACCCGAATGAAGTCGATACGTCCGACCAACACGCTCCGCCAGTCTTAGGTCGTGCGTGACCATCGCCAACGAAACCCCATGGACCTCATTGAGTTCCACGAGGATATCCGTTAGTCTTGCAGCGCCCGCTTCGTCCAACGCTCCCGTGGGTTCGTCCGCCAAAATAAGCCGAGGTCGATTGATCAAAGCCCGCACTACCGCCACGCGTTGACGCTCGCCCCCCGAGAGCTGACCCGGGGTCTTAGATACATGCTCTCCAAGCCCCACCGATTGTAAAAGCTCCTTTCCCCGCGCTTCCATTTCGCCAGGTTCACCCTTCTCCCGCAACGCCAGGGTCGGCACCAAAACATTCTCTAACACAGTGCACTGCGGAAGAAGGTGGTGCAGCTGAAAAATAAATCCAATTTCTTCGCTGCGGAGACGAGATAGCTTATGCTCGTGCGCATCCCGAATGCCCTCGCCAAACAAAGTCACCGTGCCCTCATCAGCCCGGTCCAAGGTCCCAATGATATTCAAAAGGGTGCTCTTACCCGATCCCGAAGGACCCACGATTGCAACTCTCTCGCCCCCACCAAGTTCAAGACCCACCTGATCCAATACCACGCGCTTCCTTGCCTCATCCCCAGCAGCATCGGGATACCACTTCGAAACCCCTACCAATTCAACTGTCTTTACTCCTTGATCCATCGCTTCGACTTAAATTCAAATCGCGGTAGCACACCCGGAGCCACCGCCTCTACCGGAATACGCAATGCAAACGTATCCTGCAGCGCCCTCTCGATACGCGCTGCCAACTCCAAACTCTCCTCCAACGACTCCACTGGCTCAACTTCGATTTTCAACTCTGCCATTGAGTTTACTTCAGTCCGAATCACCCGATACTCCGCAACCTCGGGAAAACGTCTCATCACTCTCTCCACCGCGGTCGGGTATACGTTCACACCGCGAACCAAGACCATGTCATCCACACGCCCCAAAATGCCCCCGTCGAGCACCAGGGAACCATCTTCCGCATACGCCTTCCGAACTACATCCCCAGTCCGATAACGCAAGAGCGGGCAAGCCAGCCGTTTCAGAGTCGTCAAAACAAGCTCACCGGTCTCGCCCGGGGAAACCTCTTGCCCTGTCTCTCGATCCACCACTTCCGCAAGGTGAGCGTCCTCGATTACCGATAACGAAAGCGGTCGATCCTCGCATTCAACCGTTACCGGCCCCACTTCTGTCATGCCATGATGATCCACCACCCGCACACCGCCCCAAAGATCTCGAATCCGCTCGCGACTCTCGCGAATGCTCCCACCCGGCTCCCCAGCCACAATGATCGTCTTTAACGCAAAATCGCTCGGAACCGCATCCGTCTCATCCTGCATAACTTCCCCCAACCGCATCGCATAGGTCGGTGTGCAGCACAAAACGGTAACCCCTTGCTCTCGCAAGCTGTCCAAGCGAGCCACGCTGCTAAGACCCCCGCCAGGAATACACAAACACCCTCGCCGCACGGCCCCGTCAAAAGCCGTCCAAAATCCAAGAAACGGGCCAAACGAAAAGGCAAAATAAGCCACGTCGTTGGCGCCCACTCCGGCCCTATCATAGACTATGTCCCAACAATCAAGTAAGGCCGACCAACTTTCCGGAGTGTCGATTGAGGGCAAAGGACGACCCCGCGTTCCGCTGCTTTGACTGTATCGTGTATACTCCCCAAGCGAATAGGTCAAATTGCTGCCGAACGGCGGACTCGTCTCACGATCTCGCACGAGTTCGTCTTTCGTGGTGAACGGCATGGCGTTAACAAATGCCTCCAATGACCCAACTCTCCCGTCCAGACCAGCCGCTCTCAATCGAGAGCAATAAAACCGGTTATCAGAGCCGCTCAGGTTCCCTAATAATTCCTGCAGTGCCCGCAACTGCCGCGTCTCAATCTCGTCGCGCCCCGCCATGTCCTCTGAGAACCTGCTAATCGAAAGGCCTCAACTAGCCAGATTCCTCTGACGTTTCCGTAGACGCGACGTGCGCCGATTCCGCCGGCTTCTTCGGAGGCGGGCCACCCGGCTTGAACAAGGTCACCAAACAGCCGCCCACCGCAGCCAGAATGATGCCAAGAAAAAACGGCCATCGAATCGCAGACAAACCTCCCTGTGGTGGATGCAAAGACAATGCCACCACCGCATTCACCACCGGTGCCCCTGCGAAAACAATCGACATAATAACACTCGGACCAGTCCCGTGCTTCACCCCGGCCCCCAATGCAAGTAAGACGCAAAACGCGCCAATCGCACCCAATATTCCCGCAACCAAAGAAAGCCACATGCCCTTCCCGGGAAAACTCCATGTCGCCCCCTTTACTACCAACACTAACAAGGGCGCTAACACTGCCGTGAGAAAGTACGCAATCCCCACCCAAAGAAATGCTTTGTATCGCCCGTTGACCGCATCCGCCATCCCCAACTGCCCCTCATGAAGAAAGATTCCGTATAGCCCCCAACAGGCCACGGTCCCCAGTGCAAATATCAACCATGAATAGTGTGTCATACGCTTTCCCTCATCAAACCAGCATCAATTCGCGTCCGCTTCTTCTAGCAACGCAGCAGGTGCCGCCTCAATTCTATTTCTTAAGGTCGGCGGGATCTCCACCGCCGCCATCTTCTTGGTCCTCTCATCAAAAGAAACACATACGACCGTAAAACGACCGATCGCGGCCACAACTTTCTCGCTCTCCATCTTGTAAAATCGAAAACAATACCGGACCGTGCGCCTCCGAATCTCCTCAACTAACAACTCAATCTCCACCTCCTCTTCAAACTCCAAGGGCAGTCGAAAGTCGCAGCTCGCCTGAACCCGCGGCCATCCAACTCGCGCTTCGCCATTGCCAACCGCTCCCGGGATCTCTCGCCCCTTGAACGGATGCACTGAAAAACCAAGCGAGCGATAAAACGCATGCTCCGTCACCTCCATGAAGCGAAAAAAGTTGGAGAAATGCATGATCCCCGCGACATCCGTGTCTGCAAACTCCACACGACGAGTGAATGTAAAACGATGCTCCCCCATGCCGGAAGTCGATAGACTAGCCGATCCTCGCCGCTCTCTCAACGCCTTTCGCCACTGCTTTCTCGACAATACTGGCATACCCCCTCGCCATGTGCCCCGCCGTATAGCGCGCTTCCACCCCCGAGCGTCCCGCCTTGCCACGCGTCGATACTTCACCGTCATCGGAAAGAGCCTCCTCCCAAGCCGCCGCCAACGCCTCCGCTCCCTCCCCATCATAAATCCAGCCCCCCCCGGTGTTGCCGACGATCTCTGGAAAGGCCCCCGCGCGAGGTTGTACTACCGGCACTCCCGCCGCCATCGCCTCAATCAGAAATAATCCAAAAGCCTCCTTAAATCGCGATGGGACCGATAGCAGAGTCAGGCTCCTCAAAAAAGACACCTTCTCCTTAAAGGTCATGTTCGGTAACCAACGAACCGCGTTTTCCGCCCCCGCCGCTGCAATTCGCCGCTTCAAAGCCAATACAAAATCCCGGTCCTCCGGCGTCATCGCACCTCCAATCCTCAATTCCACGTCATCCATCCGGCGACGCAATATCAGAAATGCCTCCACAACCGTGTCGAGGCCCTTCGGGGGACACATCCTAGACAAAAAACCAATCACCGGGACCCTTGGGAGCCCTTCGCGCATCCGAATGCCCGCCATGTCGATACCGTTGCCTACCAGTTCCCACTGGCCATTAGCCAGCCCAAGACGACTAGCCATATCACGCCCCGCAAACTCGCTCGGAGCAACAAACCAATCCACATCTTCGGCGGCTCGGCTATAGGCATCCCAGCTTCGCTGCCCATACGGCTCCGGCAAGCCGTCTAAAAAGGAATCTTCCCCTTGAAAAGAAGCAATCACCGGCACGCCAATCTCTTCCCGAATGGCCCGCGCAACCCCAGTCAAGAGGCCGTTCGAGAGCGAAACGACATCCGGTTTCCCCTCATCCCGAAGCCACTTCAACAAACGCCTCCACTCCTTTCGTTGGTGCCCATCCAGTCCCTCGAAACTCGAAAGCGTCATCGTTCCCAAATCATGAGCCGAAGTCATTCCTGCAAAATCGGATGCACGACGTAGTAATACGGTTGAATCCAAAACCCGATCAAGCCACCGCGGCGTACGACGAAAGATTTCTGCCTTTTGTTGCAGATACAAGTTGATACCACCCAACAAAATCGGCGCCTCCGCCATCTCCTCATGGTCTGTCACCATGGGGAGATATAATGGCACCAATACCATATCATGATCGGAGGATACCCCGATATGTTTCGCCAATGAATGATCGCGGAGGCAAGCCCCGCAGTGGAAGTTCCCCGTCCCTGGAACGAGATGAACGATCCTCATGTTATCCCGCCAACGTCGCCTGCGTTGACGCTACGCCCCGACCATGCTCGAGTTCGGGAGGCAAGTCGGCAAACTCAGCCACCGCGTCGAACAATTCACTGAATGCCCCACCGTCCAGCTTTCCAATTAAACAATCAGTCAAATCACCACTCACGTCAGGATGTTCGCGGATAACCTTCCCGAAACTGAATCCTTCATCGTAAAACGCATAAACCAACTTGCGCATCACCTCAATCATCTCACATACCTTGTTGCCATACGCCTCAAACTGCTGTGCGCTCGTGTCGCCGCTCTCCAATGCCGCATCCACCGCATCCGCCGCCATTTCGCCGGTCTTCAGGGCCAAAAAAACGCCCGAGGAGAAAACCGGGTCCAGGAAGGCAAACGCATCTCCCGCCAACACGACACCGTCACCGGCACAATATTCCGAGCGATAGCTGTATTCACCAGTTACCCAATACTCGCCAAACTGTTCCGCCGACCCGAGATGCTCCTTTATCCAGGCGTTTTTCTGTGCCTCGCCCGCCATGATCTCCCCTAAATCCCTCGATTCCGAATACAGGTAGTCTCTCTCCGCAACAACTCCGACACTCACGATGTCGTTCTTGAGTGGGATATACCAAAACCAGCCTTTCTGCGGTAAATACGCAACCGTGGTCGATCCCGCATCCAAACCTTCATCCCGTTTCGCCCCCCGATAATAAGTCCATATGGCAATCTTGTTCAACTTGGGATCCCGCTTCCGCCACTTGCGCTTTGCGGTTACCAACCCATCCCGTCCGCTCGCATCGATCGTGATCGGTGCAAATACCTCCACTTTCCTGCCATCGGAAGTCGTGACCCGAACTCCCTTTGCAACCCCATCGTCATCTGTGATGATATCATTGACGCGGGTCTCCTCCCAGACATCTGCCCCATTTTCCTTCGCCCGATTCAGCAACATCATGTCAAACTCGCTGCGCTCCACCTGCCAAGTGGTGGAAGAGGGGTGGTCATAGTGCTGAAAGAAATAGAAGGGACGTGATTTCCCACCATCCTCGGTCACAAACTGAACACTGAGCTTGTTGATAAAACCGAGCCGGTTTACTTCTTCGATCAAACCTAGTCGCTCGAGGGTGAAGTAACAGAAGGGCATCAGTGATTCGCCCACATGATACCGGGGAAACTTGGCCTTCTCAATGACGAGCACCGACCGACCTTTCTCAGCTAAAATCGCTGCTGCCGTAGCCCCACAGGGACCACCGCCAATGATCACCACGTCATATCCATCAGTCTTCACGTCGCCGTTTATTTTCATAGTTACAAGGATTCCACTCTGATTACGCCCCAACGCCCCTCTCGGCTCCCCCTTGTTCGGGCAAAATCTCGACAATATCCGCAAAAACCAGCCCTTCCGCATCCGAAAGCTGGTTGCAACGCCCAAATAACTCGCTCCCCGCCACCATATCCAGCGCCTCACTGACAAGACTGTCACACGATATCGCAAAAAAGCCGCGCGGTTGGCTTACATGCGGCACAGCCCGCTCCCCTAGGATGCCCCCTAGCGGTTCCACCCCTTCCACAATCAATCGCTGCACGTCCGCTTCAAAACGCCCTAGGTCGATCCCGATGGCACCATACTCCACAGGAACACGGGTCCCGATTGTCTCCAAGACAACCATCCGAAGCAGGTAATCGTCGCTGCGCTCACAGCCGAGAACGCGCAACCCAAGCGCCTCTCCATGGTGTCTTGCCAAGGTCGGCGTCATATCATCGTCATGCACTAACAATGTCCTCTCAGGATCAGGCATCGTTGCGCCATCCAAAAAAGTCAAGGGCGGCAAATCCAAGCCTCTCTTCTGGTAAAAATAATGCAATGGCATCAGCCAATGCCTGATCTTGGGCTCTTCAATTTCGATCGCCGTATATCCTTCAGTCTTCACGAGAGTCGACCCATCAGTAACTTCCATATCAAAACCACTCCCGCTTCAGGTGTAACGCGCATCCCGATGATGATCCAAAAAGAAACCATGCAACAAGCGGTCCACTTGAAGCATTCCCTCACGATTCAAACGGATCTCGTCCCCATCGATCTCCATGAATCCCTCCCGTACCGTTTCCTCCAACGCCTCCGCAAACTTCTGTAAAGGATCCACCCCGTATTTCTCCTCAAAATACGACGCCTTCACCCGACCCAGTTTCAACTGCAAAACAAACTCCCTGACCAAACGCTCTTCATGAGCCGTCGGATAGGCCCGGTAAACCGGCAACCTCTCGGCATCCAATTCCATCATGTAGGGACCCACATCCGCCTGATTCTGATAGTGAATCCCCCCAAAATGCCCAAACGAGGCCACGCCCAGAGAAAGAAGATCCGCCCCGGCCCACAAGCTGTCCCGATAGTAAAACTTCACTTTGTCTGGATTCTTCACCACGGTGTAAGCGCTCGAGACCGTATATCCCGCCTTTACAAACTCATCGAACGCGTAGCTCACCCACCGCCGCTTTGTCAGCCAATCCGCAACCGGCGCTGTGAGCCGCCCCGACGCCTTCATGTCCCTGTAAATGGTGGTGTTGAACGGAACTTCCATCTGATAAATCGTCACACACTCCGGTTCTTGCTCGATTGCCGTGGCCACGCAGCGTTTCCAGTTGTCCTCCGTTTCATCCATCATCCCGGCAATCAGATCGATATTCAGCTGATCAAACCCAATCTCTTTGGCGTGTTTAAGCGCTCGATAAGCCTCTTTCGAACGGTGGGCCCGGCCATTCAACTCCAAAATGTGATCGTCAAAGTTTTCAATGCCCAAACTCAATCGCGTCACCCCGATCTCTTTGATCTTGTTCAGCTTCTTCTCAGTCAGCGTTCCCGGCTCACATTCGAATGCGACCTCCTCCGCTTCATCCCAAGAAAGCAATCCCTTCAAACGCTCCGTCAATTCATGAAGCTGGTTCACCGATAGATACGATGGTGTCCCGCCGCCAAAATACACAAACTGCGGTTTCCGGCCCGAAATATAGGCACGCTCCGCATATTGCTCCAACTCCCTCACGCCCGCATCCAAATAGGCGTTGATCTCAGCCGCATTCTTGTCCGTGTACACCCGGAAATAACAGAAATGACAACGCTTTCGGCAGAACGGCACGTGAAAATACAAACCCAATGGCACCTCCGCCGGCGGTGCCTCATCCAGCTTCGCCTCAAGCGTCTCGACATGTTCGCGTCCCCAAAACGAAAAAGGGGGATAGTTCGCAACGAAATAGTTGCCCGCTTCGGTCTCTCCATTGACTGACGGATCAAGCGGCACCCTCCGCTTGGGCGGCACTGCCGTGCTGGTTGTTCCTTCGCTTCCCATACCTAGTAATCTACCACTACTTCCCTCTTAATCTAAACGAGCCCTGGTGCTTTGTCTTACAAAACTCAGACTCGGATTCCTACTCCTGCGAGTCCTCAGCACCACGAAAGGCATAGATGAACCCATCCTCTCCGCCAATCACAAGATAACCGCCCCCAATCGCCGGAGAAGCCGATATCCCACCCCCCAATGCCGTCGACCACAGTTCTTCACCGTTCTCGATGCCAAGGGCATACACCCGCGCGTCACCCGATCCGACAATCACAGCGTTCCGACACGCCACCGGAGAGCTGTCAATCCCACGACGCGCCGAAAACTCCCACACCTGCTCCCCATGCACGCGGTCCAGGCATCGAACGACTTTGTCACGCCCCGCAACATAAACATATCCCTCCGTGACGGCGGGCGACGCATGAAACTCAACTCTCGGGGCCTCAAATCGCCAAACATTCTCTTCCGTTTCCAAATCGTACGCTTCCACCATCCCACCATAGTGCGCGATGTATGCAATCCCATCCCGCACTGCCAGTGTGTTGGCAATGTATGCACCAATATCGACTTCGGATATTTGCTCACCCGTCTGAACAGAAATCAAACGAAGGAAGTTGTCACAACCGCCAATGATCGCATTCCCCCCCACAATCGTAGGGGTTCCATTCACGAAATTGTCCGTTTCAAATTCCCACCCTTGGTCACCTGTCGCCACGTCACGAGCATACAAAAAATAGTCGTGACTCCCGAAAACCGCGATCATTCGCTCCGGATCATCGGGATCAGCCCACACGTTCACCCCACCCGTGATTTTCCCGTCCGTCTCCACCTCCCAAATCGCCTCCCCTGTCCCACGGTCAAAGGCCCGTAAAATGCCGTCCTGACCGCCTACCATCACCGCATTGCCCGCAATCCCGGCAGTCCCTTCGATCGCATAACCGAAATCATGAGACCAAACTTCGTCTCCCGTCTCGAGATCAAGACAAAAAAAACGGCCGTCCGTCGATCCAACATACACGTCTCCTCCTTCAATCACTGCCGTGGCCACTATCGCCCTTGTTGTTTCAAAACTCCACGATAAGGCGAGCGGAAACGCCAGTTCCTCCTCGGAAACCCCTTGCATCGCACTGTCGCCACGAAACAACGGCCAACTCGTATCCGGCGGTTTTGGCAAAGACCCCGCGATCACGGCCTCATCTTCTTTCTCGACTCCTTCCCCTTCGACCGTTGGCTCCCCGCAACCCCATAGCATCGCGGCGCTTCCCACGACCAAACACACTCTAATACTGCAGTCGAACATGAAAAAAAAACGAAACTAGACGGACTCGCCTTTCAATCGAACACGACTGCTGCGAGCGGGAAACCTGCTCGCACTCTTACATGCTGATCTTCGCGTCGGGCAAGGCACGCTGAAGCTTTTCCGCACCTTCTTGAGAGATCTCAGTCTGCCAGATATAGATCGCCTTCAAGCGCTTCAGTTTGGCGATATTAGGAAGACTCGCATCAGTGACGCCGGTTCCATAAAGATTCAAATATTCCAAATACTGCAATTCCTTGATCGCCTCCAGCGTCGCATCCGTCACCCCCGTATTGTGCAAATCCAAATAGGTGAGCTTCGAAAATTGAGACAGAATGCTCAATCCATCGTCCGTCGCTTGCGTGTCTCCCAGATCGAGCTCCGTAACGTTCTCCGCCAGAGACTCGATCTGCTTGATCTGTTCATCCGTGACGTGCGTCGCACCGGTGACCCACTCCACCCGAAGCAGCGGATTGCCCTCGGCAATCTGATTCACCGAAGCCCCCAAAGACGCCACTGCCGCGACGGCAGCAGCATCAACTCCCTGCACCTGCGATGCCAGTTCATTGGCGGCAGTCGCCACATCAGCCCCCCCATCTGGGTCCTCCATCGGTCCGCTAAATCCGTCTTCGTCACCGACCCACCCACCAAAATCTGCTCCTTCATCAATCCATGTCTTCAACGAAGCAAGTTCAGACTCGGTCAAAAATGGCGGTTCCGGCGGCATAATATCATCGTGCCCCTCTGGAAGCGCACAACGCTCGTAAAGTAGACTCTCTGCCCCATTGCCTACCTTGACCACAAACTGGTCACTGCTCCCTTCCATGATTCCACGCGCCGCATCCAGGCGCAGGCCCGCTTTGGGCTTCCGAAGCCGCCCATCTTCCTCATAGGGTGCACGATGACACTCAAAGCATCTGCTCCTCAACATCGGCAAAACCTGCGTGACAAAGTTCACCGTCTTCCGGCCCGACGGAGCGGGTGGCGTCGTGAGCGCCGCATTGACGACCGGCGCTTCCATCGTTGGTGGCTCGGTTGGTGTCGTATTCATCGCGACGGTGAGTTCCCCACTACTATCGTCGCTCACCTCGCCAGCCATGGCTTCCCCGTCGGGAGCGTCTTCAGCTGGCTCCATCGCATCGCCATCCGTCGGAACCATCGCAGTCTCCATTGCTTCCTCAGCCTCTCCCGTTGCAGCCATCCCCGCAACCGCCTCATCATAACCCGCTTCATTACCCACCCAGCCACCGAACCCCGCCCCGTCGTCGATCCACCGCTTGAGATACGCTAGTTCGATCCGCGAAAGAGGCTGGTTGTCGTCACCCTTCGGGGGCATCGCATCATCGTCACTGTCCGGCAACGCAGTTAGGCTGTAGAGCAGGCTCTCGTCGGCATTGCCAGGCACCAGTATCGGCCCATCACTGGAACCCGCCTGGATACCCTTCATCGAATCCAGAATCAAACCAGCCTTAGGTTTCTTGAGCTTCCCACCCTCTTCATGCGGAGGCAGATGACACCGAAAACACTTCTTCTCCAATACCGGCAAAACATGAAACTCAAATTCGATTCCATAGCCGCCCGACGAAACCGAGAACAACATAGCCATCACAAACCCAATTCGTGCTGCAAAAGATCTCACCAACATCTTCACAAAAATTAGCGCAATGGAAGGACCTGGCAAGATGAACCGACGCCTGTTTGAAACCTTTTCGAAGAAGCGACAGACTCACCCTCCCGTTCCTCTATAGAAACGTGGAACTGACTCCCGTTCTTTGTAACATTACGCAAGCCCCTGTATACCGAGCGCATAATACCACCCTTAAACACAAGAAAACCGGGCGAGATCTGCCTTCTCACCCGGCTCCCAAAGATCATTTTCGCGAATCGCACGACCCGCACCTCTGACTTTTAAAAAATAGAAGTTAAGGGCTTCGCACCGTCTGCTACCGTAAAAGGCCGTCCCGTCGGCGAGAAAATTTCGAGGTCAAGCGGAAGGCCCAAGGCGTGAGCAATGGTCGCGTTGAAACTCTGCGGCGAAACCGGCTTGTCGTCCACTTCCTCTCCCGTTGAGTTCGTCCGTCCATACACTTGTCCCCCTTGGATCCCTCCCCCCGCCAAGACGTGAGTGAAGGCTTTGGGGTAGTGATCCCTGCCGTCCTGGTGGTGCGGGACAATCTTCGGCGTCCGCCCGAACTCCGTTCCGAGCGCCACCACGGTCTCATCAAGAAGTCCTCGCCGATCCAAGTCATTCAACAATGCGCTGAAGCCAGCGTCGAGCTCCGCACACTGCTCTTCCATCCTCGTAAAGTTATCGTAGTGCGTATCCCATCCGCCCATGTTCACCACGACAAACCGAACGTCGTGCTCGATTAACCGTCGAGCCAAAAGGCATCCTTGCCCAAATCTAGTGGGCCCATACTCGGCTACCACATCCGCAGGTTCTGCACTGATATCGAAGGCCTTCAAATCCTCAGCCTTCATCAACTTGATTGCATCCCGATACAGATTCTCGTAACCCTGCACCTGCTTGTGGTCAAACTGCTCCTTAAACCGCTTGTTCATCGATTCCGCCAATCGAAGGCGTCGATCAAAATCACTCTCGGAAACTCCGCCCGCAAGCGTGCTGTCCTCAATACCGGCCCCCGCGCTTCCGACGGGCACGGCCGCGAATTTGGGTCCCAAATAGCCGCTGGAACTCGTCCCGTCTCGCGAACCAACGTGCACGAAACCAGGGATCGTGCTGTTTCGCTTACCCGACAAACGCAAAACCCAGGAGCCCAATACCGGGTGAACAATCGTGCCTCGCGGCGCATAACTCCGATGAAGCATATATTGCCCCTGGCGGTGCGCTCCCTGCAACGTCGACATGGAGTTCACCGGAACAATCTTGTCGCCGTGCTCAGCCATTTTCGGGAGCCAATGACCCAACCGCACATCATCCGCGTTCGTCTGAATCGGCTTGGTCTCTCCCATGTAGTCAGACTTGTCCTTGGGATCAAATGTATCGAGGTGACTCATCCCCCCGTTCATGTTCAAAAATATGACACTCTTCGCCGCCTTTGGACGCTTGGGAACAAACGTTTTCTGCATCGATCCTGCAGCGTCTGCATCCTTCGCGAGCATTGGCAGAATGCTTACACCAAGAAAACTACGGGCAGAATTCACCATGAAGTTCCGACGGCTCCATTCATCAACTTTGTTAAACATCACTCTTCTCCTTTTGCTTGGGTTGAAATCTTACAATGGCTCCCTACTGCACAAACATGAACTCGCTCGTGTTGTATAACGTCCACACCAGATCATCGTAGGCAGCCGATCCATTCTCGTTCACGTTTTGAACAAACATGTTCATCTCATCCGCCGTCGGCTTCCGCGTCAGTATGCTGAGAAACGCCACATCAATTTTTTCCTCAGGCAACTCGACGCTGTCCATGTCCTGGAAAACCTTTGCCTTCGAACTACCAACGATATGGTCCTCTACATGGCCATTGATCAGAGACAAAATTTGCGTCACATCAGATTCAGTAGTCGCTCCTTCAATCACCTCGCGAGCCGATTGACCAAACTTCCTCAAGAAATGCGTGGGTGGTGCCGGCGAAGGCAACTCGGAAGCCCGCAATAGCGCAGCGGAATATCCATCCCACCGCGCATCATCCACTGCACCCTTGGCGGACCCAGAGTCCGCCATCTGCGAAGACATCATCTCCATCATTTCGCCCTCGCTGGCGCCTCGATCGCTTTCCATATCCTTCAGGAGAGTCTCAACATAATCGTAAAGCTCTTTACCCTGTAACGCCATCGCCTCTTCATAAAGGTCATACATGTCTTTCTCACCCACGAGCACATACCGGCCCCGGTGCTGGATGAAAGGAAGGTAGTTGGTTCCTAACCGCTCGTCCGGATCGGGTATCGTCGCCGCGAGCATGGAGTCCCACAATTGCTCAGCCGTCATCCTCGTCAACATGCGACCAGGAAAGGTGTAGGGAGCAGCGATATCAACCTCTTCCGGATTCGCCGCAAACTGGAAGGTCCGCGTGTTATACAAAACCCGCTTGAACTCTTTCATATCATAATTCACCTGCACCATTAGCTTCTCAAGGAACGCCAATAACTGCGGATGAGAAATGTTGGGATCCTCGTCGAGGTTGTCGACCGGTTCAAAAAGCCCCCTCGCCATCACTTTTTTCCACAAGCGGTTCGCGATCACTTTCGTAAAGCGCGGATTCTCGGAGGTCGTCAACCACTCGGCAAACAACTCGCGACCGTCATCAATGGGCTTCGCTCGCGCATTCCGAACAGATTTCCCAAACAGAGTCTTGGCACCCACCGTCTCCCCAGGATCGGCATCCCGATACTGATAATCGTCAGGCAAAGGAATCACTCCTTGACCGCCACCCTTCACCCCAAAATCAAAAATGTCGTATCGCAACTGCTGAACCATGTTCCGCACCTGCTGCGGAGCGTTGTCATACAAGCGCCGTTCCTCCATCCTCTCCTTCGAATCCATGCGATAAGCATTCACATCACGAGGCCCCTTGAGCCCATGGGTAAACGCTGCCATGTAAAAGAAATCCTTTTGCTCGATCTCATCGTTGCTGGGATGATTGTGGCACTGCGCACATTCCATGCGCGTCCCCGTGAACACCTGCATGGTGTTGGCCATGTTGTCGAGCGGCATCCCCTTGTCCCGCTCGAAATACCCGACCGCGCCCTTGCTCGAACGCTGCCAGCCCCCTCCAGACGCCGTTAGCATCTCACGAACCCATATGTCATAAGGCTTGTTCTGAGCAATCGACTGCTTCACGTAATTCAAATACGGAATCGCGTTCGTCCGACTGTTCCCCCCAGTCTTCATCTTCAACCGCAAGACATCCGCCCAGAAATTATACATATTGCTGACATATCCAGGCCCATCCAAGAGCTCGTCAATCAGTTTGGCCCTCTTCTCTGGATCTTGATCATCCAAAAACGCAATCGCTTCATCATAATTAGGAATACGCCCAATAATTCCCAAATACACTCTGCGAAGAAACTGCTCGTCCGTAGCGTTGTCCAAGGGCCTTGCCCCTTGAGCATGAAGTGCCGCCGCAATAAACTTATCGATCTCAAATGCCTTTTGTTTCACCATTTCTGGCGTCAGATCCACCGGCTCCTTTTCTTGGCCGGGAAACTCAGCGAAAGCAAAAGGTCCGGAGAGAAAAAATGCCCCCAAACACATCCCTGCCCACTGCCCTCTCATCCTATTCAGTGCCTTCATAATTCTTTTCGATTGGTTTTTCCGCCTCTTGTTCAAAGTACAATCATTTCCAATCCCCGAAAATCCAAGAAAATTTCGATGAATTAGGGTGATGATGGCAATACTGGGAGCGGCGAACTCCTCAGTCACTTACGTCCTTCACCGTGCTATCTGGACAGGCACGAGGGCAGAATATGATAGAAATCCCTCCCAAATCCCAGAAAATCACCCCTTAGACAACACTCCTAAACGCGCAGCTCAGTGGGCTGCTCTTCGTTCTTGGAACGCGAGACGCTCAAAAGCTGATCGACCAGCGAAACGGTGCTCATCCGATTGATAACAAACCGCTCTCTCGCCCGCTCGGAGCGCCTCACGTCATCGCGCCTCCGAAGTTCCTCCAATTCCTTCTCGAGTTCGGCAATTCGCCCCTCAACCGTTCGACGGCGACCAGCGAGTTGGGCCAACGCGAGCACCACCAAAAAAATCAAGGGGACCAAAACCCAGACCGCATAGCTGTAAAGCAAAGAGAAGACGCTGCTCCCTGTGTTCAACCCCGCCTCGGTCGAAGACAGATGTGCCGCCGCGATCCGATCGTATTGTCCCGTCCGCTGAATCACCGCCATCCCCCTCTCCAACGAAGCCCGCAAGGGCGCCTCGCCAGCGGAAACGGCAAAGCCATACGCCATCTGGCAGACGGGATTCTTGCCTAGTATAATTCCCGAGCGGCCACTCTCTGCCAAGGCCCAAAGACCCTGCTGAGACTCCATCACAACCGCTTCCACTTCTCCGCGGGCCAACAGGTCGATTGCACCGCTCGCCGTCGTCGCCTTCGCGAGTCCATCTCGAAATCCATGACGCACTAAATAAGAGGCACCAAAAGACCCCGCCACCACCGCCACTCGCTTGCCCCGGAGATCTGCGAGCTCACGAACCAGCGAATCCCGCGGAAGAAACACTCCCAATTCTAGCACACGATGCGGCAGGCAATACTCGAGTTCGCTCTCCATGGAGAACATCCGCCCACCATCAAGCTCCGCTGGCATTTCCCCGCCACGGGGAGCAAAAACCAATTCCCGTTCAATGCCTCCCATCTCCGCTGCCGCCCTAATCCAATCGACATCCGCTCCAGCGGGTTCCCCGTTCTCATCAAAATACTGGTAGGGCGGCTCATGTGATGAAATCTTGATCACGACTTGAGATTCGTCGCCAAACGAATCCTGCACAACGGAGGCTAGACCCATCCAAACAACTAGAAAAAGCCCCCATCCTCTTGCAAACCACATGAACCGGCCCCGTCCGCCGGAATAAGCCACCGATCTCCACAACACGCTTTGTACGCCCGCCCTGGTCTTCATGAAAATGGTAATGAGATCACGATTGGGTGATTATCTTACCA
>JBCDBW010000091.1:0-17930 GCA_039182965.1 Verrucomicrobiota bacterium
AGGCCGCTCCGTCAATATTCCTTGTTGGATATTGGATATTCAAACAAACCTTAGGCACCTCCACCTCCCAACCAACCCCAACGATCCCCACTAATCCTCTTCCTCTTCCTCATCCGCACTCGCCTCGTCTTCTTCCTCATCAGCCGCCCGCTCCGCCCGAATCTCCGCCAAAATCTCATCCACTTCCTCCGTCACAATCCGTTCCCGGTTCTCCCTCCGTTCCGCCAACAACGCCTCCCACTGGTTCACTTCCCCCTTCAAAAACGCCAGCTCCGCCTCTTCCATTCCCAAACGCAAATCAAAAATCTTTCCACGCACCCGCCGAATCTCCTGCACCGTCTTCGCTTCGTCTCCCTCACCCTCCCAAACCTTCTCCCATAGCCGGTCCATCTCCAATTCCAACTTCATCACTCCCAGAAACGTCTCCGCCCCCGCCTCACTCACATCCAAGTGCGCATGATAATCAATCACCACATCCGTCGCCATCCGCACGGCTTCCGCATAGTCCTCCACGCTCTCCTCACGCTTGATCGTTTCCAAAAACTGGTGCCCCTCCGGCCATTTCGTCTTCAAAAACTCCACCACCTCACCCATCGAAAACTCCCGCTCCTCATGCTCTTCCTCCCATTCTTCTTCTTCCTCACCCTCATCCGCATACATCGGCGAAACGACAAACACTAAAGCCACCATCAGCACCCTTCCAAAACTCCTACCGGCAACAAGTGGCGCCTCACCTTTCTCGATATCCTCACGTGTCTTCATCAATTCTAACTCCCCCATTCCTTTTTCATTTTCGCAATCCGCGCCCGCGCACTCGCAATCCGAGTCTCCGTCTCCGATTCTTCCACTCGAAAAACCACCGCCGCGCGACTCATCCCCGAAACCGTCTGCCCACTCGGCATCTCCTGAAACGCCTCCAGTCCCTGAACCACAACAACACCCGACGCCCTCGCCCCTTCACCACCTTCTTCCGAATCTGTAACCCAAAACCACGCCGCCACCGATCCCATCACACAAGCCGCCGCAGCCCCCACCGCCCGCGCCCAACCCGGGAACACCGCCACCTTCTTCGCAACCGGTCCCGCCCCATAAGCCGCCACCGCCCCACGCGCCACCATCCCGTCACCTCCAGGCGAGGCCACATCATCCATTCCACCCACCGCTTCCCCCAACCCTTCCATTTCCTCCAGCAGCGCTCGCGCGCTTTCGTCGCGCTCCACCAAACGCCGAACCTCCCCCTCGACTTCACCATCCAACTCACCGCTCCAATAAAGCATGACCCGCTCCTCCAATTCCGGCACCTCATTGTCACTTCGCTCACTCATACACGTATCTCCTCCGCTTCTTGTTCTAAGATCAACTCCCGCAGGCGCTTCTTCGCATTGTGCATGCGCCCTAACACGGTGTTTAAAGGACTGTCCGTTACTTCTGCAATCTCCTTGAACGATAGCTCCGACTTCATCCGCAATAACAACACCTCGCGCTCCGCCACCGGTAACCGAGGGATCGCCCGCCTCAACTGTTCCAGCCGTTCTTTCGTCATCAGCCGCTCCAAAAATCGCGCTTCCCCCCCAACCCCGCCACCAGCGCCGCTTTCCTCCAAAATCTTCGCCGGCTCCTCCTGCACCACCACCCGCTCACGCCGCCGAATAACGTTGATCGCTTCATGATGCGCGATCCGAAAAATCCAACTCTTGAACTGACACCGCTCCTCATACTTTTCCAACCCGCGCAAGGCCTTCCCAAAGGTCTCCGACAACGCGTCCTCCGCATCCTGCCGATGCCCCAAGACTCGATACAAATACTGGTAAAGCCGATTCTCATAACCCGTCAGAAGCGCCTCCGCGGCCGAAAGGTCCCGATCGTTTTGAAATCGCTGAATCAGTTCCGCTTCGTCCACGCACTTCTCCGTTGTCCGCTATAACGGACAACCCTCCGGTTTATTGTTGAGGCAAAAAAGTTTCTCACCCTCGCCCCTTCTCACCAAGCATCCCACAGGGATCAGCCTCTCACGACAATATTCTGGCGCGTTCGTGGTTATACCCCAATGAACCCAAGAATCCGGCCCGCCCATGTCTTCCACAAAGAATCCCCACGCCCATATCCATTTCCTGATCTACGTCACCACATTCCTCGCCACTTTGCCCACCGCTCCCGCCGCCGGCCTCGACCTCAACGGCGATGGCATGAGCGACGCGTGGCAACTCAAATATAACGCCACCACTCTTTCTCCCACTGCCGACACCGATGGCGATGGAGACAACAATCGTAAAGAAAGCATCGCTGGCACCAATCCCTTCAACCCAAACAGCCGTCTCATCATCGATTCCACCTCCTTCACCTCCGCCACCGCTCCCACCAACGACAGCCTAAACGTCTCTTGGATCGCCCAAGCCGGCAAACAATACCAGATCCGAACCAGCACCGACCTACAAACCTGGACCAACGCCGGCGCCCCCATCAATATCGCCTCCGGTCCCACCACCATCGAAGTCGACCTCGGCGCCAATCCCCCCGTCCGAACATTCGTCATGGTCGCCGCCGCCGATACCGATGCCGACCGCGACGGCCTCTACGCCTACGAAGAACGCCTCCTCGGTTACTCGGACAACAACCCAAACAGCAACACCGCGGGCCCAAGCAATTCCCCCCTCCCCGGCGGCGACTTCACCAGCGCCGCCACCCTCTTTTCCTCGCCCGGCAACTTCCAACTCGACGGAGAAACCGTCTCCGGCACACCGCCCTCCCTCGCCGAAGCCTCACGCTTCCTCCAACAATCAACCATGGGCTCCACCTACACCACCATTCAGAACGTGGCCAACACCGGCATCTCCGCTTGGATCAATGCCCAGTTCGCCATCCCCGCCACCTCCCACGTCGCCCGAAACAATGCCCTGACCATTATCGAACAGGATGAAACCGGTGGCGGCTTTCCCGAGTCACCCTACATCTGGACCTGGTGGGACGTCGCGCTATTCGGTCCCGACGCCCTTCGCCAACGCGTCGCCTTCGCACTCTCGGAAATCTTCGTCATCGGGCAAACCACCGATGTCCTTGAAGACCGGTTCTTCGGCGTCGCCACTTACTACGACATCCTCGTGAACAACGCCTTCGGCAACTACCGTGACCTCCTCTACCAGGTCGCCACCAATCCAGCGATGGGTCACTACCTCTCGCACGTAAAGAATCGCCCCACCGATCTCACCAATAACATTTTCCCCGACGAAAATTTCGCACGGGAAATCATGCAGCTCTTCTCCATTGGTCTCTTCGAACTCAACCAGGACGGCACTCGAAAAACAGATGATAACGGAAACGATATCCCCACCTACGACAACACCGACATCACCAACTTCGCCAAAGTCTTCACCGGCCTCACCTACAACCCCACGAACCCCAACAACGGCACTCCCTGGGAAAATGAAGACCCCGGTCCCGTGGCAAGCATCGAAGACTACCTCGGCGCTTCCGATCTCTGGATGGGTATCGAAATGGCCCAATACGAACCCATGCACGAACCCGGAGTCAAACTCCTCCTCAACGGCGCTTCCACCAACGGCACCGTGCAACAAGACCTCAACGCCGCCATCGACAATCTCTTCAACCACCCGAACACCGGCCCCTTCATCGGACACCTTCTCATCCAGCGCCTCGTCACATCCAACCCCTCCCCCGGATACATCCATCGCGTCGCCGCCGCCTTCAATAACAACGGTTCAGGCGTCCGCGGCGATATGAAAGCCGTCCTCCGTGCCATCCTCCTCGACCCCGAAGCACGCAACCGCTCCAACCTCAATAACTCGCAGTTCGGCAAACTCCGGGAACCCGTCCTCCGCCATACCCACATCGCCCGCGCCTTTCAATACCGACCATCCGACGGAACCCTCCGCATCGACGCCGCCGATGCCTTGGGCGCCTACGCCCAACAACCCATGCTCTCCCCGTCTGTCTTCAACTTCTACCTCCCCAACCACCAACCCCTTGGCCCCATCAAGGATGCTGGACTTGTCGCCCCTGAGTTCCAAATCACCACCGCCACCACCACCATCAAAAACCTCAACTTCTATTCCCTCGGTATCCCCTTCGATTCGCTAATCCTCGATAGCGGCGAAACAGTCGAGGTTCTCGATGACTATTCCGCAGAGACCCAACTCATCGAGAACGACAACATCACCGGCCTCCTCGATCGCCTCGACATCCTCCTCACCCGCGGACAAATGACGCCCTCCACCCGCGCCGCCCTCCAGCTCGCCATCGAAGGCGCCATTGAAAGCGACGCCGAACCCGGCGAAACCGCCCGCTTCGTCGTGTCCCTCATCGCCTCTTCCCCCGACTTTGCCGTTCTACGTTAATTAACAAACTCGTCTCTCACCAAAACCTAAAAATATGAAACGAAGAAACTTCCTCGGCCAAGCCTCCTGCGCCGCCGTTACCGCCACCCCCATGCTCTCCACCCTCCTGAACCTCAGGATGGCCAACTCCGCCGCCGCCGCCCCCACTTCCAATCCGAACGACTACAAAGCACTCGTCTGCTTCTTCTTCGCCGGCGGAAATGACTCCTTCAACATGCTCATGCCCGCCAGCGGCACCCCCTACTCCGATTACGCCACCACCCGGAGCAATCAAGCCATCGCCCAGGCCTCTATCCTACCACTCAACGGAACCCACAACGGCAAAACCCTCGGCGTCCACCCCGGCATGCCCCAGGTCCAATCCCTCTACAACTCCGGCCGCCTCGCCTTCGTCGCGAATGTCGGCACGCTCGTGGAACCCGTCACGCTCGAGGGCTTCAACAACGGCCTCAATAGACTCCCCGCCGGCCTCTTCTCACACTCCGACCAAATCATGCACTGGCAAACCAGCGTCCCCGACGCCCCCTCTGCCACCGGTTGGGGCGGTCGCGTCGCCGACATCCTCTCTTCCTGCAATTCCAACAATCAAATCTCCATGAATATCTCCCTCGCCGGCACCAATACCTTCCAATCCGGCGCCGGCACCGTCAGCTACGAAATCGAACCCACCGGGAACGGTTCCATCGCCCTCATGCCATACGCCGAAGGCGAAGACCCCACCCTCGCCGCCCTCGGCCAAACGGCTATCAACTCAATGATGGACGCCCAATACTCAAACCTCTTCCAACAGACTTTCGCCGAAAAGAATCGCAGCGCTCTCGACGCTTCCACCGCTTTCTCAAACGCCATCGCCGCCCAGACCATCACCAGCCCTTTCTCCGCCAACCGCATCTCGCAATCGTTCCAAATGATCGCCAAAACCATCGCCGCCCGAACCCTCCTCGGCATGCGCCGCCAAACCTTCTTCGTCATGTTCGGCGGCTTCGATCATCACGATGAACTCCTCAACAACCACGCCGCCATGCTCCCCGTCATCTCCGGCGCCCTGTCCGAGTTCGACGCCGCCATGACCGAACTCAATCTCCAAAACAACGTCACCACCTTCACCGCCTCCGACTTCGCCCGCACCCTCACCTCCAACGGCAAAGGCACCGACCACGCCTGGGGCTCCAACCAAATGGTCATGGGCGGTGCCGTCAACGGCGGCCAAATCTTCGGCACCTACCCCGACCTCGCTCTCGGCACCAACCTCGACACCGGACGCGGCCGCCTCATCCCCACCATGTCCACCGACGAGTTCTTCGCCGAACTCGCCCGATGGTTCGGCGTCTCCAACAACGACCTCCCCACCGTCTTCCCCAATCTCACCCGCTTCTACACCCCCAGCACCACCCCACCCGTCGGCTTCATGACCGCTTAAGCTGCAGGGCCCGGCCCCTTGCCGGCGACAACCCACCCGCCTTGAAGCAATCCCATAGAACCAACAAACCATGGATCGCCCGCCGTCGCTCTCGAAGTTCTTCGACATCCCTCAGCGCACCGTCGTGACCCGAAGAAGCCTCGTCTCTCCCTCCTTGACCTTGGCCCTCGTCCTGCACGGCATGCTTCTAAGCACCAGCCCCGCCCAGCTCGATATCAATGGCAATGGCCTCGGCGACCTGTGGGCGACCCTCTACGCCGCCGAAGGCCTCTCACCCCAAGCCGACCACGATAAAGACGGCCTCACCAATATCCAGGAGTCCATCGCCGGCACGAATCCCTTCTCGCCCCTCAGTAACCTCAACCTCAGCGTCCCAACCACCCTCTCCATCACCTGGCAGTCTGTCTCCGGCAAGTCCTACCAACCCACCATCAGCTCCGACCTCGTTACTTGGTCCAAAGCAGGCCCCCCGTTCACCGGCAACGGGGCCCGCCTAACCCTCGGCATCGCGCCCACTTCAAATCGGCGCTTCTGGCGCATCGAAGTATCCGATCTCGATGCCGATCAAGATGGACTCACCGCATACGAAGAATCCCTCCTCGGATACTCCGACAACAACACAAACAGCAGCAATTCCTCCAACGGCAACGATTTCGCCTCCGCTCTCAATCTCTTTGGCTCCCCCGGCACCTTTACCTTCCAGGGCCAAACCCGTTCCGGAACGCCGCCCACGCTCGCCCAGGCCTCACGCTTCCTCCAACAAGCCACCATGGGCGCCGACTACGAAACCATCCAGTCCGTCGCGTCTACCGGGTTCGCTTCCTGGCTCAACACCCAGTTCACCCTCCCCGCCACTTCACACCGGCAACGCAATACCGCCCTTACCACCGGTCCCGTCAACGAACTGCTCTCCGAATACATCTGGACATGGTGGGACGTGAATCTCAACGCCTCCGACCTCCTCCGGCAACGCGTCGCCTTCGCCCTCTCCGAAATCTTCGTCGTCAGCCAAACCACCGGGATTCTCGAAGACCAGCATGCCGGCGTCGCCACCTTCTACGACCTGCTCGTGAACCATGCCTTCGGAAATTTCCGGGACCTCCTCATGGAAATCACCCTTAGCCCGGCCATGGGCTTCTACCTCTCCCACGTCAAAAATCGTCCCACCGATCTCACTAACAATATTTTTCCCGATGAAAATTTCGCTCGCGAAATCATGCAACTCTTCTCCATCGGCCTCTTCGAACTCAACCTCGATGGCACCCGCAAGAAAGACAGCAACGGCAACGATATCCCCACCTACAACAACACCGACATCACCAATTTCGCCAAGGTCTTCACCGGCCTCACCTACAATCCCGAAGACCCTAACGACACACCACCCGTCGTGGCCGGCCAGGTCATCACGAGCCTGCAAGCATACCTCGCCGCAGAACCCGAAGGAGTCGGTATGCGTAACCAAATGTTCGCCTATCAGCCCATGCATGAACCCGGCGTCAAAAATCTCCTCAACAACACCAACACCAACGGCACCATTCAGCAGGACCTCGATGCCGCCATCGACAACCTCTTCAACCATCCCAACACCGCCCCCTTCATCAGCCGCCTCCTCATCCAACGCCTCGTCAAATCAACCCCCTCCCCCGCATACATCGCGCGCGTCGCCACCGCCTTCAACAATAACGGAAGCAACACCCGCGGCGATATGAAAGCCGTCCTGCGCGCCATCCTCCTCGACCCCGAAGCCCGCAATGGCTCTTCCCTCAGCGACTCCACCCACGGCAAGCTCCGCGAACCCGTCGTCCGGCACCTCCACCTCGCCCGCGCCTTTAACATCAGCTCCTCCAACGGCACCTTCCGGAACGTCCCCCTCGCCGCCATCGAATCCTACAACCAACAAGCCATGCTTTCCCCAAGCGTCTTCAATTTCTACCTGCCCGACCACCAACCCAATGGGAGCCTGAAGGACGGCGATCTCTTTGCCCCCGAGTTCCAGATCACCACCGCCACCACCACCATCAAAACCATCAACTTTTGGCAGCAAAGCATCCCCTCGGACAGCCTCCTCACACTCCTCGAAGAGTTCGGACCTCCACCCACGCTCACCATGGACTACTCCGACGAAATCGCCCTAGCCAATGATCCCGATGCCTTGCTCAATCGCCTCGATATCCTTCTCACGCGTGGCCAAATGACCCCCGCCGCCCGAACCATCATCCGCAACGCCCTCGTGTCTGCCAACAACGCCAACGTCACCCCCGGAGAAATCGTCCGCTTCGCCGTCACCCTCATCGCCGCCTCCCCCGATTTCGCCATCCTTCGCTGACCAACACCAAGCCATGACCATGCCAAATCAATCACAGTCCCGTCGCACCTTTTTCGGTCAATCCGCCTGCGCCGCCGTCACCGCGACCCCCCTCCTGTCGACACTTCTCAACCTTCGCATGACGAACACCGCCGTCGCGGCTACCTCAGATCCGAACGACTACAAAGCCCTCGTCTGCTTCTTCTTCGGCGGCGGTAACGATTCCTTCAACATGCTCGTTCCCCGCGGCACCACCGAATACAACGAATACGCCGCCACCCGCAGCGACCAGTCCCTCGCCCAAAATACCCTCCTCAGCCTCACCGGGACTCATAACGGCAAATCCTTCGGCGTCCATCCCCGGCATGCCCGAAGTCCAGTCCCTCTACAACTCCGGAAAACTCGCTTTCATCTCCAATGTCGGCACCCTCGTTGACAAATCAGTCACCGTCGCCGACTTCAACGCCGGCAACAAACTGCCCGCCGGCCTCTTCTCGCACTCCGACCAGATCATGCACTGGCAAACCAGTATCCCGGAAAACGCCGGGGGCACCGGTTGGGGCGGTCGCCTCGCCGACCTTCTCTCCCCCTGCAATGTCGGCGCCAATATCTCCATGAATATTTCCCTCGCCGGAACCAATGTCTTCCAATCCGGCCTGAGCTCCGTCAGCTACGAAATCGAACCCACCGGAAACGGTTCCATCGCCCTCCAGTCTTACGCCGATGGACAAAACCCCACCCTTGCCGCTCTCGGCAACACCGCGATCAACGGCCTCATGGACCTCCAGTATTCAAACCTCTACCAACGAGCCTTCGCCCAAAAACACCGCGACGCCCTCGACGCCTCGGCCGAATTCGGCAGCGCCATCGCCGCCCAAACCATCAACACCACATTCTCAGAAAACGGCATCTCTCGATCCTTCCAAATGATCGCTAGAACCATCGCCGCACGCCAAACCTTGAACATGAAGCGTCAAACGTTCTTCGTCTTCTTCGGCGGCTTCGATCACCATGACGAACTGCTCAATTCCCACGCCGCCATGCTCCCCGTCATCTCAAAAGCCATGTCCGAATTCGATATGGCCATGACCGAACTCAATCTCCAAAACAATGTCACCACCTTCACCGCCTCCGACTTCGCCCGCACCCTCACCTCCAACGGTAAAGGCACCGACCACGCCTGGGGCTCAAACCAAATGATCATGGGCGGGGCCGTCAACGGCGGCCAAATCTACGGCACCTATCCGTCCCTCGCCCTCGGCACCAACCTCGACACCGGACGCGGCCGCCTCATCCCTACCCTGTCCACCGACGAATACTTCGCCGAGCTCGCCCGATGGTTCGGCGTGTCCAACACCGATCTCCCCACCGTCCTCCCCAATCTCCCCCGCTTCTACACCCCCGGCACCACCCCACCCGTCGGCTTCATGACCTAACACCCCCCCTGCCTCCCTGCCTTGCAATTCCAAATTCAACCTTCAAAATTCACCATTCGCGCCCCGCGCACACGCCCCGCCTTCAAAGACCCGGTAGGGGCAAGCGTCCCTGCTTGCCCGTTCCTTCAAGCAGCGCACTCCACAATTCGCCGAATGACAGACCAACGATTCTCTCCGTCTCACTCTTAAACACCACCACTCACATCCCAGCCGCCCCGCTAGCTCTGTTGTCGCCACGAAGCAATCGGCAGATGCTCACCCAAAAATAAATACCGAATCCCATTACAAGAATCCCGAGTATGATCAATAGTCCAATTTTTCGCTCTGGACGATAGTCAAACAACAACCCATACCCGCTGTCCCAATCACGCCGCAATGGTTTGGGCACGTCCATCATACTCAAATCCGCTCTGCTCAGTTCCCATAGCGGAATGGGTCTGCCTTCGATAAAGTGCTCAAGACTATGTAGGTAAGGCAACAGACCGACATCATTCGGTCGATTGTCCATCGCTTTAATCAGCGATCGATCGCTGATCCGAATGAGCGTGTCAGGATATTCCGAGTCACTTCGAGTCGTAGCCGGTACGAAATAGTTTGAGATACTTCCGAATGCAGACTTCTCAGCTTCCGCAAGGTCGAAGAACACCGTTAATCCCTCAACATCAAACCACTTGCGCCCGAGCCCAAATCCGCCGCCGTCACTCCTCCGTTCACCAAGTTCTGCGACAAGGATGGGTTGCGGCTCATCATTCAAGAAAATCAACGCGATCTCTCTCAGAAGACCCAATGCCGCACCCACAAAAACAACGCCTCCCAAGACCACTCCCGCCACCATATTCGAACTACCAGAATTTAGCTGCCGCCGAACCTCACGAAACCCATCAGCCATAAAACAAAAAATTAACATCAGGAGAACCATAGCTAGCGTAGGGATATCCTCTCAATGCTCAATATCCACAATCCGCATTCGAACCCCTCCCCGCTCCGCACATCATGCAGCCCAGAATTCTCCTAGCCACCCTAATTCGCTCCACGTCCCTGCCTCCCCGCCTTTCAATTCAAAATTCAACCTTCAAAATTCACCATTCGCGCGCAGCGCGCTCCGCTCCACACCCACAAACCTCATCTTTCTTCCGGAGGCCCGTCAACCAATCCAACCAAAAGCCCTCCATCACACGGAATCACGGCGCCATTGATGAAGGTGTTGTCTGGACCGACAAGAAAAAGAACCAGCCTGACAACGTCATCAACCTCGGCGAACCTTCCCACCGGTATCTTGGAAAGCAACCACTCCGCTCGCACCGGCTGGTTACCCCAAACTTCCTTGCCCATCTCGGTCATAACGGCGGTGGGACAAATAACATTCGCTTTGATGCCGCGACTTCCCCACTCCAGCGCCATCGTCCGCGTCAGCATGTTCATGCCGGCCTTGGCCGAAGAATAAGCTCCATGCCCCCGGCAAGACTGCAAAGAAGCCGTCGAAGAAATATTGAGAATCTCGCCTCCGCTCCCCGCGATCATGGCGGGCACCAACGCCTGCGCCAGCAAGAATGGAGCCCGACAATGAATGGCAAACGTCTCGTCCCAATAATCAAGATCCGTTTCCAAAAGCAAAGGACCGGGCGGATTCCCGGCGCAGTTCACCAAGATATCCCAACGAGATGCCATCGACAGAAGATCCTCGCCTGCGGACCTCGCGCCCTCAATGGTGGCAAGATCGACGGACAAGGAACGACAGGAGCCGCCCTCGCCTTCAATCGCCTCCCGCGCTGCCTCAAGTTCATGCGGATCCCGACCAACAAGGCAAACTTCCGCACCCAACGCTGCGAGGGCCTTTGCGATACCGAACCCCATGCCCCGGTTGCCGCCGGTAACCACCGCTCGTTTCCCCTCGAATGCAACGTCACTCATGAAACCCCGCAAGCCTACCAACGAGGTTCTCAGCCGTCAAATCCAGCACGCCCATGGACGTCGGGCGGCGACCTCACACAATTTCACCAAGGATCCCCGCGCGACCACCCAAAGACACCTTTCAAACCCCGCAAACCACTTGCGGAATCGCTTGTAAATCGGCGTGCCTCCTCGGACATCTTGCCTGCCTTGCATCAACAGAATCGACTCCGTTACACCAGAGACTTTTCATATGCCACCAGGTGAAGTTCTCAAACTGTCACTCCTGAGGCGGCTTCACGATCTGACGCGAAATCGAGGGAGAAACTTACCTGTCTTCTCCCGATAGCGCTCATAATCACTCCCGAATGCGGCGATAAGATTGGCTTCTTCTCGCGGAATCCGGGCTGCCATCAACAAAAAAGCAAAAACCCCGAGCACAATGATGAACCAACTATCCGCGGTAAGCCCCAGCCCAAAAAATAGTATCACCCCAAACGTGTAAAGGGGATGTCTGATCCATTGATAGGGGCCATTGGTGATCAGTTCATGATGTCGTCTCGTGGATCCTGTCGCCGAAACATTCTTCCCAATAGAAACATACAAAGACCAAATCGCACCAAGCATCAAGACTCCAAGAACCATGCCCACGATCCTCACCCAGTCCGGTAAGCCCATTTTCGACCAGACAACCGCCCTCGGCGCAAAGACATAGATCATCGGCGCAACCCATAAACAAATGCCGCCCACCCTGATCAAGAGCATCATTGATTTTCCATCAACCTCGCGTGGAATTGCCCCCCCGGAACGCGCGTCTGCTCCGCAGCGAAAGTAAATAGCAAAAGAGATGGCGCCAGCGAGGATGAGAAATACCGCAATCCTGGGAATGATTTCCACCATCACTCGCCAAAAAGAATACCAGAGATCGGTTTGATTTCAAACCTAACGAATCGCACAAAAACAAACCAACCATCTGATAAAGGGCGATCCTGAGAAGGAGTTCCACATGAGAGCACACGTTCATCCGATGCCCGAGTAAGTCTACAGGGAAACCTTGTATGGCCCGCCCACCAGCTTGGTCAAACCAAACAAAGTGAAGAAAACTCACCAAGACGATCTGCTCAAGAAACGCTTCAAAGAACAGAGTTGTATCCCATCTGACGAAATGCGTTTTGTGCCTACCTCACCTCCTTTGTCGGCTAAACCGAATCACACAAATCCATCACCAGATCAATCACCTCCAGAATACGCCGCTCACGAGTCTCCGCCCGCTTCGCCGTCGCCACTCGATATGCTAGCCCCCGGCGTCGCCCCGCAGTCAATCCTTCCCAAGCCTCAAGAACCTCCACCCTCCGCTTGAGCTCAGCCATCAAATCGTCCGGCACGTCCACTTCATCCTGATCCGCAATCTCTAATTCAATCTCCACCCGGTCGCCAAGCCCCACACCAGCCTCCTTAAGAAATCGCTTCGAGAGAATCAAATACCACTCGCCCCCGTTGGGCTGAAAAGCACCGGAATATGCCGTCCCCGCAATCTTTCCACTGATACGCAACCGCGGATGCTCCCGAAGACAAAATTCCCGCTCGGCCTTTTTGGACGCAAAGACCACGGTGTAGAACATCCGGCCAAAATCACGTTTGGTAACCGTCGCTCGGAAACAACAACGTTCATGCGTCATTCTCAAAGGCTCCCCTCAAGGGAAATTCCGCACTCGCCAAATAGCTCGCTCGCCAGCGGTGCAGCAAACCGAGAAAATTACCCCGCTTGGTCATCTTGCCCGAACCTCCTCAGGTTTTCGCTCATGGCCATTCTCATCCTGATTCCAAATCCATTCACCACGATCCATGTCAGGATTTACTTTCGGAAACTTCGCTCCCGTCTCCTGCCACCAGGCCTCAAGATCGGACATGAGCTCTTCGCGCTTTTCCGGCATCTCAAGCGCAAGGTTCCGGCTCTCTTGCGGATCACTCTCGAGATCGTAAAGCTCAGTCCGAGATCCAAGCATAAATCTCCCGGATAACGTATGCGGCTTGGGAACGCAATCGGTCGGATCCAAAAAATCACCAAAGTAATAGATCAGCTTGTATCGGCCCTTGCGAATCATCGAGCAAGGCGTCTTCGCGAAGGCGACGACATATTCCGGATGATGCGAAAAAACAGCCTCCCGTTCGAGAATCCCCGTTTGCTTGAGAAGAGACACGATGCTTGTTCCGTCTAGAACATGACCGGACGGCACGCTCCCCTTCGCCAGCTCCTTAAACGTCGGGAAAAGATCCACGACGTGAACCGGGATCGAGCAGGCACTCCCCGCTTCCACTTGGGCAGGCCAGCGAACAATAAACGGCACCCGTACACCGCCTTCATACAACTGCCCCTTGCCCCCGCGAAGCGGATCATTCCGCCATACACGGGTAAGACCGCCGTTATCCGAAAGAAAAAGAACGAGGGTGTCCTCCGCAATACCCAGTTCATCCAAGGTGTCCAATACTCTGCCAACCGACTCGTCGAGAAACTCAACCATCGCGACGTATTCGGCCGCGACCCGCTCCCCATAGACTCCTTCCGGATCGCTGCTCCGCTGAAAGCCTCGCTCCACCGCACGCTCCACAAAAATCTCCGGCACTTCCAAGGGAGTGTGCGGAGAATAATGCGCCAGGTAAGCAACAAATGGCCCTTCATCGTGCCGGTCCACCATGAACTCAATCATGTCATCGGTGATCGCTGTGACATCTTTGTCATCCCGCTCGGAGCGCGTTGGGCCGATCCATTCGATCCCATAGTCTTCGAAGGCCTCTCTTCCATTCTTCGCAAATGCAGAACGAGTGTTGCCGGGCTTGCCTCCGAGGTGCAGTTTGCCGCTCATGCCCGTGGCATACCCGGCATCACGAAGCATCTCAAATAAGGTGTAAAGACCGGGATCCAGCACCTCCGGTCGCCCGGGAGAAATCATCGGCGCATATGCCGGCGAACTCGTCTCAACAGAGGTGAGACCCGTTCGCGCACCATACTGCCCGGAAAAAATAGCCGCCCGCGTCGGAAGACACTGCGACAACGCATAAGCATCCGTAAACCGCATCCCTTCCGCGGCAAGCCGATCCAAGTGAGGAGTCCGAACCAAATCGGATCCATAACAACCAAGGGCATTCCAGCCAAGATCGTCCGCCATAATGATCACGATATGAGGCGGCTTCGACGTCGCCTCTCCACCCAGCGGTAAGAAAATCCAAATAGAAATGAATAGTGGCGCCCAGCTCCTCATGTTCCCGCTCCGCCAAAGACCACAGCTAAAAATACCACCAATCAAGTCCAAGTCCCCAATCCATGTCCCCAACGCCTTGCTAAGACCTTCCCTCATCCGCTTCAAAATAATCGAACATGGTGACGATGTCATCGCGATCCTCCAGATGACTTTCCCGCTTCCGCTCTTCCAAGACCTCCGATACATGATCACGAAACCCCAATTTGGATGAAAACTGATTCCAAATCAAAACGTCGTTCTCGTCCAACGCACGGCCCCGTTCAAAACACCATTCCAATATCTCCTCATCACTTCCACCCGAAAGGGTCCGCTCAACCACTTCCGCATAGTCAACGCGCAGATAACTCACACACCGGCCATCCAAACTCTTTCCAAGGTTCTCATGAAAATCCTCACGCAGCTCGCCCACGTCATACTTTCGGATCTTATCTAACATCCGCGCAAAATAGCGCATCCCAAGCGTTTCCTCGTAAGCTGATATCGGTGGTTTCATAGATTCATCATTCATTCCAAACGCGTTGTATCGCGAAACTTAAAGCGCTTCAATACGGTATCGATTGGCCGACTCACTCTCTTCTCCACGTCCAATAAAATGGCCCAAAGGACCTTCCCCCCATCCAAAGCACGTTTCCAGCGCCGATAGTTCCCGCCTCGGGAAAAATGCATCAGGAACCACTCACTCTCTCTCCTCAAGGGACCGGTCCCCCATCCATCTCCAAATCGGAACTCCCTCGCATTCGTCGCGGCACCGGCAAAATTCTCGTGATCGTCCGAGTTATCGGCCACATGAGGACAAAGTAAATCCCTACAAAAATCGGCATCACAAAAGGAGCAAATACCTGGGCCGCGCCATCCTTGGAATAAACCTGCTCAGCAATCTCCTCAGTCGGTGCGTTGACGCCCGCAAAGTCATAATACCACCAAACCGACAACACGCCCGCGACATAACCGGTGCCAAGAGTAAACAGCATCTGCTTCAACCCCGGCGAGCGATAACGAAAAATCAACCAAACCGTTGCCATAACACCAACCGGACTCAAGCGAATCGCCCAGCATGCAATCGAATAATAAGGCTCGTTCATCTCCGCATCATCCACCACTTCTTTGAACCGACCGTGAAACAGCGGTGAATAAACGGTGAAGTCGACCCTCGACACACGCGTCCCAAAGCACGTCACGTCCCCCGCCAACCACCCCCAATAAACAAACACGCGTCAAACCCAGCAAACGGGTCGCCTACCCACCGATCCATCGGCGAGACATCACCCCACCCACCCAAGGCGAGCCACATCACAACACTCGATTCAGAGTGCGAACTTTCACCTAAACCTGATGCTCCGGACTGTGGTATCCCGTCCTGCAGCCCGCACTCCACGCCTTCGGACTGTTGCCGTGCGCAGGAATCCCCCCGTTGTCCTTCAACATCCGTGCGATATGCAGGGTATTCCACACCAGAAAAGTGGTATTCCGGTTGGTAAACTCATTCTCCGGTCCGCCAGACCCCTCGTCAAGATAGGACGGCCCCGGGCCCGCCTCACCCATCCAACCAGCGTCTGGCTGGGGAGGGATCGTGTATCCAATATGAGCCAACGAAAATAAAATGTTCATCGCACAGTGCTTCACCCCATCCTCGTTCCCCGTAATGATGCAGGCCCCTACATCGCCATAAGGCCGATTCTGCTCTTTCTCATTCAACTGGCCAGTATACCCATACATCCGCTCCATCACCCGATTGCATACCGACGACTTCTCACCCAACCAGACCGAAGTCCCGATCACCAGTATGTCGGCGGCATCAATCTCTTTCTGAATCTGTGGCCAATCATCGCGATCCCACTCTGGCGTCTCCGACATGTCCAACCCCAACCCCGCAGGAATCTCGTAATCCACCGGCCGAATAATCTTCGTCTCAACACCGTTCGCCTCATAAATGCCTTGCGCCACCTTGATCAACCCCTCGGTATGCGACCGACGCGGCGTTCTCTCAAGGGTGCAGTTCAGAAATAACACTTTGAGATCATCGTATCTCGCCGGGGCACTCGATCCACATTGAAGTGCCGTGATCTTGTTCAGTTGCTCAGTCATAATATTGCTCCTTGTCTCTTTCTTCGAAAACTTGAATGAGAATAGGGCACCAAATCAATCGGATTCGGTTCGTCCGCTCTCCGAAAAGCCGTTCACACCAGGAAAGTGACCCCACCCTCTGGCTCCAAAAGGTCTTCCCCGATTCAAAAAGGACCCCACCCACTACAGAAACACTGACACCTGCTTCCCCAAAAACTCGCAGACACTCATGTTCGAACGGTGCCGCGTTCCCCACAATCACCGCGCTTCCTCACTCCTCAAACCGAACCGGAAGATGATCCACATCAATTAACTGACGCTCCCCAATGAATCGAGAAAGCACCAGCAGGCCCGCGTCATGCGCCACCCGGCCGGCATGACTGGCACAGGCGTCCGTGATCACGATCGGTTCAAGGTTGGCCTCAAAGGCATCGACCGCCGTTTTCAATACACAACCCTCTGTGGCAATCCCACAACAAACCAATTCTTCAATCGCATGGACCCCAATCCATTCCTTAACCTCCTTGGTAAAGGAACTGTATCCAAATTTATCGAATACGGGTAATTCAAGCTCGGCAATCTCATCGCAAAGATCGATCTCAGGAGACGTCCGGAGACGCTGCCAGCCAATCCATTTCTCATAACCACTCCCCGCACGGTTCCTAAAACGCGTCGCAAAAATCGGCCAACTACGATCACGAAAGAATCGGATCGCCTGAAGAATCGCAGGAACGACCGCACGACTCTCATCATTTAAGAATCCATTCTGAAGATCGATAACCACAAGTGCTGGTTTCATTGTCTTCCCATTAAATAACTTCAGCCCAACGACCACAACAAACGACCACGTCCCCCTTCCTTCCCTTCTGCCCACTCACCAACGCGCCTCCTCCTGTGCTGGCCGGTAAGGTTCGGGCACACCGTTCGCATCCAAATTCTTAAGCTCGGAAACAAAAGTTCCTCTGAAGCCAAAAATGTCACCCAGCAAGCGGTTGCGAACCCGTCCATCAATGTAAAAACAGCCGGCCGCGTCATCATACCACTCATGCACATCTGCCACTGCGGATAGCAAAAGAGGAAACCGAAAAGACGGTCCCCGCGTCAACATCCGCTGCCGACCCGTCCGAACGTTAGAGCGATGCGACCTGCGGTCTCCTCGCTCTTGATTTCCTTTTATCCTAATCAACCCTCGATCCTTACTCA
>JBCDBW010000092.1:0-17816 GCA_039182965.1 Verrucomicrobiota bacterium
CATACCCCCACCACTCGTCGTCACAGAAGAACAAGCCGCCCCCGCCAACACCAGCGCCCCTCCCCCCAACAACGCCGCCCCGATCGGCGCGATGCAAAAAAAAGCTCTCTCGCTCACCCCATGACCCCACTCTCCCCTGGCCCTCAATCGCAATCCCCAATACCATGAGCATAGACAAACGGGAGGCGCTCCCGACCACGTTCGTTCGTTCGTCCGATTGCCGAAGGTGCGGCTAGGCGTCCCGGTCGAGCCTCCGCAGCATAGCCCAAGGGGCGTATCGAGGACTACACCTCCTCAGCTACGAAGAACCATCGAACCCACAGTGTAACTCGCCTCGGAATACTAATCACTGTCTACTGATTACTCTCAGAATACCCCGCCCAGATGCCATCCATTTTCCCCGCATCCACCATCTCGTCATCCACGACTAACCGATACCGAAACGCCACGGTTTCCCTGGGCTGAATCGCCCATCCCGTCTCCTGAATCGGAACATAATTGAAAAAGATCGCCCCATTATTCGACGTCGGCGGCCAAACACGCATCCGCTGCGGAAAATCATGGTTCCCCGGATGACACAAAATCGTCAGCGATACCAATTCCTCCCCACCCGCCTGCGCCGGCCCCCAAAACGCACACCACTTCGACCGCGTCTCATGCCCATCCTCACGCGTCTTCCCCTCCGAACTCAAATAATCGCTGTTGGTCTGATCCCAGTGATGCGGCGCTCGATAGGCCATCGGACCCCCATAACGATACTGCGGCAGTTCCAAAGGGGCGTCCGTCACATTCTCCTGCTCTAAATCGTAATCAATCATCAACACCCCGTCCTCCACCCTCGCCGATACCGACAAGGTTTCTTCTAGAACCTGCACCGCTTCCTTGTCGTCCCCAACATACTTCACCTGCTCCTGCCGCACCGTAAATCCACACTCGTCTTCCCCATTGCGCACACCCGCCGTCTCTACAAACCGGACCGTTCCCTGCCTCCGTTTCAAATTCCAGAAGTCCACTTCCTCCCCGTCATGCTTTGTCTTCACCCACGCATGCCATAGCCCCATGTGATGATAGTGATCATCCGGTCGCGTCCCCGTGACTTCAACCCCCTTCAAAGTCTTGATCGGATGAATGAAGCCACTCCGCTTGAACACCGCGTCAACGCCCTCCGGCGGCATCACTTCCGCTTTGTGATAAATCAGCACCACCTCATCGCCATGAAAAATGCTGATCGCGTCTTCCGTCTCCACCGCCTCCAACGTCGCCGCCTGCATCCGCCCGGAAAAAATACACACACAGACAACCAGAATCCCCAACACACAAAACTTCATCGCCCTACGACCACTACTCTTCAACCCGGGTTAACATCAACCCGCGAAACTCCATCACTTGCGCTCCCGGCATCGATACCGCTTGCAATACCAGTTCCCCGGCGCCCGCCTCCAGGTGCATCACACCAAGGTTGATCGGTTTGAAATCCTTCACCAATGACTCCGAACGCGGCGAGCGGTCATTCTCATCACCGCGAGCAGGCGGATCATGCGCCTCCGATATCTCCCCCTTCAAAACACTGTCATTGAACCGCAGCTCAAACGTCGCCCCCACGTCCTCCGCCGGGCAGGCATAATACAATTCCACTTCATAATCACCCGTCGCCCCGACCTCCGCTTCCCACGTAATTTTGTCGTCCAAGCCCGTCCAATTCAAAAAATAGGAACAGTTCGGAAACTTGTTTGACCGTACGATGTTGCCGTGCGCTGTTCCGTCCCGCGCGGGAATCTGCGTGAACCGATACCCCTCCGGTGCAATCACAAACGGCCGATCATCTTGCCCCCAATCCCCCAAAAGCTCCTCCCGGTAACGCTCCGCCGCCGCCCGAAGTTCCTTTAACTCATCGGGATACTCTTTCGCCACATCCACGTCTTGCCGAGGATCCGCCTCAATATCGTAAAGCTGCCCTTTGTGCCCGAGGCGAAAACGCTGATTCCGCGGACTCACTTTGCCGTTCCAATGAGAAACTATGATTCGGTCGTCCCAGTTTGCCTCGTCGCCAATCAGCAGAGGCTTCACACTTAACCCATCCAGCGGCTTCTCGCTCACGACTTCGATCCCCGCCATATCCGCCAGCGTTGGCAACAAATCAATCGCCCCGCTGATCTCCTTCACTACCTTGCCTCCCTCGATCTTACCAGGCCAACGCACAAAGGTCGGAGATCGCACACCCCCCTCATCCGTCGCCCCCTTCCGCCCGAGCATCCCCCCGTTCCAACGATTCCCATTCGGACCGTTGTCCGAAAAGTAAACCACGATTGTGTCCTCGGTGATTCCAAGCTCGTCCAGTTTCTCCAAAACCCGCCCGACGTTCCAGTCGATGTTTTCGCACATGGCTAGAGCAGCTAACAAATGCAACCGGTCCTCCGACTGCGGCTTCCGGTGGCGCATCTCGATTTCCCTGTCCTTAAACTTGTCCCACCACCGGTCCGGCACCTGCATCGGTGAATGCGGCGTGTTGTATGGAATATAAACAAAAAATGGCTCGTCTCGATGCGCCTCCATAAATGCCATCGCCTTGTCCGTTAAATCATCCACGAGATACCCCTCCCCTTTCACAATCTGACCGTTGCGTTCCAAGGGCGGACTGAAATAGTCCCCCCAGTGCCCCGAAGCAAAACCGTAATACTCGTCGAATCCCCGCCCGTTCGGATGATACGGATACTGCATCCCGTTGTGCCACTTCCCAAAAGCGCCCGTCGCATACCCGGCCGCCTTAAAAGAATCCGCAATCGTCTTTTCATCCAAATCCAACCGCTCTCCCCCCGCCGAGGTGCTGTAAACCCCTCCTCGCGGATGATACCGCCCCGTCAAAAACTCCGCCCGCGTCGGAGAACAAACAGGACAAACATAAAACCGATCAAACGTCGCACCGTCCCGCGCCAGCGAATCGATATTCGGTGTCTCCAGATTCGTGTTCCCGCTCACACTCAAATCCCCCCACCCCTGGTCGTCCGTCAAAATTACCACCACATTCGGCTTCTCCGCCGCATTCAATGCAGCCCCTCCCATGGCCATCCACGCAATCAATTTCAGAATCTTCTTCATGCCTTCCAGTTCTTCGACCCTTCCTTTAAACGCTCCGTTTGCAATTTGATAGTCTTCTTCGTTCGTCAGCGACGAGTGTGTAAAACTTGGCCTCGATGTTTAGGCCATGGAGAAAGTTGGGGTTTTCCGTGATTAAAGTAGACCTCGGAATAGGACACTCGGGCCCCTCAACGGAAGCCTGCGCGTTGCTACGCAAACCTTGGGAAGCGAAGTTCCCGTCCATTCCTACGCGTATGACAAGACTATCGTCTTTCTGCCATTGATCAAGTTTCCGCTCGACGACCCCACGATGGCAGAGCAAGAGAATGGTGGGGCATTCGCCAAGTAGCCGCAAGAAACTTAACTGATCTGGCTCGCCGGCTTCGCGGGCCGGCACAGGGGCGCTGTCATCTCTCGAGAACGACTCATTCCATTCGCCCGTCTGACCCTCTCGCCGCCGGCGACCATCCAAGCCAAAATGCCCCACCATTCACGTAAAAACATGCAGTTTTGGTTTGTCGCATTCCGTCTAGTTCAAAAATCCGCACCGGTGACAGAATCACGACAGCCCCCGTAAACATAGATCACCACCCCCCGTTAAGATCCCCGCCACTCACGGCCAAGCCGTCATCACACCTTCGACCCCACCTCACTTGAAAGGCGCCACATAAACCCCGTCCCACCCCGCCGGAGGCGCCACTTCCTGAAACGCCCGGCACCGTTCCACCATGACCGCCGCCGCCATGTCTCCGGGCCGACGCTTTCGAACCTTGTCAAACACCCGCTCTGCTCCCTCGAAGTCCCCCGAGAAATAGTGCTCCAACGCCTGCTCATATAAATCGCGCGCCTGCAAAACCTCCCCCGACACCTCCCCCCCTTTCCCAAGCGGCTCGTAGACCACCACCGACTGCCGCCGCCCCACCACCGCAATCCTGTCGATCATCCGCCACTCAAACACATGCCTCGTTGCTTGACGACACTCTTCGCCCACCAAGATCTCCGTCCCATAAAGCTTTCCCAGCCCCTCGATCCGACTCGCCAGATTCACCCCGTCTCCAATCGCCGTATACGCAAAACGATCCCTCGTCCCTAGATTGCCTAACAATACTTCCGCCGTATTGATGCCCAACCGCGCCCGGAAAGGCAACTTCCCCTCACGCTCCCGCTGCCCATTCAGTTCCCGCAAATCACTCAACGTATCCAGCGCCGCCTGCACCGCCTTCTCTTCATGGTGGTCCAAAGGCTCTGGCGCATTGAAAATCGCCAACGTCCCATCCCCCGTAAAGTTACTCGTAATGCCCCCCACACGATGCTGGTTCTCCGCCACCACTTCCAAAAATTCACTCAATTCCGCAAACGCTTCGTCCGGTGACATCCCCTCGCTCATCGTCGTAAAGCCCGCCAAATCGGTAAACTGCACCGTCACACTCTGCAGACGCCCCCCCAGCTTCGCCTCGTCCCCACGCGCTAACAAGGTCCGCACCAAATCCCTCGGCACATACTTCGAAAACGCCATCAAACTCACTTTCATCTTCCCCACCGAATCCGAAAACAGCGCCACCTCGCGAATCGACGAGTTCACTTCCGGTCCCCCCTCTGGAAAACTCAATTTCCCAATCCCTTCCAATTCCCCGCTGATCACCGCCAGCGGTTCCGTCACCCGACGCGCTAGCCAAACTCCGATCACAATCGCCACCCCTAACACAAGAAGCGCAGCCCCCACCGTCAGCCACGCGTTGCGCCACACTTCTCCCATAAAATCCTCCGTCGGCACAATCACCCCCGCAAAATAACGCACCCGACCCGGTAACTCGATCGGCTCAATCAACGCCACATAGTCAATCCCCCCATAACGAATCTCCCGGCGCAGTTCCGCACCTTCCTCCAAGGCCACAAGTTCCCCCTCCAAATCCGCACTGCGCAAGGCCGCCCGCTGCTCTCCTGCCTGCATCCGCCCGCGCGCGCCGTCCATCACCGGAAAGGTCCCGTCCCCCAACATCAAAAACGCCGTCCCCGTCTTCCCCACTTCAATGTCATCCAGGAAGGCCGCCATATCCCGCAAAACAATATCCGCCGCAAAAACCCCCTCAACTCTCCCTTCTCCGTCCCGCCGCGCCACCGCCGCGGTGATCCCCACAAATTCACTGTTGAGAAAAACATACGGCGCCGTCCATACCACCCCTTCGGTCCGCACCGCTTCCTGAAACCAAGGCCGCGCCCGCGCATCATAGGGTTGCAGCGTCCCCGGCACAGGCTCAAATCGCTCAACACGGCCGTCATCCATAATCTCATAGGTCTCCGGCAAAATGCCCGCCCGCGGCGTCCGGTTGACTAAGTATCGCCCCTCCTCATCTCGTATCACACCCAACACTCCGCCTGAGGAACGATCCCCATAATACAAAAACTGCAGATCAGGCTCCGTTCGCAAGAAACGCGCCAGGGTCAGCATCGCGTCTTCCCACTCTTCCATCACATTCGCTCGAATAAAAACAGCCCCCTCCATGAACTCCAAGGCCGGCAACGCACCATCAAAATAACCCTGCATCTTCGCCTGCACCCCCTCGTCAATCTGCACCATCAACTCGTCCCGCAAGGACTCCACAGACGCGCGCGTCGTGAAAAAAGCCACACTGCCAATCAGTAAAACCGTCCCCACCAACAATCCCACCAATAGAAAAACGATGGTCTTCCCCAGTGTCATCGCTCAAACCTCATCTTCAAAATCATACCCCTACTCATAACCATCCTCCCCCCACCCCACAAGCCACGTCTCTACCTATCCAGCACCCTGCCTCAATCTCCATCACCGGATATTCCCATTTTGACCGCCCTGGAAAATGAAAGACAGCCCAAGCATGCCCGCCCTGCGAAGCAAGAACGCATTGTTAATGCCGATTGCTCAGAAGCAATCTCTCTTAAATGCGTCCCACTAACCGCACCATCGCGTTTCCCCATGGCGTCGTCTTTCCGAATCCGCCCCACTTCCCCGACAGATTCACGTAATTTCCACGTTCTATTAGAACCTCCCCGCACCGACTCGTTGCCAATACACACCATGAAAATTCAAAGCCTCCCCTTCGGTGCCACCCTCGTAGCGGCCTCTTGCCTCACTGTCACCATTTTACTCCTTCCCGTCACACACGCGGATGACATCAAAAAAACCGCCGCAAAACTCGATGCCCTCATCGAAGCCGATCTCAAAGAACAGGGCATTCCGGCCAACGATCCCATAGACGATCACACGTTTCTGCGCCGCATCTACCTCGATGTCGCCGGACGCATTCCCACAATCGAAGAGGCAGAGACTTTTCACGCGGATCCAAATGCCAACAAACGCTCCCGGCTCATTAAGGACCTCCTCCACAGCGATGGTTACGTTAGCCACTTCTACAATTATTGGGCCGACGTGCTCCGCATCAATCGCCAACTGGGCAATGCCTCTCGCCAAGCCGAATCCGCCTATCAGCTGTGGGTAAAAGACGCCCTCGCAAACAACATGCCCTATGACCAGTTCGTTTTCGAAATGGTCAATGCCAAGGGATACATCTGGGACAACGGCGCCGTCGGCTATTACCAGAGAGATCGGGGCATGCCCCTCGACAATATGTCGAACACCGTGCGCATTTTCCTCGGCACCCGCCTCGAGTGCGCCCAATGCCACGACCATCCCTTCGATGACTGGACCCAAATGGACTATTACAAAATGGCCGAGTTCACCTACGGGATTGACGCTCGGAATTACACCAACTCTCCCGGCTCCAATCGAACCCTGCTCAAAACTCACCTTCGCGAACACAAAGTCGAAGCCTATCAGGAGGTCGTCAATGAAATGACCAGCGGCAAAATCGAGAAGTTCCCTTTCTTCGATTCCAATAACCGCCAGCTCGAAAAGTTTCTCGCCGGCAAAAACGGAGCCGCGTTCTTCGAACGCAACAAAATCTCCAAGAACCGTTTCCTATCCATCGTCAAAAAAGCTCAGGCTGCCGCCGACAAACAGTCTGAAATCGGCCGGCGGGCCGACCGTGCTGTCGGCGATCTCTACAACTCAATTCAATACATCTCCATCCGTGACAAAGGCGATGCAACGCTCAAGCTCCCCCACGATTACCAATACCCTGATGCCGATCCCCATGACGTCGTTTCCGCAAGCACCATGTTTGGCGATCACATCAATACCGAAGAAAAAACCGATACCGAAAAAGTCGAAGCTTACGCTCGCTGGATGACGTCTCCCGAAAATCCCACCTTCACTCGCGTCATCGCCAACCGCCTCTGGAAAAAAGCCTTCGGCATCGCGGTTATCGAACCATTCGATGAACTCACAAACTACTCCAAGCCTTCCAACCCAGCACTCATGCAGGCCTTGGAATCCCTCATGCGTGAGCTCCATTACGATATGAAGGGCTTCCTCGAAGTCGTCTACAACACCAAGGCCTATCAACGCTCCGCCGACAAAAACGAAATCGTCCTCGGCACTCCCTATCACTTTCAGGGACCACTCCTTCGCCGCATGAGCGCCGAACAGGTCTGGGACTCCATCGTCGCCCTTTCCCTGCACAACGCCGACCAATACCGCCCGCGTCTCGAAAGCCAGCTCGCCGGTATCGAAAAGCAAAAACAAATCTACGCCAGCCTCGAAGGCCGCGCACTCGATGACTTCATCGCCATGGCGGAAGCCGCCGGAACGGAAATGGTCGCCCTCTACGCCAAACAGGAAAAACTTCGCGACCAGATGTATAAAGCACGTGAAGCGGAGAATACCGAGAAATACAACCAACTGCGCAAGCAGCTGAATGAACTTTCAAGCGCAGGCAAACAACGTCTCTCAGAGATTGCCTACGGAGCCGAAGACTTCAAGATCGATGGCCGTGATCTGATCGCTGCCCAAGGCGCCGAAAACATGATGATGATGATGAGCGAGGGTGGAATGACTACCAGCGAAGCCACTGGCAGGATTGTAACCAAACTCGCTAAGGTCGACCTCCCCGCTCCCCCGGATGATCTCTCGCGAAGTCAACTAAACGCCTGGAAAGTTCAGCAGCGAAACCAACAAAGAGTCTATTCCAACCTCGTCGGCAAAATGGCCAGGGCCTCCGAACTCGAATCTCCCGCCCCCCGCGGCCACTTCCTTCGCGAGTTCGGCCAGTCAGACCGCGAGGTCATCGAAAATGCCGCCGACAACGCCTCCGTGCCCCAGGCACTCAATCTTCTAAATGGCCCAATGGTCGAAGCCCTGACAAACCAATTCGCCGTCTTCGGTAAACGCATTCACGAAGCCGAAACCCATGAGGAAAAAGTCAAACTCATCTTCCAGGCCATGCTCACGCGTCCGCCGACAGAACGCGAACGAGCGCTCATGATACGCGAACTCGATTCCTCCGGAGAGAAAGCATACGAATCCCTCGTCTGGGCTCTCCTCAATACCCAACAGTTTCTCTTCGTCCTATAAGAAAAATGAACCGCGTGCCCTTCGTAGCTCGCAAAGCAAAAAAGGCCAACCGCAATTACGAAAATGAATACGTCACTCCTGAATAAATTCGACGAACTCTCACGGCGCCGCTTCATCTCCGGTGCCGCAAAGACTTTTCTCGGTGTGGGCTCTCTCCCACTCATCGATAAACTGGCCGGCAACGCTACCGCCGCTGTCAGCGCTGGAACCAATCTCCCCCTGCGCCCCAATCCCGCCCAACGCGTCATTTATCTCTATATGGGAGGTGGTATGACCCATATGGACACTTTCGACCCGAAACCGGGTCACGAAAACCAAGGTCCCACCAAGGCTATCAAAACCAACGCAGACGGCGTCCAAATTTCGGAATACCTCCCCGCTCTCGCCGCCAATCATGCCGACAAACTCGCCATCGTCCGCTCCCTCACCTCGACCGCCGGTGCCCATTCCCAAGGTAACTACTTCATGCACACCAGCTACGAACAACGCGCCACGATCCGTCACCCCGGCATCGGCGCTTGGTTGCAGAAATTCAACGGTCGCCTCAATAGCAACCTCCCCGGCTCCGTCTTCGTCGGCGGAAATTCACGCATCAACGGCGGCGGCGGGTTCTTCGAACCCGAGTTCGAACCTCTCGCAATTAATGATCCCAATGGCGGCCTGAAAAATTCAAAGCGCCGCGGCATCAACGAGGAAACCTTCGATCATCGCCTCGATCTCGCCCGCGAACTCGACCGCGAGTTCCACGAAAACTACGACGTGAAACAAGTCCGCGCATATTCCCAAATGTATGACGACGCCGTGCGCATCATGACCAGCAGAGATCTCCAAGCCTTCGATCTCGGCCTCGAAGATCAAGCCACACGCGATGCCTACGGAGACCACAATTTTGGTCAGGACTGTCTCCTTGCCCGCCGCTTGATCGAACACAATGTTCGCGCGGTTGAAGTAACCTACGGCGGATGGGATACTCATAGTAGCAACTTCGTCACCGTCCCCGAACGCTGTGCCGTTCTCGATCAAGCGCTCTCCGCCCTCCTCACCGACCTCACCCGCCGCGGCCTCCTCGACGATACCCTCGTCGTCCTTACCACCGAATTCGGCCGCACCCCGCGCATCAATCAAAACGAAGGTCGTGATCACTACCCGAAAGCATTCTCGAGTGTCATAGCGGGCGGAGGCATCAGAGGCGGCCAAACTTACGGAAAGACTTCGGAAGGCGCTGAAGAAGTAATCGAAAATCCGGTGAAAATCCCGGATTTCAACGCCACCATCGCCTACGGACTCGGCATCCCGCTGGATCACATCCTCTATAGCCCCTCAAAACGCCCCTTCACCGTCGCCCATAAAGGCGTTCCCGTCACCGAGCTGTATAGCTGACTCTCCCCAAGGCAAAAGACCATCAAGCGATTACCCCAAGGGCAATCCCTCCGGCAAACTCCATCGACAAACTTTCCTCGCTCCGCCCGAGCGTAAAGATGCCACTTGCCTTGCCCAAAATCTCTCGTTACCTTGTGACCTAGGTCAACCATCATATGCAGCTACCCTTCCTCAGCTCGGTGTTTGTAAAACAGACGACGCTCCGCGTCCGCCTCTGGCTGATTATTGTTGGCTGATTCCCAGCCTCAAGGTGATCTCTTAAGCTGCTTCCAAACCACGGTTCAAAAAAGTCGCATTCATTCGAGTCAGACCTTGAGGCCCTGACGAAATGAAATCGACACTCCGCAAAGACGCTCGCAAGCAACCGCATGGTCCCGACCCTCCCACAGAGAGTCACACTCCCCCCATTTTACCGCAGGGCTCACCCCAGCGAGAAAACCAAAGAGGCATTCTCTTCATGGTCCTCTCCGTCACACTCTTCGCAGGGCACACGCTCATCCTGAGACATCTCGGCGCCTCCCGCAGTGTCGACTTCAGCGTCGCCCTCCTCTTCCGCGCAGTGATCGGAGCCATTATTGTCTTCGCCTTTTTCCCCAGCCGCCGTCCTCTCCAAATCAAACCGGTGTTCACAAAACCGCAGCTGATCTGGCGGGGCATCTTGGGCATCATCGGTACCGCCGCATTCTACTGGAGTATCCCCCAACTCGGCGCAGGAAAAGCGACGATGTTTTCCAACACTTATGTCCTCTTCGGAACGGTCTTCGCCGCGGCCTTCCTTCACGAATACCTCTCCCGCATTCGAATCATTTCCCTGATCGTTGCCTTTGGAGGGCTGGTAATCCTCTCCTCAGCAATCCCAGCCGACGGATCTGGCCATAATACACTCGCCGTTGCCGTCGCGCTGTTTGGCGCACTCATCGCCGCCGCCGCCGTTGTCCTCATCCGGCATCTCACACTCCACTATTCAAACTCCACAATTTTCCTCTCCCAATGCGCATGGATCGCCATCGCCGCCCTTCCACTCGTGCTCGTCCGCGGCGAGTGGTCTCTCAATACTCACGACATTGGATTCCTAACCGCCGCCGCCGCGATGGCCGCCTATGGACAACTCGCAATGGTCCAAGGGTTCCGCCTCCTCAATGTCGCCACCGGCGCCTCCATCCAGATGGCTCTCCCCGTAGTCACCGCCCTCGGTGGCTTCGCCTTTTTCGGGGAGGCATTTACCCCCACCCAACTCGCCGGAGCCGCCCTCCTCCTCGCCGGCACCTATTTCGTCGCTACCAGAAAATAAGCGCCGCTCCCCCTCGCACGGCCACAACGATCGAACTCGCCCTTGCTCTAAACCCCAGACGTTTCTACAACAGTATCGCCATGCCCTTCAAAACCTCCCTCCTCATGCTCACGCTCGCCCTGGCATCCTTATTTCTGCTCCCGCCGCCCACCACCGCTCAATCCCAACCCAAAAGAGTCCTCTTCATCGCCATCGACGACCTCGCAAACTCCCTCGCCTGCTACGGCGATCCATATGCCGTCACTCCCCATCTCGATAAACTCGCCAAACGCGGCGTCCGCTTCGATAACGCCTACTGCCAACTTCCCCTCTGTAACCCCAGCCGCGCCTCACTCCTCACCGGCCGGCACCCCGATGATATCCGCGTCTACGACCTCGATCGCCACTTCCGCGAAGAACAACCCAACGCCGTCACCCTTCCCCAGCTCTTCCGCAATAACGGCATCTTCACCGCACGCGTCGGCAAACTCTATCACTACAACGTTCCCGCAGGGATCGGCACCGACGGACTCGACGACCCGCCCTCCTGGGACCTCGTGATAAACCCAAAAGGCCGCGACACCGATGAAGAACACCTCATCACTAACGCCGAACCCCATCGAAAAATCTCCGCCGCCCTGAGCTGGCTTGCTGCCGACGGAAGAGATGAAGAACAAACCGACGGAATGATTACCACCGAAACCATCGCTCTCCTCAAAAAACACCGCGACGACTCCTTCTTCATCGCAGCAGGATTCTTCCGACCACACACACCCTTCGTCGCACCCAAAAAATACTTCGATCTCTACCCCATCGACTCCCTCTCCCTCCCTGAAGCTCCAGCCGACGATCGCGATGACATCCCCGTCGCCGCCTTCGCCCATAACAATCCCGTGCCCAACTACAACCTCGACGAACCCACTCTCCTAAACGCCCTTCAGGCCTACTATGCCACCGTCTCCTTCATCGATGCCCAGGTCGGCCGACTCATGACCGCTCTCGACGACCTCAATCTCACCGACAATACCATCGTCGTCGTCTGGAGCGATCACGGGTACCATCTCGGCGAACACCTCGGCATATGGCAGAAACGCACGCTCTTTGAACAATCCGCACGCGCGCCCCTCATCATCTTCGCCCCTGGAGCCACAGGGAACAGCACCCCCTGCAGGAAAATAGTCGAGTTCGTCGATATCTATCCCACCGTTGCCGAACTCTGTAAACTCCCCCTCCCCGAGGGCCTTACCGGCCGCAGCCTCGTCCCCCTCCTCGAAAACCCGAACGATCCCTCATGGAACGGCGCCGCTCTCACCCAAGTCCTCCGCCCCGCCGATGATCGCCTCCCCGAACCCGTCATGGGTCGCTCTATCCGCACCGACCGTTGGCGATACACCGAATGGAATCGCGGAGACGCCGGCACCGAACTCTACGACCACAGACACGACCCCAATGAATTTAAGAACCTTGCGGCGGACCCGAAATATCAATCCATCATCGAAAAGCTCCGCCCAGAACTGGAAGCCAGGATCGAAGGCACCAACCCGCCTACTCCCGTCAATCCAGCCCGGCTCTGAACGAAGAACACATCGATTCAACCCAAGATGCGAAAACGTGCTCGTGTGTAGGCGCAGCGCCAGACTCTAACCCTTAACCCCTGCCTCCTTCGGATGGAATCCACCCAACCGTATTTAAGCCGTCCCTAGGATTGATCTCGCCCCGACACAGCCGCCCTAGCTATCCTTCGACAAGTTCGTGACATCCAATACGAAACTGTCTTCTCCAGGAAACAAACTCTGCCACCGCTCCACTTCCTTACCCCCCACCTCGTTCCGAAATACAACACTCAACTCCCCCTCCGGCAACGCCTCAATGCGATACCCCTGAGTCTCATCCGGCAAAGACGTTTCCCATACACCGAATAACATCACCGGATCCTCACTGTCCGACAAGGGCTTCCTCTCCAGGCCGGTAAACACAAATTCAAACGCCGGCGTAACCTCCCCTGTCGGCTCAAAATAAAATGCCACCGTGTCCTCCATGAGTTTCTTCGCCGCTTGTTTCAGTTCCTCCCGTTCTCCGTCATCCATCAAATCAAAGGTCCGCTTGACCAGGTAAGGCTCTCCCTCAGGGTCATCAGAAAACGATCGAGGATCAATCAGAACCTCAAGACGCGTCGTTCCGTCTTCCTCAAAACACCCCCAAATGGGAACTTCCGGGACCGGATGCGCAGACACCGTCACCGCTCCGCCCAATATCAGTGGAAACCCGAATAAAAACTGTAAAAAACGCATAACTCCCGATCATGCCACCATATGAGGAATCGCGCGCGCGAAAAATGCCATTTTCATCAGGAAAAACCTGTTGCACCCGAAAAGGGACAGCGCTTGAATAGAAGGGGCCTCTGAATCATTGAATCTTTGGCAAATCTGAAACCCAATCTGTCAACCTAACGTAAAAAACCATTATGAAAGCAATCCTCAGCATACTGACCGTTATCGCCCTCGCTGGCGCCGCCTACGCTGGCTGCGGCAAAAAAGTCACTGACACCGGAACCTTGAAATCCTTCGACGCCGACACAAAAGAGGTCGTTCTCGAAGCCGGTGGCAGTCACTCTAAGTTCACAGCCACCAAAAACACCGCAGCAAAGGGTAAGGACGGGGCCAAGGCTTCTCTCGATGACCTTGTCGGGAAACCCGTCATTATCATCAGTGAACATGGCAAAATAGACGAAGTGACTGAAAGCTAAGTTCCTTCAGCGAGAATTTAGGAAACTATATTTTCCAAGAAACCCGGGGTGCTCCCCGGGTTTTTTGTTGCCAAAAATAGTCATTCAAACTCCTTTGCCCAGTCGAAGAATGATACCAACTGGCGGCAACCTTCAACATTACAAGAACGGATCAACGTCTGGCCATGCGAATGGCAAGTGTCTTCATTCAATCAATACGCCTAGACGACAAGCGCCCGCTACTTGATCTCGAATCGCGACACCGTCTCACCCAAGTCCCCCTCCAACCCACGATCGCCTGCCTTCAACCATTCCAACGCCTCTTCATCCGCACGCAGATACCCATCCCAAAAGGCGACCGTCGCCATCACGATCATTTCTTGAAACATCGCATCCAGCTCAGCGCTCCCAGTCGCCGCATCGCGAGCCCGTCGCTCCCGACCGGAAAAAATCATGTGATCTCCTCCATCAAACACGATGAGATATTGCTCACCCGCGCGAACCTTCTCAAACGGAATTTGCCGCTCCTCCGCCTCCCGGTCCGGATCAATCCCGCTGCGGTCCAAAGTCCCCGTTAGGTGCATCATCGGAATCACAATCCTCGCAAATGCCGCGTCATGCTGTGACACAGACTTCGGAGGCATCGGACTCATCGCAACTGCCGCGATCACCCGATCATCCACCGTCGATAATTCATCGCCTCCTGCCGTCGCAACAACCTGACCAGCGATCCCCATCGTCGTCCGCGCCCCAAACGAATGCCCGGTCATCCCAATCTTGCCCAAATCCAGCTTGCCACCCAATAACCCATCCCTCTCATTCAGACGCTCCAGTTCATCGATGACAAAATGAACATCGTCATGCCGATTCACCGAAGACTCGTAACTCGCCGCCTCCTTCATCGCTATTCCCCGCCGCATCGCCGGCGCATTCTTCCAAACTGAATCATCACTCCCAACGTGCTGCAAATGCACGACCACATATCCGTGACTCGCCCAGTGTTTACCCAGATACTGGTAGCCCTCCCGAGACCCACCCAAACCATGCGATAAAAGAATCACCGGATACGGCCCGTCTTTTCCATCCGGATAATACACCTTCACCGGCACAGTCCGCTCCCTCTCTTCGTCCACCCAATCCCACAACTCGCTCTTTACGTCATACCCGCCATCCTCTCGATACCTCGCCCCGAACTCATCTGCTTCGTCTTGCTCACTCTCCAAGGCCCCCACCCAGTTCAACCCCAGTAACAGCACAGCCAGCACCAACCAGGTCTTCAGAAGCTTTCTCTTCATTACCCCAAAAAAGACGCACTTGCGATCCCCCCGGTTACGGGCCATCTTGAGGTGCAGATCCTAGGCGCACCCCCCACGCATTAATTCCGCGCGGAGGACACGACAGCCCCACTCGCCGCTTGCGAATCACCGGATCCGCGATTAAGGGATCACACTTCACCATTGCCGCTCTTTACCCGCTATGCTTACGATCCGAAACCTGACCAAAGCCTACGCCGGCAGAACCCTTTTCGAAGGCGCCGACATTCAGGTCAACTACAGCGAAAAAGTCGCCCTCGTCGGCCCCAATGGTGCCGGCAAATCGACGATCTTTTCCATCATTCTCAGCTCCGAAGACCCCGACTCGGGGAATATCGAACGCGATGAATGGACTACCGTCGGCTTCCTCCCGCAGGAAAGTGAACCGATCGCGGAGGAATCCGTCATCGAAGTCGCCACGGGACGCGCCGGTGAACTCGAGAAACTCGAGCAACGACTTCAGGAACTCGAATCCGATGGCGCCGTCGACGTGCCCGAATACTTCGAAACGCAAACCAAGTTCGATACCCTCAATGACCCCCAACTGGAAGCCAAAGCCAAAAAGATGCTCCGCGGCTTGGGCTTCGACGAACAAGACTTTGAACGTCAAGCCACGGAAATGAGCGGCGGTTGGATCATGCGCGCACACCTTGCCCGACTGCTCGCCATGGAACCCGACCTCCTCATGCTCGACGAGCCTACTAATCACCTCGACCTTGAGTCTCTACTATGGTTTCAGGATTACCTGAAATCCTACTCCGGTGCCGTCCTCATGATCTCGCACGATCGCGAGTTCATGGACTACACTATCGAAAAAGTCTACGACATCGCCTTCCAAAAATTGGTCCCCTACAAAGGAAACTACTCCGAGTTTGAAGAACTGCGCGAACAGAAGTTCCAGAATCAATCCGCCGCCTTCAAAAACCAACAAAAACAAATCAAATCCCTCCAGGATTTCGCGAATAAATTCCGCTCCGTCTCCTCAAAAGCAAAACAAGTCCAAAGCAAGCTCAAGGAAATTGAGCGCATGGACAAAATCGATAAACCACAACGCGCCAAAAAACCCTTCCGTTTCCAAATCCCCGAGCCCCCGCGCGGCGGTCAGAAATCCGTTGCCCTCGAGGGCATGTGCATGTCCTACGGCGATCGCGTGATCTACGAAAATCTTGACCTTACGATCGAACGGGAAGATCGCACCGTCCTCGTGGGTCCCAACGGCGCCGGAAAATCGACCCTCCTTAAGATCCTCGCCGGCGTCATCGACTTTGATCGCGGGGAACGCACCCTCGGCCACAACGCTAAAATCGGATACTTCAGCCAACACCGCTCCGCCAATCTCAGCCCCGATCGAACCGTCATCGAAGAAGTCATGGATAGCGGCAATGAAGACCTGCGCGAAGAACAAGCCCGCGGTATCCTCGGTTCCTTCCTCTTCAAAAAAGACGATATCTACAAGAAAACCGAAGTTCTCAGCGGAGGAGAGAAAAGTCGACTCAGCCTTGTCAAATTCCTCGTCGATCCCCCTAACCTACTCCTCATGGACGAACCCACTACCCATCTCGATCTCCTCAGCGTCGAGTCTCTAATCCTCGCCCTGGAAAAATACGCCGGCACACTGGTCTTTATCTCGCACGACGTCCACTTCATCCGCAAGCTCGCCCGTAAGGTTCTCCACGTCCACGATGGCCAAGTCGATTCCTACCCCGGAGACTACGATTATTTCCTGGAGAAAACCGGCGGTATCGGCAAAGAAAGGGAAGCGCTGACTGCCGGTTGATTACCGAAGCGATCGAAAATATCTGGACTGATAAAATAAAGTCCTCGCCTCTTGCAACCGTCGATGCTTTATTCCTCATCCCCCCGTCCCCTCAACCGGCTCCCGCCCACAATGCCTTCTCTTTCATCCACCTCGCCCGCCCTCCTGCGCGTCTTCACCATTCTCTTACTCTGTCTTGCCCCCGTCGCCTGTAAAAGCAACAAGAATAGCGGCCCCGAGCCCACAGGTCGAAACGTCGAACTGAACAATCTCGATCAGCTCGTCCGACAAACCCTCCGCGATCCTCAGCGCTCAAATTCTGTAATCGCTCTCATGTCGCAGGCTGAATACGACTTGGGTGAAATCAACAAGGTCTTTGAAAAGCGCCAAAAGAAATTCTCCAAAATGGCCGTCGATCATAAAACCACTGGACGCGAGCTCGACGTCTTCCTCAACCAGTGGGATGCCGAGGAAAACACATATCAACGTCAGCTCATCAACCGCATCTACGCCATCAAACGCCAAGTCTCGCCGGCCGAATGGTCGAAGATCGCTCCCCCATTGACCAATTCCATCTTCCGCCAGTCAGATCGCATCAACCAAATGGCGCTTACCAATACCGCCGGTGCCCGCGTTCCGACCACCCAAGCCTACTCACCATCCTCTGCCGCTCCCGTCTCCACTCGTCCCGTACCCACCCCCGCACCACCGCCCATACCTAACTCTCAAACCTCACTGAATCCCGCTCCAGTTGCTCCTGCCCCCACCCATCCCGTCGGCCCCGGCCCGCCCCCCCGGGCGGGCGCGCCGCCGGCCCCCCCCCAGAGCCGCGCCCGCGGCCCCGCCCC
>JBCDBW010000093.1:0-17379 GCA_039182965.1 Verrucomicrobiota bacterium
CCTCGAAGGGCCTCTCCGCCGGGGGGGAGACGAAAAAGGACATCCTTCGCTTCTCGGCAACGGGACCGAGAAAATCTGCTCCGGCGAGACCACCATCGAAGAAGTGCTCGGGGCGACTCTAGAATTCGCTTAGTCTTTCCTCTGCCTTCCATCCAAACCAACTAGACAACCATGACATCCTTCGAATACACCGCCGTTACTCAAGGAGGCGAAACCGTGCAGGGACGACTGCAGGCAGAATCGATGGAAGCGCTTCGTTGGAGTCTTCTTGAACGAGGCCTCCAGCCGGAGCAGGTTCGCGAGGCCGCGCCAGCTCCGAAGCCGGTCGCCCTCTCACCCGCTGACTGGTCGAGCGCCCGCTCCGTTCACATCGAGCTCACCCTGCGTCAGATCGCCGTGATGCTGCGTAGCGGCCTCACGCTCCTCGCCGCAATCGAAACCGTCATCGAGCAGCCTCCCTCGCGGACCGTCCGTCGGATCTACGAAAAAGTCCGCGAGCAGGTGGAAAGCGGTGCCTCCTTCACCGAGGCAATCTCAAGACACAAGTGCTTCCCGTCCGCCGTCGTCTCGATGATCTCAATGGGTGAAGAAAGCGGAAATTTGGACACGGTAATGGAGCGCAGCGCCCTTGCCATGGAGACCCGCCGTCGGAATACAACGGCCACGATGACAGCACTCTTTTATCCCGCGTTCACCTTCCTTTTCGCGATCGGCATCTGTATCTACATGGTCGTCGCGGTCATCCCGCCAATGAGAAAGGCGCTTGAAGCACTGGGCCGTCCCCTTCCCGCCATGACGCAATCCCTCGTCGATGTCGCCGATTTTCTTACCAAGTGGGGAGTTGTCATCTCAACGATCGTTATCCTTCTAGTAATCGTCTTTGCCCTCCTCATGTCCTGGCCTCCAGGACGGCTCGCGATCGACCGTTTCACGCTCCGCATTCCGCTGATCGGCACGATCCTCAGAACGGGCGCCACCGCCTTGTTTGCCCGCTCCATGGGCACACTCCTCGGCAGCGGGATACCCTTGGTCGAGGGCTTGCGCATCCTCGGGACCATCCATGGAAATCGATACCTCGTAGCAGTGGTCGAGTCGGCCCGCCGCCGCATTCTCGAAGGCGGCTCCCTAGCGGAAAGCCTCGCAAGACCGGATGCCTACACGCCCATGATGGTCAAAATGGTCGGGGTCGGAGAGACCTCAGGAAATCTCGAGGAAACGCTTGAACACATCGCCGACTTCCATGACGATCGTTTGCAGTCTCTCATTAAGCGGCTCAGCGCGATGCTCGAACCGGCAATCGTGCTCCTCGTCGGAATACTGGTCGGCTACGTCTATATCGCTTTCTTCGTCGCTCTTTATGGCAGCATGTAAGCTTTCGAGGGCTCCATCCATCCCACACCCAACACTCATATGAAATCCGTCGAGAAGCCAAACTCGCCAAGCTCGCACACATTCCAGCGAGTCCTATTCCTCTCTCTTTTGATCACTCTAACTCTTTGCATCACTGGTATCCTCGCACCGGCCGTTCTCGCTCAAAATGCCCCCGACGATCCAACCAACCCGGACGCGGAGATGGAAGAGGTCCTCCGTGCTCTGCGCGCCAGTGAAGGCCAAGACACCTCGTCTCTGCAGCAGGAGCCCATCTCGCTCGCAGGGCTGGTCGTCGGCGGCCGGAAAGCCCCCTTTGTAGGAACCGGATCCGCCATTTTCCGGATCGGCGACAGGTTTGTCCTGGCGCGCGAGGGCGAATCCTTTGCGACCGAAGGCCGCACCTATCTTGTCACCTCGGCCACCGTCTCTCAAGTATCCCTTGAAAGTTCACGAGGAGAGAAACTCGTTCTGCGCTCACCGGCATCCGCCGACGCTTCCGGCACCGTCAGCGAGATCGCTATTGTCGAGTTTCTGGAAGTTCCGTTGCATCTCGCTGCCCGGGCTCTCTCCGACGAGACCGGCATCCGAATCGCACCTTCCAGGGACGCCCGCGACGCTCTCGTTAATCTCTACCTGCGCGACGTCAGCGGCGCAGAGGTCCTTGACACGCTCGTGCTGACCCACCAACTTTACATGAGCGACCTGCCCGAGGCAGAGATTGTTCGCCTCCACACCACCGAGGAGTTCACACGAGACGCCGGATCTCTCCGCGACGAGCGGACCCAAGTCTTTACGCTAAAGTATCCCAACGCCCGGGATGTCGCCTACTCCATTCGAGATCTCTTCGGCGATCGCGTTCGCCTCTCGGAACGATTTGACGATCAGGAGGAACCAGGCGAATACCTCACCGATGATCTCGAACAGCGCTTGGAGCGCTTCGATGTGATCGATGCAAGGGGGCAGGGATTCGGAATCGATGGAAGCGGGGGCGTGGGCCTAGGCGGGGGAATCATCTCCTCTCGCAGCCTTTCAAACCGCGTCGGAAACTCCCGATCGTTCCGCAATTCTAATCGCCTGAATCAGGATCAAAATATCGCCGAAAATGAACGCTTGACCGCTGAGGACCAACTCTCCACCGAAGAGATTGCTGCGCTCCAGGCCGGCGATCCGGTCGTCATCGAACAAGTCCTCCGCCAGCGCGCAGACATCTTTGTCACCGTCATCGACCGCCTGAATAAAGTAGTGGTTCGGACTCGCGACGAAAAGACCATGAGCGAAATCGCTGATCTCGTGGAACGCCTCGATGTGCCCACGGCGCTCGTCCTCCTCGAAGTCCGCATCATGGAGGTGCTGCTGGACCGGGGCTTGGATACCGCATTCAGGTGGGATCTCACAAGCCCGCCCTGGTTCGGAAGGTTCACCGGCGGAAGTCCAAATCCGATCGGAACCGGCGATTTCGTCTTCACGTACCTCGATTCTCAGTTCCAAGCGCAAATCGAAGCGCTGCAGCGTGCCGATAAGCTAACCGTCTTGGGGAAGCCAATGCTCCTGACGGCAAACAACGAAGTCAGCCGGCTCTTCATCGGCGAGGAAGTCCCCTTGAACCGGAACTTTACCGCCGGACAAACGATCGTGACAGGTGATGCTCCCATCGTCACTCCGAGTGGCACCGACATTGAATTTCGGCCCGTCGGATCAACCCTCTTCATCACCCCCAACATCAACGCCGACCGGACCGTCACCCTTCGCGTGCTCCAGGAGGAATCAAGAATTGATGAAGGCGGTGCCGATGTGCTCGTGCCAGCCGCCGATGGCGGTTTTGAAAACCAGACCATCGACATTGTCGCATCCCAAACCGCCAGCGGCACCTTCGTTGCCCGCGATCAGGAAACGATCGCCATCGGCGGACTCATCACGGAATCAATACGCAGTCGACGATCCCAGATCCCAATTCTCGGGGACATCCCCATCCTGGGAATCCTGGCGCGTAATCAAAGCTTGGGCAGGGTCCGCACGGAAATCGTCCTCCTCCTCAAGCCACATATCATCCAGAACCCAGGAGAAGGAGAAGGAGGGCCGATCAGCAGCGATGTTGTACAGGCAAACTCTTACCATCCGAACGTCCCTGATGGAGAGGGCGAGTTGGGCGTCTTTGTCGAACCGGATGTGCTCGGCACACAAAGCGAAGAGTTCTTTCCCCTCGAATTAATACAAGAGGCGGAGGTGATCCGTCCTCACAAAGTCCAAGGCGACGAAAACCCACCGCCCGTCCAAAAAAAGAAAGGCTTCTTCAGGTGGTTCAAGAAGTAGCCAATCCCTCAGCGGATTCTCAGCATCAAATGCACTCTCTGTGCGGTCGTTCCAACACAAGTTCTCAAAACTCCATCGAAGAATGCAAATCTCACGGAAAACACAAAGACAACTGCTCTTCGGCCTAGCCACACTGCTGGCAGTCGCTTCTCAAAGTTGCTCCTTTCCCACCCCACTGGGCCAAGCCTCAAGGTCGACAAAATCGACTCCTTTCGTCGTTGGCCCCTGGTATCAACACCATGCCCACGAGCTTTACTGGACCTACGAGTCCGACCCGGATTATTACGCAGAGGCCCGCCTGACCGTAGGCGATATCTCGAGTGAAGCCGTAACGCAGGCAGAGGGAATAGCGCTCTCAAAAGTCGCTCAGGATCGTCGACTCGATTGGGCGAAAGTCATTCTCGGCTCGCGCACGACGACAGAGGGCTGGCACATTTCCGCCCTCCGCGAAGGCCCCTCACTCGAGAGCATCGGACAACCCTTCGAGATCATAACCATCGTCCACATGCGCACCTTCATCACCGGCTACGCAAAGGAAGACCGCCGCGTCTCCGTGCGACTCTACACGGACGGACGGGTGGTAACGATCAAATAGACCTTTCCTCAAAACCGCGACTGCCAGCCGTCGCTTCCTGGCAACACCCGCCACCGCTGATCGATCCGAATCAGCAAATCGCACCCTTTCTCACTTGGTGCACCATCCCCGCTTCCGCACCGTCCTCGAGCCAATCCAGGTGCGTGGTGGTCACGAGCTTCTGGGCACCCACAGGAAGCATCGCCATCAATGCATTCCGCCTTCCCTTGTCCAATTCCCCAAAAATATCATCCAACAACAGAAGAGGCCATTCACCAAACTGCGCCTCTAACACTTCAGCCTGCGCCAATTTGAGGGCCAAAGCCATGGTCCGCTGTTGACCTTCTGATCCAAAAGCGGACGCCGGCATCCCGTCAAAAGTGAGCGCAACATCATCTCGATGGGGCCCCACCAAGGTCTGCCGCCGGCGAGTTTCTTCTTCGCGGGATTCGTCCAGGGCCGCTTCCAAATCTGCACCGCCACTTGCCGCGTAGACCATCCCCAATTCCACATCCACCCCTCCAATCCCGATCTGCGCCCGCTGCACCAGCGGCCCCAACTCCGTCACCATCTCCGCACGCTGCTTCATGATCACCATCCCCTCCGCAACCATCACTTTCGCATAAGCATCCAACGACTCTCGGCTCGGCGTCTTGTCTTTCTTCAACAAATAATTCCGCGACCGCAACGCTTTGTCATACCGCCGCAACGATTCCCGGTAGCCCCCATCCAGCTGCACTCCCAAAAAGTCCAAATAGCGCCGCCTCTTTTCTCCGCCACCTCGTACCAATTCCAAATCGTCGTTGGCCATCCACGCCACCAATCCACTGTATCGCAAGTAATCGGCGCCTCGCGTGACCGCTCCCCCATCTACTTTCAACCGCCGTCGATCTCCGGAATACCCAAACAACAGAACGCTATCCCCAACCTCCCCCTCCACCGCGAAACTCCGCTGCCTAAACTGAATCACCTCGCGCAACGAATTGGTTCGCGGACTCTGCAACCGCAACAACACACACGCCGCCTCGAGAATCGAGGTCTTCCCTTGCGCATTCGGCCCCACGAAAACCGTCATCCCCGGCCCGAGTTCGCAATCCAGCAAGTCAATGCATCGGAAATGTCGCAGCTTCAACCGGGATAACATGAAGATCGGGAAAATGAGTTGGACTCCCCACTTTTCATCCCGCCCTCAAAGCGCTACCAAACTCAATCTAATTCTGTTATTTCGGCCAATTCCGTCTAAGTTTCCCCTCCCATGGCCGAGAAAATCCAAAGCCTGCCCGGTTTCCGTGACTTCTACCCCGAAGATTGCGCCGCCCGGAATTATCTCTTCGGCAAATGGCGCGCCGTTGCCCATCGCTACGGCTTCCTCGAGTACGAAGCCCCGCTCCTCGAAGCCACCGAACTTTACAAACGCAAAAGCGGCGAGGAAATAACCAACCAACTCTTCTGCTTCGAAGACAAAAGCGAACGCGAGGTCAGCCTCCGGCCCGAACTCACCCCCAGTCTCGCTCGCATGGCGGCCGCACGGCAGCGCGACTACAAAAAACCCCTCCGCTGGTTCGCCATCGGCCGCTTCTTCCGATACGAGAAACCACAAAAAGGCCGCACACGGGAGTTCTACCAGCTCAACTGCGACATCCTTGGCGAACCCTCCCCCGCCGCCGATGCCGAACTCATCGCCTTCGCTATCGACCTTATGCGCAGCCTCGGCTTCACCGCAGAAGACTTCGTCATCCGCTTGAGCGACCGCCAGTCATGGAATTCGTTCCTCAAAGAGAATACCGTCCCCCCTGAAAAATCCGATGCCTTCCTCCAAATCATCGACAAATGGGAACGGGAGCCACCCGAAAAACTCGCACCAAAACTCAACGAAGTCGGCATCGGTATCGACAAAGTCCGCGCCTTCATGGAAACGACAGCTTCCCCCTCAGACAACATCGCCGCTATTCAGGGTAACCTCGCCGCCCGCGGATACGCCGACTACCTCCGAGTGGACCCCGCCGTCGTCCGCGGACTTGCCTACTATACCGGTGCCGTATACGAGGTCTTCGACAAATCAAAATCCATGCGCGCCGTCGCCGGTGGCGGTCGCTACGACAGCCTCCTCGAACTCATCGGAGGCGTTGAAATGCCCGCCTGTGGCTTCGCGATGGGAGATGTCGTCATTACCGACTTCATCCGCGAAACGCCGCGAGCCAATGCCCAACTTCAGGAGACTCTAGGCTCCACGGGAAACCTCGACGCCTTCATCATCATCGCAAACGAGTCGCAACGCCCCGTCGCACTCAGCGAAGTCCAAAAACTGCGCGATGCCGGCTACCGCATCGACTACCCGCTCACCCCAACGAAGATCGCCAAGCAATTTCAAGTTGCCGAACAACTCAATGCCCGCGCCACCATCCTTTTCGGCGATGAGTTCCCGCTCGTCAAAGTCAAAGACCTAGCCAATCGGGCGGAAACCGCCGTCCCCGCCGAGAACGCCTTCGAAGTCCTTCAGGATGTTCTCACCAACGAAGAAGGTCCCCTTCTCGCCGAATAGCTTGTCAGACCACGGTTTTTAGCTATCAGTATCCCCCCTTTCCCACGCTTACATTCAGCCATTAGCCAATGTTCCGCACCCACCATTGCAACGAACTCCGCAAGGACCACATCGACCAGACCGCCACTCTCACCGGCTGGGTCAATACCAAGCGCGATCATCATGGCGTCATCTTTATCGATATCCGCGACCGCGAAGGCCTTACCCAAGTCGTCTTCCATCCCGAGGACGACCCAAAGGCAGCAGAACTCAGCCACACCCTCCGCTCCGAAGACGTGATCCAAGTCACTGGCAAAGTTGCCGACCGCCCTGAATTCGATGGCGAGTCCACCGTCAATCCCAATATCCCCACCGGCGAAATCGAACTCGTCGCCAGCGAATTGAAAATCCTCTCCAAAGCCGAGGTCCTCCCCTTCCAGCTCGATAAGGAGCTCTCCAACGAGGACATCCGCATGAAACATCGATACCTCGACCTTCGCCGGCCCCGGATGGCAAAGAACCTCATCCAGCGAAGCAAGATCTCGATTGCGATTCGAAATTACCTCTCCGAAAATGGCTTCGTCGACGTCGAAACACCCGTCCTCTCGAAGTCTACCCCCGAAGGAGCACGCGACTTTCTCGTCCCCTCACGCTTGAACCCCGGCAGGTTTTACGCACTCCCCCAGGCACCACAGCAATATAAACAGCTTCTCATGGTGGCTGGCGTCGAACGCTACTACCAGATCGCTCGTTGCTTTCGCGATGAAGACCTCCGCGCCGATCGCCAGCCGGAGTTCACTCAGATCGATATCGAGGCGTCTTTCGTAACTCCGGAAGATATCTACGAGCTCATCGAAGGTCTCTTCAAGTTCACGTATAAAGAAGCACTCGATATCGATCTCCCCACGCCCTTTCCTCGCATGACTTGGAAGGAAGCCATGGATCGCTTCGGCTCCGATCGCCCCGACACTCGCTTCGCCTGCGAACTGATCGACCTCTGCGAGACCTTCGCCAATAGCGATTTCAAGGTGTTTCGGAACGCCATCGACAAGGGAGGGGTCGTCAAAGCCATCAATGCGAAGGGCTTCGCCGACGTGACGACCGGCCAAATCGCCCGTCTCGAGGAAACCGCCAAAGAGGCCGGTGCCGGGGGCCTAGCCTACATCAAGGTCGAGAACGGAGAATGGAAATCCCCAATCGTGAAGTTCTTCTCCGATGAAGAACAAGCCGCCCTCACCGATAAACTGGGCATCGAAGAAGGCGACCTCATCCTCTTCGGAGCCGACCAGTGGCTGACCGCTTGCGAAGTCCTCGGCCGCATCCGCCTCGAGTGCTGCCAATATAAAGAATGGCTCAAAGGGAACACCGAACGCAGTTTCCTTTGGGTCAACGAGTTCCCTCTCCTCATGTTTGATTCCGAGGAGCAGAAATGGAACGCCGTCCATCACCCCTTTACGCGCCCAATGGCGGAAGACCTTGAGAAACTCGATGCCGGTGACTACGAAAACGTCCGCGCCGATGCCTATGACGTCGTCCTCAACGGCATCGAACTTGGAGGGGGCTCGATCCGTATCCATGAAGGTGAACTTCAATCCAAAATGTTCAGCGCACTCGGAATCAGCAAAGAAGAACAAGAAGCAGAATTTGGCCACTTGCTCGAAGCCTTCTCCTTCGGCGCCCCTCCCCATGGCGGTCTCGCCCTCGGATTTGACCGCATGGTCATGATGATGCTCGGCGAAGAAAGCATTCGCGAGGTTATGGCCTTCCCCAAAAACAACAAAGGCCAGGACCTCATGTCCGTGAGCCCGGCCAAGATCGATTTCAAACAACTTCGCGAACTCTACGTCAAATCAACTTGGGAAGAAAAATCCTGACAATGGAAACGATTTCTTCCAATTTTCTATAGAAAATCACTCGTCTCTTTCGGCACTCTCTCCACCCGAACAGATGAAAACCGCCGTTCTCATTCCTACTTACGGACGCGCTAACCGCGTCCCTCGCCTCATCTCAAACTTTAAGGAGACGACCCGCGAAGACCACGAAGTCTATTTCATCATCGAAAAACACGACCGCGAAACAATCGCAGCGGTCGAAGCTTCCGACGCGAAGTCGATTATCAATCCGGGCGGCCCCACATACGCCTCCTGCATCAACGCCGCATACGAAAAAACCACCGAGCCCTTCTTCTTCCTCGGCGCGGATGATCTCTCGTTCACGTCCGGGTGGCTATCCGAAGCCCTCAAGCCAATGGAAAATCAAGCCATCGGTCTCGTCGGCGCTCGGGATCCGAACGCCGAATTTTCAGATCATCCCACTCACTATCTGATCCGCCGGGAATATATCGACCAATTCGGCGGTTGCCTCGACTCAGCCGAACTCGATGGCGCCGCGCCGGTCCTCTATCCATACCACCACAATTGGACCGATTGGGAATGTGTCATCACCGCAAAAGTGCGAGATGCCTACGCCTATGCTGAAGACTGCGTCGTCAACCACATCCACCCCGGCTGGGACGCATACGGCCACATTCGCGAAGATCACGAGCTCTATGACAGCACCTATGCGAAGGCCAATAGTTTCGCAGATGAGGACTGGAACACATTGATTGAACGATCACGGCTGTGGCTGCCAGGCATGGAAGCTCGCAAAAGAAAAACCGATGCCGATTGGTATATCATCGGCTACGCCCGCTACGGTCTCGCGAAACTCGCAAAAGATGAACGAGCCAAGAATAATTCGGAAGAAGAAAGACCGAAGAGCGTCACCTTTCATTCTCAGGCATCCGAGCTCATCGGACAGTCGATTGTGGACGAAGCCTTTGAAGAAAAATGGCTCTCCGATCGAGCATATAAAAAAAACGCACCGCTTATCCTGAAGATTCTGAAGCGATATGACAATACGCTCCGAAAGGCCCTATCGCTCATCCTCAAATCAATCAATCGGAAGGAGAAAACCCTTCGTCAAGAGCTCGACGTCAAACTGGGGGTCCAAGAAGCCAAAATCAGTTACCTTCTTGAGACCGTCGAAAGACTGAATAAGAATGACGATTGAGGCGCCTTAAAACTCCGCCCATCCCGGCACCCGAGGAAAGGGAATGACATCGCGAATGTTCGCGACTCCAGTCACAAACATCAGCATTCGCTCAAATCCCAAGCCGAATCCGGCGTGAGGCACCGTCCCAAATCGTCGCAAATCGAGATACCATCCATACTCTTTCTCACTTAACCCATGCTGGGCCATATTCGCCTGCAACAGGTCCCGCCGCTCTTCACGCTGACTCCCTCCGATGATCTCTCCCACGCCGGGCACCAAGACATCCATCGCCGCCACCGTTTCGCCATCGGCGTTGGCCCGCATATAGAATGGCTTGATCGCTTTTGGATAGTTGTAAACCGTCACCGGCGATTCAAAATGCTCCTCCGTCAAATAGCGCTCATGCTCCGATTGCAAATTCTGGCCCGGGGCAACCGCGTATTCGAACCGCTTGCCACTCTTGAGAAGGATCTCCACCGCTTCCTCATAAGGTAATCGCACAAAATCCCGCTCCAATACAAAGGTAAGGCGCTCCATCAAGCCCTTGTCCACAAACTTCGCGAAAAGCTCCAGATCAGCAGCGCTATGCTCAAGCGTGTCGCGAACAAGGTCCTTCACAAATTCCTCCGCCAAGTCCATGTCCCCGATAAGATCACAAAACGCTATCTCGGGTTCTATCATCCAAAACTCGCTCGCGTGACGCGAAGTATGCGAGTTCTCCGCCCGAAAAGTCGGGCCGAAAGTGTAAATCTTTGATAACGCACAGGCAAACGCTTCTCCCTCCAGCTGTCCGCTTACCGTCAAATAGGTCGGCTTCCCAAAAAACTCTCCATTCTCCCCAGCTTCCTCTCCTTCTAGGCTAACCCGAAACATTTCCCCCGCTCCCTCGCAGTCACTCGCTGTAATGATCGGTGTGTGTACATGGACAAAACCGCGTTCTTGAAAAAAAGTATGCACTGCATAAGACAACCGACTCCTCACCCGGAAAATACATCCAAAAAGATTCGATCGAGGCCGTAAATGGGCAATGGATCGCAAAAATTCCGGACTGTGCCCCTTCTTCTGTAAAGGAAATGTCTCATCCGCCTCCCCCAATACGGCCACCTGCCTCGCAACCAGCTCCCATGCCTGCCCCTTCCCCTGACTCGCCACCAATTCTCCCCGAACCTCCACGCTCGCCCCCGTGGCTAAACGAAGAATGTCGGCTTCATAATTCTCAAGGGTGCCGTCAGCAATGACCTGCAGATTCTTCAAACAGGACCCATCGTTCACTTCCAAAAACGAAAACGACCTCGAATCCCGACGCGTCCGCACCCAACCACGCACCAACACTTCCGCGACCTCCGCCTCGCTTTCCAAAGCCTCTCGTACCGTCATTGCTTTCATAAAGCCCAAACCCTGTCGCACCATCGACCCAAACGCAACGCCAACCCCTCTCTACTGCGGCATCACCGGTAAATCCCAAGCCCCGCGCAATAAATCATAATCCGGACGCGGCAGCAGGATATAGTGTGGATTGTCCTTCTCACGCAACCAACGAATCATCGTTACTAAGTCACTCTCTGCCATAGTCGTACAGCCTGCGGTTTTGCGATCAGAACCGCGTCGGATGTGAAAAAAAATGGCACTCCCAGCACCCGGGACCGGCGGGTCGGCGTTGTGTCGAATCTCCACCAACCAGCGATAGGCAAAGTCTCCATGCCGCATCTTGTCCCTCTCAAACCAATGTGGCACCCCGCGAGAGGGATCCACCACCACGTGCCGATTGTAGTGTGGACTCGCCGGGTCATCAGACCACGCATCCCAAGGCCCCACCTGATGGTAGGGAAACTTCGCCCCGGAAGGAAGCCGCGCATCATAGCCATATACCTTCGGAATCACAAAACAACCCGCCGGCGCCCGACCATCCCCTTCACGCTTGATAAGCCCAGGCGCACCCGGGGGAACTCGGTGCACCCCGCGCCCCCAGGCCAGCCCGTTACGCCCAAACAGAACATTCACCGGCCCGCCCACCGCCTCCCAGCCACGCTTTCCCCGCTCAAATCGCATCAGACGCCCCGTCGCCCCATCCCACCCCTCAGATACCGCCACCACCAACTGATCACAATCCCTCGGCACTTGCCCCGTCGCTCCGCCCGGGCAAACGCCCCCAAACCAGACAATTACCCCCAGCCAAGCCCCATAAAGCCATCTCATATCGCCTATTCTACCCCATTTTCACCGTTCTCTTCAGATGAAATCGAGATTTTCGGAAAAATTTCAACTTTCCAGTTGCATCACCCGCGGCCATCTCTATGGTCTCAACCGTTCGAGTAATCGAACAGGGTTGATTGAGGCAGCCCGGTTGGTCGGTCTTTATGCAAGTTAGGGGGTTTTCTTGCAGAACCATCAACTGGGCTGCCTTCTTTTTTGCCCACTCCGGGCAGTGACGCGGTATCCTCTCTCTCAATGGATAGTGACCCACAGCTCCTCAAACGGATGACCCGACTCCGGATACTCGAGCCCGACATCCTCGAACGCTTCATCCGAGGCTCCGGTCCCGGCGGTCAGAAAATCAATAAGACCGCCTCCTGCGTCTACCTCAAACACCTCCCGTCCGGCATCGAAATCAAATGCCAACAGGAACGCTCCCGCGATCTCAATCGCCAAATCGCCCGCCACCTCCTCTGCGACGAAATCGAAAAGCGCCGTCGTCATGCCGAACAAAAACAGCGCGAGGCCGCCGCTCGAAAACGTTACCAGACCCGAAAGCCCAGCCGCACCGCCCAGGAACGCCGCCTCCGCTCCAAACGCTTCCGCGCCGAACGAAAACAACAACGCCGCCGGCCGACTGGCGACGACTAGGACCAAGTTCTGATATCGCTTGCCCGACTCCTCGCCATGGCTACGCTAGAGTCATCATGAAGAAAGGTTGCACCATCGCCATCGCGATCGTCCTGATACTGGCCGCCGTCACCATCTACCTACTCTACTCCAGAGGCTTGCCTTTGGCGCAGAAATGGGGATCGGCTAGCATTGCATACGGAACCGAAATCGCGATCGAAGACTTCACGACAAAATACGGAAATCCCCCCACAGGAGAATCCCACTCCGAAATTATCGAAGAGGTGACCGGCGGAAATGATGATCGCAGAGACTTTTTCCCGCCTGACCTGTCTCAGACCATCATCGATGGGCAAATTCACGACAGTTACGGGAACCCGCTCATAATCGAGCGGACAGGCAAAGGGATCATCAGGGTCTTCTCCACCGGAGAAGATGGACTCGCCAATACGGAAGACGACGTCAACAGTGATATCCTGCCACAGGAAATGAAAGACGAACTCCGTTCCAAATTTACCTCACCCTGACCGCACATCGTCCGTCACCATCCAGCCCGGCCTCGAAGCCCAACCCATGCGCGAATACCATCGCCTCCTGAATCTCGTCCTCGAAGAGGGAAAATCCCGTGCCGATCGTACAGGAGTGGGGACTCTTTCAGTCTTCGGTGCCCAGTCCCGCTACTCTCTGCGCGAATCCTTCCCTCTCCTCACCACAAAAAAACTCCACCTCCGCTCGATCATTCACGAACTTCTTTGGTTCCTCAAAGGCGATACCAATATCGCTTACCTCCAGGAACACGGCGTTTCCATTTGGGACGAATGGGCAGATGAAAATGGGGACCTCGGTCCCGTCTATGGCGCCCAATGGCGGCATTGGAACGCAGGGCCCGGCCAAACTCCGATCGACCAAATCGCCCAGCTGATCGAACAAATTAAAACCACCCCCGATAGCCGCCGCCATATCGTCAGCGCATGGAATCCGGCCGATATCCCACATATGGCTCTTCCGCCGTGCCACGCGTTGTTCCAATTCTACGTGTGCGATAGAGAGATTAGCTGCCAACTCTACCAACGAAGTGCCGACCTTTTTCTCGGTGTCCCCTTCAATATCGCCTCCTATGCCATCCTAACACTGATGGTTGCCCAAGTTTGCAATCTCAAACCCGGTGACTTCGTCCACACCTTCGGAGACCTCCACCTCTATTCGAATCACCTCGATCAAGCCAAACTCCAACTCAGCCGCGAACCCCGCCCCCTCCCCACCATGCGCCTCAATCCAGACGTCAAAACCATCGACGGATTCTCCTTCGACGATTTTACCCTCGAAAATTACAATCCCCATCCTCACATCAAGGCACCTATTGCCGTCTAGACGCCAATCGTCTGCAGCTCACGCAGAAAAAAGCCGCTCCAAAAACTCAGATCTCCTGAATCCAAGTCAATTAAACCTGAAAGCAATCGTCGCCATGGCCGCCAATCGGGTGATCGGCCGGGATGGAACGTTGCCATGGCACCTTCCTGAAGATCTCAAGTTTTTCAAACGAACCACTCTCGACCATCCCATCCTCATGGGTCGCAAAACCTTTCAATCTCTTCCCGGCCTCCTGCCGCGACGCCGGCACTTGATCCTAAGCGAATCTCTAACGAACCCTCCGGACGGAACCGAACTCGTCCCCTCCATCGCACACTTGGCATCGCTCAATATCGAGGGCGATGTCTTCGTCATCGGAGGTGCCCAGGTATACGCCGCGCTGTTTCCCTACTGTGCGGAACTCTATCTCACTTATCTCTTCGAAAACTACGACGGCGACGTAAGCCTTCCCCCCTTCGAAGACAATTTCGTTCTCGTCTCAACACTCGCGGAGACTACGGATTTCGAACTTCGTCTCTACCGGAATCCTTCACCGCTTCCCCTCCCCGAAACCGGAAAATACCTGCCTTAGGCAGACTGACTTTCCACATGCCGCGTCAATTTCACGGGCACCATAGGCTGCACTCGGCCCTGGTAAGCTCGCCATAGCCTGATCCCGACGAGCACAAACAATAGAGCGATCCCAACAATCACAAGAATCCGCCGCCAGTCAGTCGGCGTGACAGGCGGCGTCATCGCAACCGCAAACATCGAGGTTGGCGAAACCTCACCGAGCGAGTTCATCGCCAATACTCTCATCACATATTGCGATCCCGGCTGCAAATCGCCGACGCGGGCATGTATCTGGTTGTCCACCTCCTGAAATTCCACTCCATCCACCGGCACCCAAATTCTCTTCAGCTCTTGAGACTCCGGATCCAACCACATCGCTTCAAATTCTAATACATAAGTAAGCCCCTCTTGCAGATGCTCCCAATACACTTCAAGCTCATAGGGACTGATCCGGCTCTGAAAGATCTCCCGAACACTCGGCACTTCCTCCACATATTTCCGTTCCTCCCAATCGATTGTGAAGAAAGGAGCCCAGAAGTCCTCGTCCGAAACCTCTCCCGAGCCATCCGCTTCACGCACACCGTCAGGTGCCGAATTGACCAGACCCTCACCATAGTCATCCGTCACAAAAGCGCGTGACATCCCCGCTTCCGCTATCTCTCGCGTCTCCGCGCCCTCGGCACTTGCGATCACCGTTCCCGATAAGGCGATGCGAAACTCACGACCAGCCCCCAAGATGGTGAACAATCCACTCTTCGCCCCCAAAGAGTCGGTTTCCATCGCCACCGTTAATCCCTTTTCTTCTCCCGGCCTCAATAAAAAATTCTCCAACCCATCCTTAAGAACATAGCCCTGCGATACCTGCACTTTCACCGGAGCAGGAACGCCGCCACGATTCCGGACCACGAAGGTATGACTACGCTCAACGCCCTCCGGCACAAACCCAAAATGAAACTCCGGTTCATCCAAGGAACGAATCTCAAGCAATGCCGGTGTCGCATCCGCGACGATCTTGGCCGACTCCAGATACGGTAGACTGGCAATTCGAATCGTTTCACTCAACGGCGCCACGTCCCCCTCGGGAATCGAAACCACCAGCTCGACCGATTGATTTCGGGGCAAGCCAATCTGGCGCTCATACTCGAGGCGACCACCACCCTCGATCGCTAGCTGCTGATCAGCTCCCATCATATCCCTTATCCAGATACTTCCCATCCGTTTGCCTGTCTCGCCATCCCAAGAAAGCCGGATCTCGCGTTGATCGATCGAAAACGGCACAACCCCCTCGCCCACCAGATAAATCATGGCCTCTCCGTCCAGCATAAGCGCTTGCTTTTCCTGAAACTTCCCGGTCCGGTCAGGCCTGAAATAGATAGGAACTCGCTCCGCTTGACCAGGCTCGATCCGCACCGACACCCGTCCATTCTCACCGGCACGCCAAGGTTCAGGCAAAACAATCGTCTCCTCATAAGCTTTCAGCCCCGTATTGCGAATCTCCAAATCCCGTTTGACTTCCATCCCCATCATCACCCGCCCAAAATTGACTTCCTGCACCATCTCCAAAACCGGCACCGGCTCGATAATCTCAATGGTGACATCCACCGGCGCGGAAACACGCCCCGGCCAGACGCGAGCGCCATAGGTAAATCGATCCTCCACCACGCCCTCGGGTGCGTCACAAACATAAGTCACGACCGCCACATCATTGTCCCCCGGCACCGGCACGATTTCCCCCAGCCGCCCATGCTTCGGCTGATCCCGAATCAGGAAGTCCACCCGCCGGGTCGGTTCCCCCGTCGCCGCATTCAAGCGGATCTGAACTCCAAATCCACGAATACAACGCACCGAGACCGGCTGAGAAATCGCGACCGGTAGCGACGATTCCTGCGAGGGCACAAATGAAGGCACTTTCAGATCACCACGCACCGAATCCGTCCCGAGCCCGAAAAGGACGCAGATAAACACCCAAGCCGCGCATCTGCCGGTTCCTCTCAATTCCCCGATTCTCGTTGAACGTGGACGCTGGTTCATCAGCTCGCCTCGCCGACCACTGGCCAGCCCGCAAAACTAACGCGCCTCCGCACCAACGTCAAAGCCGCAATGAAAGCTCTCACGAAGACAACTCGATCCCCAGCAACCGCCGACGCAGCAAATCCATGGCCGTCCGCGAAACGACCCGCTTGAACGTCTCACGATCCGTCTCGTAATAAAGCTTCCGCACTTCCACACCTCTCCCCTCGCTCCCCAGCCCCACAAACACCGTTCCCACCGGTTTCTCTTCACTCCCGCCTCCCGGGCCTGCAATCCCGGTCACCGAAAGCGCATGCGTCGCCCCCGTTCGCAAAAGACACCCCTCCACCATTGCCCCCGCGACTTCGGCACTCACCGCACCTTTCGCCGATAAAACAGCCTCCTCCACGCCAAGAAACTTCACCTTCGCCTCATTCGCATAGGTCACGAGGCCTGATAAAAATACTTCGGAAGCCCCGGGAACATTCGTAATCAAATTGGCAATCGTCCCACCCGTGCACGACTCCGCCGTCGCCAACGTCTCACCCCGCTCAGCCAACAACGACACAACCACCTCCTCCATCTCTTCCCCAGAGGTCGACACCAACTCCTTGGCATATAGGCTTCGCACAAGCGCTTCCGCTTCATCTAGTTTCACCAACTCGCCAATGCAACGCACGTCCACTTCTCCATATCGCGTGCAGTATCCAATCTCCATACCCCCGATTGCTCTCAACTTCGGCTCGAGATTCTCCGCCAAGTCGGATTCACCCACCCCCACCACTCGATAGTTTCGGCATCCCCGCACCCCCGC
>JBCDBW010000094.1:0-17049 GCA_039182965.1 Verrucomicrobiota bacterium
CGGCCACACCCTCCTCGTCCACCTCCGCAATATCAACGATTACCATCTCCTTGGCCGCACTCGAGACGATGCCGCAGGCGAAGGAGATGGTAATCGTTGATATTGCGGAGGTGGACGAGGAGGGTGTGGCCGCCGCTAACAATGAGGGCGACGCAGGGAGTGATCGTGTTGGTCTTGGCATCGAGAAACGGGGACAGGAGGTGACCTTCAAGGTGGTTGATGGAGAGGAAGGGCTTGTCTTGGACGAGAGCGAGCGCTTTCGCCGTGGTATTTCCGATAAGGAGAGAGCTTGCGAGGCCGGGTCCTGCGGTGGCGGCAAAGGCGTCGATTTGTGAAAGGGCGAGGCCAGCTTCTTCAAGGGTGGAATTGATGAGCGGACGAAGGACGAGATTGTGGGAGCGTGAAGCGATCTCAGGAACGATGCCGCCGTAAGGCTGATGGAGACTGATTTGGGAGGCGATTTGGGAAGCGAGAATTCTTTGTGAAGACGCGTCGAGGATCGCGACGGCGGTTTCGTCACAGGACGTTTCAATGGCGAGGATCAGGGGCATTAGGGAAGGGAGGATTCAGTGATCAATGGCCAATCGTCATCCTGAATTGATCTGGGGGGCCTGTGGAAGTCTGAGTCCTCGCTTCGCTGCATTGGCTCCCGCCACGGTGGGCAATCTCTTTTTTTGGGCGCTCCCACGACCTTGAGATTGAGCCCGTCTAGTCGCCTGCGGCTGTCGAGGCGGCTTTCTTCTTGGAAGGGGATTTCGGTCTGGCGGGTTGTTTTGGCGACTTATTCTCTTTGGCAAGATCGGCGTAGACGAGAGCGCCTTTGAGAGCATCGATGGCGCGGGTGAGTTGGCGGTCCTTGAAATTCTCGAGGTGTTCTTGGTCATTCTCGTCGAGCTCGGACCTCCGCCACCATCGGGAGAGCTGTTGTTCTTCGCCTGGGGTAAGGCCAACAATAATGTTAGGGGTCACTCCATTTTCGTGAATGATTCTTTTGCTTGGGGTAAAATATTTTGCGGTGGTGAGGCGCATGGCGGAGCCGGCGTCCATAGGGAGGATGGACTGGACAGAGCCCTTTCCGAAGCTTGTTTCTCCGACAATGATGGCGCGATTCAGATCCTGAAGGGCACCAGCGACCACTTCGGCGCCACTTGCGCTGGCGTGATTGATGAGAATGGCGAGAGGGTAGTCGCGTTGTTTGTCTTTTTTTGCGGACGTGTAGTAGGGGGTGACATCAGTGATGCCGGGGCGTCCTTCCGTGGTGACGACGAGACTATTAGCGGGGATAAATTCTCCGCAGACGTCGACTGCGCTGGAGAGGAGGCCGCCAGGATTGTTTCTCAGGTCGAGAATGAGGGCCTGTATTCCCTGCTCTTCGAGATAGTCGAGTTGTTCTGCGAGTTGGAAGGCGGTGGGGCTGTTGAATTGGAGGAGACGGACATAACCAATTTTGCTGGGGCCGGTGTGTGATTCAGCGAGGATGCGGGCGTCTTTCACGGAGTCACGTTCGATGACTTCCCTGACCATTTCGATTTCGAGGACGTCCTTATTGGCGGGGCGACGGAGAGTTAGAGTGAGGGGTTCACCGGGTTTTCCTCGGAGCATGGTAAAGGCTTCAGGGATACCAATTTTGTCAGCGACGATGCCATTGATGCGGAGGATTTGGTCTCCGGGGAGGATACCGGCCCTGGCTGCGGGACCGTCTTCCCGAACAGTTACGATGGTGATGGTATCCTTCTTAATGGCGAGAGTAATGCCGACTCCGTCGTAAGTGCTACCAACGTTCTTCTTCATTTGGTCGAAGACAGGCTTGTGCATAAACTGGCTGTGAGGGTCCAAATCCTCGAGCATGCCTTCGAGGGCGCTATTGATGAGTTGTTCGTAGGTTACCTTGTCTTCGTCGACGTAATTTTGGCGAACGAGCTCAATGACACGGGTGAGGAGTTCGATTTGTTCGAAGCCGGATTCTTCGACGAAAGAGCTGGGTTTGGTGGGATCATTTTCGGAGGGAGCCTCATCTTTTGCGATGAGAGGGCTTAGAGATGCGGCAGCGAAGGCCAGCAGGGGTGCGGCGAGGTGCCGGGATAGTGGGCGGATAGGAGATATCATAATTTGGGCGAGTGAACCGGATACAGTATCCTGTCGGGAGGGCGCTAACGCAAGCGGGTGCTGGCTTGTCACCAGCCGAGTTTGAGGACGCCTGCCCATATCAGGCCGACGTACACGAGCTTACAGAGGATGTGGAGGAGTTGATCCACGTGGAAGTTGGTGAATCCATCACCTTTACAGTAGTCTATCAACCAATGAGTTACGAACTCAATGAGGCCGATTAAGGGATTTGCGGTGACGGCCCACACGAGGCCAGCGTGAATGAGGGAATGGGCGGAGAGGCAGTAGACCCAAACGTTTTTCGGGACATCGAAGTAGGGATCATCGGGGATGGGGACATGGCGATTTTTGAATCGGGCGATGAAGTCTCCTTGGAGTGGAAAATCGCCGATGGCGTGGCCGATGAGGAAGGCGAAGAATAGAGTGAGGGCGCTACCGGTGGTGAAGGGGTCAGTGCTGATGAAACCGGCGGCAAGAACAGGGTGAAGGGATTCCATGGGTGGGGATTTCGTGCGGTACGGGAAGTCGGATTTAGCTCCAGGAAGAGGATTGGGAGTTGGTTTCCTGAGCGTCGGCGAGTTTCTGATTGGTGGCGCGAAGGCGTTGGCTGAGCTGGGTGCAGATCTGGATGAGGAGAATTTCTCCCTCTGCGGGGTAGTCATTGAGGAAGTCTTCGAGCATGTCCCGATTGATTCGCCAGATTTGAGAGAACTCGACCGCGGTAACGGTGGCGCTGGCTTCGGCAGGGTCGAAGATGTTGATTTCTCCGAGCATATCCCCTGCCTTGAGTGAACCGAGGAGGAGTTTTCGACCGTCGGCTTCGGTATGGACGTGGAGGAGGCCGGAAATAATCAGGAAGAGAGAGTTTTGTGGTTCCCCCTGCTGGATGATGACCGAGTCTTTGTGGCCGGGTAGGAATTCACCGTATGAACTGAGGAGACGACGTTCGTCTTCGTCCATGTCTGCTACGATGCCAATATTCGGCAGCTCGGGCCTTGATAAATGATCGGTCATGAGAGGCTCGCACCCTACGGGTGCGGGGGGAAGGCAAGGCGGAGAAGCGACACGAGATGTGAATCCTACGGCAAGATGCGATCAGGGCAACCGTTTTTTCTCGCCGAGACGATCTAGCGGCGCTGGGACGGCGTTCGAAATCCGGCGGTGCTGATGGGGAGGAACGGCTTATCCTTTGCGATGGGTTCCCGGTCTGCGGCGGAGAAAGGCCACGGCACTGAGGAAGACTAGGATCGCTGAGGCGGGTTCCGGGATCACCACCTGGATGATGCCTTGATCCGCCCACGCGGAAGTATCCCAAAGGAGGCCAGGGGCGAGGGGAGCATTTGAAAAGTCGAAGGTACCTCCTCCGGCGAATGCAACGCCACCGGTTATATCGATGAGATCGAATTGGTCACCGGCGACGAGAGTCATCGTGTCGAATCCGATCGCGGCCATGATGACCACATCGACTGGGACACCCAGGGTCACGGCGTTGGCGATGATGCCGGATGCATGTGTGCCGACGGCGGCTGCGGCACCTCCCGGGTCAGAGAAGAGGTCGAAGATGATTACGCCATCGGTTGCGGTGAGATTATTAGCGACGCCGTTGCCGCCTCCGCTGTCAAAATCCATCACGCGGAGGACGCCATCTTCGCTTGGTTGGATAGCGCCGTCGCTCATCGTGATATCGGAATCGATAGAAGCGACGTTAAAGACATTGCCGCCGGAGATTAGAATTTGGTTAGTGGTGGTATCGTTGTCGGTGATATTTCCACCTTGTAGGTCGAAGGTACTGCCTGCAATTTCGAGTTGGTTGGCGACGTTATTTGCCTCCAGTTGGATATTTCCGTTGCCGCCGTTAATGCCGCTGAGCGGGCGGACAACCCCGCCATTGAAGGTGTGTGTACTGTTGGCGCTGCCGCCGTCCTGAACATCGAGGCGATCAAGTTCGAGAGTGCCCCCGGTCATGGCAAATGTCACCGTGGAGGAGGAGCCAGCGGCGGAGTTGATGACTAGGCCACCGAGGCTGCCAGAGTCCGTGCCGGCGCGGATGAGTCCGCCGGATACGTCGATGCGACCGGTGGAGAAGGATCCGAGACCCATATCGATGAGGTCGCCCACGTCGAGGAATCCACCGGAGATGTTGACGCTGCCGTTTGATTGGGCATTGAGGCCGACGCGGAAGCGATCGGGGGTGCTTAGCGAGCCCCCGGTCATATTCATAACGGCGTTGCTGTTCACGCTGACGATGATGTCTGACTCGGTGTTGCTGAAGCCGGTTTCGACGACTCCCCCCGACATGTTGAAGCTGGAGATGGAAGAATCGATGGCACTTTGGCCGATACGAAGATCGAAGCCGATCACCGTGGAGCCTCCGGAAATGTTGAGGAAGGAATTGCGGGCGGATTCCGGATCGTCGTCGACGTTCAGGTTTCGGGTGACGTAGACCTTTGCATCGTCGGCGATGTCGAGGCGACCGGTGACGGTTTGAATTGCTTCATCTCCGCCGGCACCCAGGCGCAAGTCTCCGGAGTTGCCCGCGGTGGGAACAACGAGATTGGAGGTGAGGACTCCGGTGCCGTTGACGATGACGTGTCCGAACGCGCTTCCGTCGTTGTTGTTTGCTTGTCCAATGTTGAAATCGCTATTGTTGTTATCGAACTGTTCATTAAAGTGGATGGTGCCACCGGAGAGGACAAGCGTGCCAATTGAGGGAGGGAGCGGGGGTGGATTTGGGTTGACGGTCTCGAGAGCTTGCGCCGCGTAACCGACGCGAATGACGCGATTACCTGAGCCGCCGTCGGCATCGTCTCCGGTTCGAATAAGGCCTCCGTTCATTGTGAGGATACCGATTGCTCCATTCTGACCGATTTGAAGGTTTTGGTCGACGGCGACTGTTCCTCCGGTTTGGGTCCAGATGCTGGTGCCGGAGTTGATGCTGCCGGCGGAGCCGATATTGAGATTTGCCGAGACAAGAATGGAACCGCCGCTTAGATCGACCTTACCACCGCCGTTATTTTGACTATTTCCGAGAACCAGGTCCTCGGTGGAGATTGAGCCTCCCGACATGATGAGGCGGTGATCGAAGTCTGAGCTGTTGTCTCCGACCCCGATGAGGATGTCGTCCCCGGCCTCAATGAAACCGGTTCCGCTTAGGTTGAGGACGGCCTGTGAGGCGGTGACGCCGATATTGATATCGTCGCCAGCCCGATTGCCGTTGAGATCCATGAGGAGGGAACCGCCGGACATCGTGAAGCTGCCGATGCCACTGGCGTTGCCGCCTGAACCGATACGGAGTCTCGTGGTGGCGTTGAAGGACATAATGCCCCCGGTAATATTGAAGAATCCTTCGCGGCTATTGCCTGATCCGAGGAGGACATCGGATCCTGCCTCGCTACCGTTAAAGTAAACCGTGCCAGCGCTGAGATTGAGAGTGCCGGTGCGTGCACCCCCGAATGTGGGGAAATTTTGGCCGAAGAAGGTATCGTCTCCGCGAAATTCGAGATAGCTGTTGGGGTCGTTCACGATAATCTCTCCGACGCCATTCTGGCCGCCAATGGTGTTATCTGAACCGATGAATGGGCCAGCGCCGCTATGAGTTATGAGTGTTCCTCCATTAATGGTGAGTGTGCCATCTCCTAGGACGCCGACGCGTAGGCTTTGGAAAATGGAGCCATTTCCTGTGGAGAGAGAAATTTGGGCGCCATCGTTTACGAAGACATTGGCCGTTCCGATGGTGGTTGTGTTGGGAACGTTTCCGCCGCTCCATATAGCGGGAGCGAACCAATCTCCGGAGGCATTGGTGGTGGTAATTGCGTCCGCGACTTGTGCGCTCACATTGGTTGGCTGGGCAATCATCACCGCCGTGGCGATGAGGGCAGAAAATAGGTGTAATTGCTTCATGAGGAAGAGAGTGGGTCAAAAAACGGCGGATTGTGTTGGATCGATCCGCTGTTTTTATTGTCGCTTTTCCGGCAGACGCGACGAAGGGAAGTTCTGAAACTTTGGACTGTGATGCAATTTCTTTTTGGTTTTATTCGGTGCCGTTCAAGGGAGCGTCGACGGAACACCGGAATTTCTATAAGATATCAGCAGTCTGAGAATCGAGTTGCTCGATTTGGACGGCCCGAAGGGAACGGAAAAGCGTGCGGCGAAGCGGCTTGCCCTAGGCCGAGGTTTTGCGGTTTCGGCGACGCAAGAAAGCGGAGGCCGAGAGAAAGACGAGGATTGCGGCACTGGGTTCGGGAATAATGAAGATGACGCCCTCGGCGGCCCATCGCGTAACGGTATCCCAGCCAAGGCCGGGGGCGAGTGTGGGCAGGGAGACAAAGGTTCCTCCCCCGTCGAAGGAGATGAACTCTAAGAGATCGAATTCATCACCAAGCTCAAGGCTATTGCCGATCGCGTTCGGGTCGCCGACAATGATATCAACTTCGGCGAGGAGACTGATATCGTTTACATCGACTATGGCGGAATTGTCAGTGCCAGGAGCTCCCGCTCCGTCGGGGTCGGAGAAAATATCGAAAATGATGGTGCCATTGTCGCCGTCGAAATCGTGATCGGTTGCTCCATTTTCGAGACTGGTCACACGGGCAATCCCGTCTTGGCTGGTTTGAAAGGTGCCACCAGTCATCGCGACCTGAGCGTCAAGATCGTTGATATTGAAGACATTCCCTGCGGAAATGAGGAGCGTGTTTACGGTGACATTGGCATCGGTCAGATCGCCGCCTTCGAGGTCGAGGGTTGAACCGTTGATATTGAGAGGGGTGTTATTTGAGTCGAGTTCGATGTTGCCGTCACCGCCGTTGGCGAGGGAGACGGGAGCGATGGTGCCTCCGGTGAGGTTATGGACATTATTTGCGATGTTTGTGGGATTCGCGCCGACGTTGACGTCGATCCGTTCGAGCTCGAGACGGCCGCCGGACATGTTGAAGGTGGCGAAGGAAGCCATGGTGGGATCTGGGCCGTTGGTGGCACCGACGACGAGAGCACCGCGTGTGCCTCCGGGGTCGTTGCCGAGGCGGAGGAACCCGTCAGTCATGTTGACGACGCCTTGTGCCATGCCACCGTTGGTGGCGATTCCGCCGCCTTGGAGGCTGACGGTGGGCACTCCGTTGGTGACGCCCTGAGCGATTTCCAGACTGGTGGCGACGATGGTGGTGCCGCCGGAGATATTGAGTTCGCCGCGGGATCCGCCTGCGTATGCGTCGGGGAGGGCGCCGCCGGCGCCATCGGCATCTTCGACCATCTGGCCTTCGAACGCGACGCGGAGGTCTTCGTTGTTCCCATTACCGAAGGAATTGAGTCCACCGGAGATGTTTAGAATGCCATTCGAGTCGTCGTTGTTGCCGACAAACGTTTGATTGGCGACGATGGTGGTGCCGCCGGAAATGGTGACATTGGCGGAGGCGACGGCGAGGCCACCGACATCAATGCCGTTGCGGAAGCGCCCGTTCCCGACGTTAAATGAGCCGGTGTCCACAAGTCCGCCGGAGATGGTGCCGATACCGTTTGTATTTTCGATGTTGCCGAAGAGGAACTCTCCGGTATCGGGACTGGAGGTCCCGGAGCCGATATCCAAGACACCACCGCTCTGTATGTAGATGCCGGTTGAGGCTGAGGCACTGCTCACCCAAAGGCCGCCGGCGCCATCGACTTCGATGAGGCCGGATTGCATCTCGAGGTAACCGCGACCGCTGTTGCCGACGAGCAAGTCGGTATCGGCGGCGTTTGCTCCACCCGTATCGAAGGTGACGATGGTGCCGCCGTTGATGATTGCGGTGCCAATTCCCGTGGCGGCGCCGCCGACGATGAATTGCCCGGCGACGTCGGCGCCCATGCCATCAGTGCCGATACCGGTTTGGATGATGCCGCCGTTGTGCGAGAGGATGGCGCTTCCTGAGCCACCGACGACAAAGTCTTCTCCGGCCGACACGGTGCCGCCGCTCATGGTCATAAAGGCAGTGGCGGCAGCGTTGTTGGCCAGGACGATATTTGCTCCCAAGCCCTCGCGATTGGCGTCGGAGAGGAGGTGTCCGCCGGTGACGGTGACACTGCCGAGTCCGTCGACGCTATTACCGACATTGATGTTTCTCCGAGCTCCCACGGTACCGCCGGAGACAATGAGGTGGCCGCGGGCGCCGCCATTGCCGAGGAGAATATTGTTATCGGCTCCGACGGTGCCGCTGCTGACGTTTAAGAAGCCGTTTCCGGTGCCTGCCCCCGTATTAATCGTGCCGATGTCGGAGGAGACGCTCCCGAGAATGATGTTGTTGGTGCCGCGAATATCGGCGGTGCCACTTACGTTGACTGAACCAAGTCCGCGGACACCGATGATCCAGTTATCATTGCCGACATCATCGCCGATGATCGTTGTACCTCCTGAAATATTGGCAAATCCTTCGGCGGCACCGAAAACCGATGCGACGACGTCACCGGTTCCATCATTGAAGGTACTCAAGGAACCGACGGTAGCCATTTGCCAGCTATTTGAGACCATGAGAAGGCCATCGGTTTGGTTAAAGGTAGCGGAGCTATCGGTTTGATTTCCGACCTGAAACGCACCGGAGCCATCGATTCCGATGTCTAAGGTACCGCCGCTCAGATTGAACACGCCGATGCCGCGAGTGGTAGCAGCGGCGTTGGGATTTGTTCGACGGAAGCGGCCATTCCCGACGTTGAATCCATTCAGGGTGGTAATGAGACCACCGCTTTGGGACAGGGTGCCGGCACTTCCCACATTTGTGCCCACGAGAATGTCGGCGGCCGCGACTGAACCGCCGGTCATGGTGACGTCTCCTTCACCCGCGCCATTTCCGATGACCATATCGTCTTTCAGGGAGATGAATGCGCTTCCGCTGATGGTGCCGGTGCCCTTGGCATTGCCCCCGATATTTCCGCCGAATTGGAGGTCACCGTTGCCGGCGCCGCCTTCGATGGCGAAGGTGCCTGCGGAGATGTTGAAGAATCCGGCACCCGCATTGCCGATTTGGACATGTGAGCCGTTTTGATTTGGGGTAAAGGAAAACTTCCCGCCCGTGATATTCAGGGTGCCGCTCCCGCCATTGGTGGCGCCGACGCGGAAGTCGGGACTTGCGGCGACGGTCATTGTCACGGTGGCGACGCCGCCGGAGAGATTAAATTCTCCGGTCGTGCCTGCATTACCACTTCCGATAAAAACATTGTCAGACGGGTCCGCGGCGGTGAAGACGAAAGTGCCTCCTGTGACGTTGACGATGCCGCGAGTGCCATCTGTATTTGATTCTCCAACCTGCAGCCCATTCCCGCCGAACAATGCGAGGCCAGAATCAAGCTGAAGGGTGCCTGTGTTTCCGGCGTTGCCAATGATATCATCTCCCACCAACATGGCGCCGGTATGGGTGGCGAGTGTGCCTCCGTTGATGGTGAGGACACCGTTCGCGCTGTTCCCGATCTGAATGCGATCATTGACAGTGGCGGTTCCGGTATTGAGGAAGAGAACGGAATCGACAATTGCATTGGAGGTTCCGACGGTGTCTGAAGGAACTCCGTTGTCCCAGTTACCCGGGGTGAACCAATCGCCATCGGCAACTGATGTAGTGTCTGCCGATTGCGCGAGAGTGGCGTGAGGAACCGCGGCGCCCAGAACCGCGGCGATCGTGAAGGCAGAAAAGGGGGCTAACGAAGGAGATGAAAAACCAATGCGAGACATTTAAAGGGGTGAAGCAGGGTAATCGGTTGGAAATGTTTTGTCGGTGCGCTGCGATGTCACTCCGTGCGGGGTATCCCGTGAGGTCTGCAACGTGTTCGTCGGACCCGTGTGAGAGAGGTGTTCCGAAGGAATGGTTCAGGTAGAGGGTGAGGAGTTGAGCGCTCGAGTTCAAGAATAATTTGGCGTGGGTGCTATGGGGATGTTGCGGCGATTTGATTTATCATACTTTAGAGGATTTTTAGAACCGGTGTTGGATCTGAAGAGTTGATTGCGGGCTATGGGTAAGGCTAGCGAAGGGTGGGGTGCTTGCGTTTTTTTTGGGGAGGTGATTATGGTGGCGCATGGCGAAGAAGAAGGGTGCAACCGGGGGGGACGGTGAGGGGAGGGGGATTCGGCGATTGTTGACGAGTCCGCTGTATGCGGTGTTGGCGCCGATTGTGATGGCGGTGTTGATATGGGGTGGTTCCTATGTGCCGTTTCTGGAGCGGGTGGAGAATGTGACGGTGGATGCGCGGTTTCGGATGCGGGCCGAGCGGGACGCGCCGGTGGATGAGCGATTGTTGATGGTGGGGATTACGGAAGCGGATTTGGTGAAGTTTGGGCGATTTCCGTGGGACCGGGCGGTGCATGGGGATTTGTTGACCTTATTGGCGCACAAGAAGCCAGCGGTGGTGACGTATGATATCTTGTTTACGGAAGAAGAGCGCAACAACGACAACGACGAGTATATGGGAGGGGCGGCGCTCGGGTTGGGGGTGGCGGTGATCGGTGCGCACGCCGCGCCGATGCCGACGGCGGAAGAACTGCGAAACGAGGAAGAAGTTCGCAAGACGACGCAGCTGAAGTATGAACGCAATCGGACGGATTTTGGGCGGACCGCTCCGCTATCGGATGTGCGAGGCGACGTGGGGAAAGTGAGCGGGGATGAGAGCGCGTTGTTGCCGTTGCCGGTGTTGGCGAAGGGGGCGCACATTGGATTTGTTGACGCCCAGCCCAGTGTGGACGGGGTCTTTCGGGAGCAGCACATGGTGGTGCGGGTGGGTGAGGAGGTGTATCCGAGTTTAGCGACGGCGACATTAATGCAGTTTTGGGGATTGGGCCCTGACGAGGTCACAGTTGATTTGGGCAAGGAGCTCATCTTCCATGCGGAGGGTGGGGAAGTATCGGTCCCGATTGATGAGCGCGGGATGTGTATGATCAACTGGCGCAACGAAGGGCGTTTTCTTGATGCGCGAGGGCGGACCTCGTTTGATTATGCCCTGTTTGCGCAGCCCTTGGGGCAGTTGTTGCTTCAAGGAAAGCCTTGGCCGGAGGATTTGGTGGAGCCGGACGGCAAGATTGTATTGATTGGGATTGCGCAGCCGGAGGGTTTGATTGATTTGGGCGCGAGTCCATACAATCCGCAGAGTCCGAAGGTTTTGACTCATGCGAATGTCATCAACAACATTTTGCAGGGAGATTTTCTGCGGCCGGTGAATTTTTGGTTCGCATTGGGGTTGTGGGTGGTGGTGTCGATCCTGACCTTATTGTTTTTGCGGCAGAGTTCGATTTTGATGACGATCGGGGTTCCGTTTTTGTTGCTAGTGGTGTACGTGGGAGCGTCGTTTTTATTGTTTGAGCGGGGGAGTTTGGTGTTACCGATGGCGTGGCCTGTTTTGGGATTTGCGGGTTTGCATGCGGGGGCGATTACGGCGCGGTGGATGCAGGAGGCGGGGCAGCGGGAAGTGATCAAGTCGATGTTTTCGTCATACATTGGGCCGGATATCATGGAGCACCTGCTTACCCGTCCGGATTTAGTGAACTTGCGTGGGGAGCGGAAGGGGGTAACGATCTTTTTTTCGGACATTCGAAGTTTTACGACGATCAGCGAGGGGATGGAGAGTGAGGAATTGGTGGCGCAATTGAATGAGTATTTTGAGAAGATGGTGGCGTGTGTGAACCATCACCAAGGGACGACGCACAAGTATATAGGGGACGCGATTATGGCGGTGTGGGGGGATGTGAATGTGCGTGGGGTGTATCAGCAATCGAGCGAAGAGACGGCGCAGAACGGAGTGCGGGCGACCTTGGCGATGATTCGGGAATTGAACGAATTGCAGAAGGGGTGGGAGGCGGCGGGTAAGCCGGTGTTTCAGATTGGGTGCGGACTCAATTTCGGCGAGGTGGTGGTGGGGGATATCGGGGCTCGTCAGCGGCGGGAGTTTACGGTGATTGGGGATGCTGTGAATACGGCTTCGCGTCTGGAGGGGTTCACGAAGAAGTTTGGGGTCGAGATTGTCGTCAGCGAATCGGTCAACGATTTATTGGGGGGTGGATTTTTGACACGGAGTCTCGCTTTGGTAGCGCCGAAAGGGAAGACGCAGGCGGTGCGGTTGTATGAGGTCGTGGGAGAATTGGACGAAGAGAACGGGGAGGGGCCGAGTTGGGAGACTCAGAATTGGGTGCGGCGTCATGAGGAGGGTTTTGAGAAGTTTTTGGCGGGCGACTATGCGGGGGCGCGGGAGCTGTTTGAGGGTTGTGCGTTGGAGCGACCTGGGAATCTGGTGTGTGAGCGGTATCTCGAGGTGAGTCGGGCATTTGAGGTATCACCACCCGGAGCGGGGTACTCGGCGGCGGACGTTTTTGCAGAGGAGGCGAAGAGCAAGTGAGGGGGCCCTTGGGTCGTTGTTCGGTGTTTTGTTGGGGAAGGGTTAATGGGTTTGGGCACAAAAAAGGAGGAGCGGTAAGGCTCCTCCTTTTGAGATTGAGTTTACTCGCGGGTGTCGCGTTTAGTGTTGGGTGACGGCGACTTGCCCTTCTTTCACGGCGGCGTATGTTACACCGTCGCGGGACGAGACGGCGTAGAAGGTGCCTCGTGCGGCGGCGGTTCCTTGCGGAGTCTCGATGCGAAAATCGGGACGATTTTCGAGGTCACGATCAATCAGGGCGCTCATCGTCCCGGAGCGGAGGTTTACGAGGACCTGAGGAGCAGTGACGTCGGTTTCGGGGACGAGGCTGGTGAGGACGAGCTCGGTATCCGGTTGGAGATTCACAGCGGAGCCTCGGATGAGGGAGATGATCGCGGTGCCATCGGCACCGGTGCGGATGGTGCTTCCCATATCGAGATATTTTCCGGCTTTAAGCGGACGGAAATCCGAAGAACCGGGGTCAGCGAAGGTCACATTTCCTTCAACTTCTGTGACGTATCCTTGGTCGTTCTCGAAAGCGAGGGCAGCGGAGATACTGAAAGCGAAGACCGCTGCGGTTACAGAGACGATTGTCTTTTTCATGACTGAACTGATTTAATTTTATTTAGAAGATGCGTTCAGCGAGTGAACGCGTTTTGTGGTTTGATGTCAATGGAAACCGAGGGATAGACGCTTGGGCTCCGGGGGGTATTCACGAAAACCGCAAAATCGGCGGGCGAAGCGAGGGAAGTGAGACGAGATAGTGGCGAGTGACCAAGAGGGGGGAAGTGGCGGGAGGGGCGGCGGCTGCGAGTTCAGGGTGGCAGTTGCCATGTTAGGGGAAGGCGAAGATAGAGAGAGAAAACCCGGTGCAAATTGGGAGTGTTCGTGGGGGGAGGCCGCGGGCACCCGGCAAGCTGTCCGTCATACGGTCATGGCATCAGGCGGCGTCGCGATCTTGTTTTTTACGAATGGTCGGGGCGCGTTTCCCTTCGACGACGGCGCGATTGATCCCGATGGATGAGATATCATCTCGACTGGGGATTTCGAACATGACATCGAGCATAAGTTTTTCGAAGAGAGAGCGGAGGGCTCGGGCACCGGTGCCTCGTTCGATCGCTTGTTCGGCGAGGGCGGCGAGGGCGTCTTTTTTGATGTTGAGGGAGACGCCGTCCATGGCGAGCAATTTGGAGAACTGCTTAACCATGGCGTTGCGGGGTTGGGTAAGGATTTCGACGAGTTGTTCCTGGGTGAGTTTTCTCAAGGTGGAGATGACGGGGAGGCGTCCGATGAATTCGGGAATGAGGCCGAAGGAGAGGAGGTCTTCGGGTTCGACGGCATTAAGGGTGGACTCATGTTCCCCTTTCTCGGCTGTGGAATCGTGATCGTCGTGTCGGAAGCCGAGGATCTTCTGTCCGAGGCGGCGGGAGACGATTTCTTCAAGTCCGACAAAGGCGCCGCCACAAACGAAGAGGATTTTCTCGGTATTGACTTGGATGTATTCCTGCTGGGGGTGCTTGCGTCCGCCCTGGGGGGGAACATTGCAGACGGTGCCTTCGAGGATTTTGAGGAGGGCCTGTTGGACGCCTTCTCCGGACACATCGCGAGTGATGGAAACGTTTTCCGTCTTGCGGCCGATCTTGTCTATTTCGTCGATGTAAATAATGCCACGCTCGGCGCGTTTGACGTCGTAGTCGGCGCTTTGAAGGAGGCGGAGGATAATGTTTTCGACATCTTCCCCGACGTAGCCAGCTTCGGTGAGAGTGGTGGCATCTGCGATGCAAAAGGGGACGTTGAGGACATTGGCGAGGCTTTTGGCGAGGAGTGTTTTACCGGAGCCGGTGGGTCCGATGAGCAGTATGTTACTTTTTTCGAGCACCACATCGGCGAACTGGCTGAAGCGGCCTCCTTTTTCCTGGAGGGGATGGTTTTCTCCGAGGACGCGCTTGTAGTGGTTATGGACGGCGACGGAAAGAACCTTTTTCGCGTGATCCTGGCCGATGACGTGTTCGTTGAGGAGCGCGCAGATATCCTTTGGTTTGGGGACTTCGAGACTATCTGATGCTTCGTCGAAATCAGGATCGTTCAGTTCGCGATCGAGGATATCTTTGCAGACGAGGATACAATTGTCGCAAATGTAGACACCGGGCCCGGCGATGAGTTTACGCACCTCTGCGTGGCTCTTTCCGCAGAAGGAGCACATGGTGAGGTTAGATGCGCGGGCCATTGTGTAGCGATGAGTGGTTAGCGGGTTGCCTGTTCAGGAATCTTTATCGTCGGAATCGGGGAGGAGTTCTTTTTTATTTTCGAGCACTTTGTCGACGAGTCCATAATCCTTGGCTTCTTCGGCGGTGAGGTAGTAGTCGCGATCGGCGTCCTGAGCGACGGTTTCGACGTCTTTGCCGGTGTGATGGGAGATGATTTGGTTGAGGCGTTGTTTGAGTTTGTACATGAAATCGACTGTACGCTCGACATCACTGGCGGTGCCTTGGGCGCCACCGGAGACTTGGTGGATCATGATGTCGGAGTTTGGGAGGGCGTAGCGTTTCCCGGTCGTGCCGGCGCAGAGGAGAACGGCGCCCATACTTGCGGCGAGGCCGACGCAGTAGGTATTAACGTCGCAGGTGACGAACTGCATGGTGTCGTAGATTGCGAGTCCTGCGGTGACGGAGCCCCCCGGGGAATTGATGTAAATATTAATATCCTTTTTTGGATCCTGCATTTGCAGGAAGAGGAGTTGGGCGATGACAAGGTTCGCGACCGTGTCATCGATGGGGGTGCCGATGAAGACGATGCGATCTTTCAGGAGGCGGGAGTAGATGTCGTAGGCTCGTTCTTGACGGCCTTCCTGTTCCACGACCATGGGGACGATGTAATTGTTGGGGATGTCCGCGATGTGATCGTTTTTTTTGGGGGTGGGATTTTGGAGTTGGAATTGGCCGGTGGCCCAAGTGAGATGGTTTTGATTGAGCTTCATAGAGTGTGTGAACTAGATTGAGTGAGAGGGACTGGCGGTTAGAGAGCGCGGTTTGAGAGGTTACTAAATCAAGCGGATGTTTCCGTTTCATCCGGCGGTTCGACCTCTTCCACGCTAGCATTTGAGCGGAGGAAATCAAGAGTCTTACGGACGCGGATTTGGTTCTCGATGCGTCCGATGCCGTTTGATTTCTGGAGTTGGCTAATGAGTTTTTTGACCGGTGTTTGGTATTGGGCGGCCATGAGATTGATTTGCTGGAGGAGTTCCTGCTGATTGACGGAAATGCTTTCGGCTTCGGCAATTTCGTCGAGGATGAAGCTGGTTTTGACGTTCATACGAGCTTGTCCGCTGGCGTTATTGATGATCTCGCCTTCGTGTTTGCGGAGTTCTTCTTCGGCGACGCCACTTTGCTGGCTCCGTTGGACGATATCGTTGATTTGCCGTTGAGTTTCCGAGTGGACGAGTTCGTCGGGGATATCGAAGTCCAGTTTTTCCGTGAGCCAGGTGATGATTTGATTGGTTTTGAGTTCTTCGTTTTGGTTTTCGCGTTCGCGGGTCATTTGGTCGCGAATCGCTTCGCGAATCTCGTCCAAGGTTTTGCCTTCTTCGATTTTCCCGGCGAGTTCGTCATCGAGGGGAGGGAGAATCTGTTCTTTGATGGATTTGATGGTGACGTCGTATTTGATGGTGTTTCCGCGGAGGGCTTCGAAGGGGAAGTCGTCGGGGAGTGTCACTTCCACGTCTCTTTTGTCGTCGACATTCGCCCCGACGAGGTCGGCACAGAATCCGGGGAGAAAACTTTGCTCGGTGATATTGAGCCAAAAATCTTCGCCCTTGGCGAGGTAGGCACCGGCCTGGGGGAACGCTTGGGCGACGGGGGTGTCATCGACATAGCCTTCGTAATCGATGACGGCAAAGCCGCCCATTTCGACGGGTTGATTTTCGATGTCATTGAAGTCGGCGAAGCGTTGACGGAGATTTTCGAGTGCTTGTTCGACGTTTTCGTCTGTGATTTCGACTCGCGGGATCTGGACGGTGATGCCTTTGTATTCGGGGAGTTCGAAATCGGGGGCAAGAAGGATATTGGCAGTGAAAGTGAAGGTATCGTCGGGGTGGAAGGCACGATCTTCGATTCCGGTGATGGTGATGACTTTGAGCTCCTGTTTTTTGACCCCTTCCTGGAAGCCTTGGTTGACGAGGCGTGACTCGAGTTCTTCCGCGATATCTTTTTCGAAGCGTTTCTCGATGAGCGCTTGAGGGACTTTGCCTTTTCGGAAGCCAGGGATGCGTGCTTGATTGGCGAAGGCGCGAGTGATGGATTTGCGTTCTGAGGTCACCTTTTCCGCGGGCACTTCGACTCTCATTACTGCTTGGCAATGAGGTAGTTGATCGAGATTTACATTCATTGGTTTGTGAGGAGAAAAGAGATCTCCGGACGTGGGGGAGGACCTTAAGACAGGCGTTTGGGAAATGCTATCAATTTTGTGTGGTTGGGTGCATGGGATGCGAGGGTTTTGGGGGGTGAGTCTTGAAGGATCAAACAGATCGTCGCGACCAAGATGTGAGAGCCGGGAGAGCGCTTGTGAGAAAGTCACGCAAGGCGGATGGTTTGC
>JBCDBW010000095.1:0-16976 GCA_039182965.1 Verrucomicrobiota bacterium
TTTCTGGGGGGGCATCCGCAGGCGTTGACGCCGAACATGGATCGGTTGGCGGCACGGGGAGTCGTGTTTGCGAACGCGCATTGTGCGGCGCCGGCGTGTAACCCGTCGCGGGCGGCGGTGTTCAGTGGATTGATGCCGGCGCGATCGGGGGTGTGGTCGAACGGGAGTGGTTCGATCGACAAGCACGCGCCGGAGGCGATGTTGTTGCCGGGAGCGTTGCAAGAGGCGGGGTATCGGACTTTTGGGACGGGGAAGTTATTGCACAAGGGGGGGAAATCGGTTTTTGACGAGTATCACGAAGTGAGCCAGCGGTGGAGTCCGTTGCCTAAAGAGAAGGTGGAGTATACGAAGGAGGAATTGGCATCGAAGGGCACGGACGATCCGCGTCATGTGGTGGAGCATATGGGGGAGACCTATGTGTTGCCGTTGAACCGGATGCCATCGGACCGGCGGCCGGACGAGCGGGATGGGGAGTCGCACGACTGGGGGGCTTGGGACGTTCCGGATTCGGAGTTTGGGGACACGCAGGTGACGGATTGGGCGATTGAGCGACTGGAGAGGGGCAAGAAGAAGCCGTTTTTTCTCGGGGTGGGGTATTACAGGCCGCACATTCCCTTGTGGGCGCCGGCGCGATTTTTCGATCGGTTCAAAGATGAGCCGGCGGAATTGCCGCCGGTGCGGGCGGATGATTTGGATGACTTGAGTGAGACGGGGAAGCGTTGGGCGTTGGAAGCGAAGACGGCGGGGAGTCATGAGACTGTGGTGCGATTTGATCAGTGGCGGCAGGCGGTGGAAGCGTATCTGGCGTGTGTGACTTACGTGGATTATGAGATCGGGCGATTGCTGGATGCCTTGGATGCGTCGCGGTATGCGGACAACACCGTGATCGTGATGTGGTCGGATCATGGCTGGCATTTGGGGGAGAAAGAGCACTGGGGGAAATGGACGGGGTGGGAGCGGTCGACGCGCGTGCCGCTCGTTGTGGCCCCGCCGCGGGCGAAGGCGCGGGAGTTTGCGCCGGGCGGTTCGCGCTGTGATCAGCCGGTGGGGTTGATTGATTTGTATCCGACCTTGGTGGAGTGGTGCGGGGTGGAGGGTGTGGGGGATTTGGATGGGGAGAGTTTATTGCCGTTGATGCGGGAGCCGGGGCGTGTGACAGGGCGGAAGCTGGTGACTTGGTTTGATGAGGGGAATGCGTCGGTGCGTTCGGATCGGTGGCGATATTTACGGTATGCGGACGGATCGGAGGAGTTGTATGACATGTTGGAGGACCCGAATGAATGGGAGAATTTGGCGGGCGATGAGAAGTTTTCGGCGGTGAAGGAGGCGATGGGGGGAGTGATTATAGACTAGAGTTTCACAGCTACGCAGTTTCGCAGTTGCGCAGGGGGAAACCATTGAAGGCAGATTTTATGAGAAAGTATATTTTTGTGTTGGTGACTTATTGGATGGGGATTCTGGGTGTGTCGGTGGGGCAAGACGAGGAGCGGTGGAATGTTTTGTTGATCTGTGTGGATGATTTGCGGCCGGAGTTGGGGTGTTACGGGGTGGAGTATATTGAGTCGCCGAATATTGATGCGTTGGCGGCGCGGGGGCGGATATTTGACCGGCACTATGTTCAGGCGCCGACTTGTGGAGCGTCGCGGTACACGCTTTTGACGGGGCGGTATGGGGAGGTAGGCAACACCGCCTTATTCAACCGGGCGAAAGCGATTGATGCGGGGGATGAGGAAGTGCCGCCGAGTATGCCGGCTTGGTTTCGCGAGAATGGGTATACGACGGTGTCGGTGGGGAAGGTTTCGCATCATCCGGGCGGGCGTGGGGGATCGGACTGGGATGACGGGGAGAGATTGGAGATGCCGTTATCTTGGGACCGGCATAAATTGCCGGCGGGGGCGTGGCAGCATCCGCGCGGGTGGATGCATGGATTGGCGCACGGGGAGATTCGGAAGGATGCGAAGGACATGGATGTGATGCAGGCGGAGGAGGGTGGGGATGAGATTTATCCGGATGGGCCGAACACTGATGAGGCATTGCGACAGTTGGAGGAGTTAGCGGAGGATGAGAAGCCATTTTTTCTGGCGTTTGGAATTGTGCGGCCTCATTTGCCGTTTGGGGCGCCGGCGAAGTATTTGGAGCCGTATCGCGACGTGGAGTTACCGGAGACACCGCATCCGGAAAAGCCGGAGGGGGAAACCACGTGGCATAAGTCGGGAGAGTTTATGAAGTATAACCGTTGGGAGCGTGACCCGAATGAGGATCGGGCGTTCGCGGATGAGGTGCGTCGGTTTTATGCGGCGTGTGTGAGTTATGCGGATGCGCAGGTGGGGCGGATGTTGGATCGGTTGGAGGAATTGGGCTTAAGCGAGAACACGATCGTGGTGTTGTGGGGGGATCATGGGTGGCATTTGGGGGAGCATGCGGTGTGGGGCAAGCACACCTTGTTTGAGGAGTCGTTGCGGTCGCCCTTGATTGTGAGTTATGCGGGGATTCCGGAGCCGGGGGAGACGACGGTGGCGATGGTGGAGACTTTGGATGTGTTTCCGACCTTGGTTGATTTGGCGGGCTTACCGGAGGCGGACTATGTGGACGGGAAGTCGCTGCGGCCGATGCTGGAGTCGCCGGCTGAGGCGAAGGGGCATTCGGCTTTTGCGTATCACAAGCAGGGCAAGACGGTCCGGACAAATCGGTATCGATTGATTGCGCACGGAAACGGGCATCTGGAATTGTATGATCATCATTCGCCGGCGGGGGAGACGGAGAATTTGGCGGAAGTGGAACCGGAGGTGGCAGCGAAATTGCGGGAGCGGATTGAGAAGCGGCTGGAGGGGGCGCGCTGACGCGCGAATGTTGAATTTTGAATGTTGAAATTCAAGGCAGGAGGCAGGAGGCAGGAGGCAGGAGTTAGTGGGTAGAGGGTAGAGGGTAGAGCGCGGGTGAGGGAGATGAATTTTAGTCGCTTGAGCGTCCTGTGGGGATGTGAAGCGTGAGGGAGCGGCTCCTTGGGGACAAGTCGCCCCGACTTTTGTGGGAGACGGGGAGGTCCTGAAGCGAAAATGGTGGGCGAGCAGGGAAGTTCGTCCCTGTCGGGCCATGGGCGTGCGGGGATCAGTCGATGGTGAGCTGGAAAGCCTCGGTTTTCGTGAGGCGGTCGCGGGTGTCATCGCGGGGGCGGGTGAGGCGGACCGAGTAGCCTTCCCAGAGCTCGATATCGGCGCGATGGCCGTGCGCATTGAGGAGAATATCATTTTGCCGGCCGGCGACTTTGAGGACACGGGGCCCGAAGGAGGGTCCTTGGACGACGACGTTGAGGATGCCATTGGGGAGGCGCTTGCAGAGGACGTCGTGAGGTCTTTCGTTTTTGCCGCGTTGAAAGCCGTAGAGTTCCCATTGGGTTTCGTATCGATCGGCTTCGGCGGTGGAGAGATTAAAGAGAGATGTATTCGGAGCGGCGGCGAGGCGAAGGCCGTCAAGATTGCGGCCGTCCGGGAAATCGGGGGAGTAGTAGATATCGTCCTTTTGGATGGCGAGGGGTGGGATGTGAAAGGAGATGGAGGAGTCGTCGTGGCGGCGTTCGAATTCTTCTTCGGCGACTTCGGCGGAGTAAGTAGCCATGAAGGTGTTGTCATCGAAGACGAACCAGATATCGAATTCGAGTTCGTCTTCGATGATCATTTTCCAAGTGATTTCGTTGCCATCGAGTTTGGGAGGTTCCTGATTGCGGAGCCAGTGGCGGCGCCGCCAGGTGAGGTCGCCTTTATCGTTCATGAACCATTTTCGGCTGTGCCACCAGAAGCGGATAGGGCGCATGATGTAGCCTTCATCGGATTTGAGGAAGATATCGGCGCGAGCTTCCGGGCCATAAAGGACGAGATCGAAATTAGGATGCTCGACGACTTCGATGACTTCGAAGTTCTTTCCCGGAGACCGGTATTCATACCATTCCGTTCCGACGCGCTCGGGACGGGGGGTCGCGTAGTTGACGCCTTCGACTTTGACTTCGACGGGATCGGAAACGGCGGCAAGGAGTGGGGCGGGTTCTTCCTCGTCCGGAATATCGAGGGAGATGAGCGGGGGCATGCGTTTGCCATCGGTGCGATCGACAATTTTCCGGCTGACGAGTTCGAGGTATTCGGTTTCGGTTTGAGCGGGCTGGACGTAAGTTTTGATTCCGGCTTTCGAGAGTTCGCGGGCGTTTTCGACGGCGGCATCTTCATCAACGAAGTCTTTGAAGTCTGAGAAGACGTAGAGAGCGTCGATTCCGAGACCGCGGAGGTGGTTCATGGCGGCGGACACGCGGTCGCGACCACCGACGGCGAGGTATGAATTTTGGCGGGTTTTAAATATTTCGATGAGGCGATCGACAGCGGCCTGACTGGCTTTTTTGGGGAGATCATGCCAGAGGAACCAGTAGGGGGTGCGAAGGCCGTCAGCGAAGGGGATGACATCGTCGGTTGCGATGGGGCGGATTTCGGTATCAGCGCCATCGCTGGTGCGCATGATGGCGTCGTTCACGAAGACCACGGAGGCTTTTTCGAAGTTTCGGTCGATTTCGCGGATGACTTTTGGGAGGAATTCGGACATGGAACCGGAGACATCGAGAATTACGCCGAGTGTTTTGCCTTCGATGGGCTCTCCGAAGAGCATGGGTTGGCCGACGTCACCGGCGGGGCCGAAGGAAAGGGAGGGAGTGAAGCTGGCGCCGAAGACCGCCGCGTCCACTTCGGGGGCGTTGCGGACACTTGGAATGGAGACTTCTGATATGTTGAGGGAGTTGATAATATTCGGCATTACCGCGGCGGACGTTTCCGTCTTTTTCTGCGTTGGCATCTCCACCTTTTTTGTTTCGGGTGTGGGCATCTCCATCGACGGGGCGGCGACCGCGACGATTTCGGGGGGATTCATTTTGGGAACGGCAATTACGACAAGGCTGAGGAGCAGAATAGCGGCGACGTGGAGGAGGCCGGTTGCGAAAAGAGATTTTACCTTGGCTGTGCGGAGATCTTTTTTACGTTTGAGGGCGGCTTCATCTTGAAGGGTTTTAATCGGGTCATCGGCGGCAGCGGCTTCTTCGTCGACGTGAGCGCGTTCGAGAGTGATGACGTTGTCATCGGTGGGTGCGGGGGAAGGGGTGTCGGTTTCGACTTCCGTCTGCGGGGCGGGGATGTCGACCGCGGGCGGGGGGATGGCTGCGACGGGCGCCGGGACGGGGGTATCGGATTCCGAAGGGCTGTCTTTGGGCGTCTCGGTTTCTCCCTTGATTTCTTTCTCGTCTTGTTTGCGGTCGATTGGATCGGGGGCGGCCTTGGAGAGGGGAACGGGAATCACGGGTTTGGGCTCGGGTTCCAACTCGGGTCCGGGTTCTGATTCTAGTTCGCCATCCAGTGTCGATTGAGCGGCTTCGTCGAGTGCGTTGACGAGATCGGTAGCGCCGGAATTATTGGGATCGACTTGGAGGATCGCGGAGAGGACGGCCCGGGCTTTATCGGGATCGAGAGCGGCGTAGCAACGGGCGAGGTTGAGGTGTTGATCGGGATCGGTGGGCGGTTGAGCGGCTTCGGCGAGGATTTTGAGGGCCTGATTGTGTGCGTCATCGTGGATAAGCGCTTCAGCGAGGGCTAGGCGGGTTTCCCAATCGGCGGGATTGGTCTCGAGGGCTTTCTGGAGCGCTTGGACGATGGAACTCATGAGGCTTTTTCCAAGGTATTAAAGATTTTCCAAAATGCCAACCATGTGATTGGGGGGAGTTGGCGGTGCTTGTAAACGGGTTTTGGAGAGACTAGGGTTTCGGTAGTGAACGTGAAACTCCCTCTTGTTCTGTCGGTTGGGCTGTGGATTTGGGCTTTGGAGGTTCCTGCCGAGGATCGTCCGAATGTCTTGTGGATCGTGGCGGATGATTTGGGTCTGGAATTGGGGTGCTATGGGGAGCCGGAGGTATCGACGCCGAACATTGACCGGTTGGCGGCTGAGGGGGTGCGATTTTCCAATTGCTTTGCGACGAGCCCAGTGTGTTCGTCATCGCGGACGGCAACTATTTTGGGGATGTATCAAACCACGGTGGGGGGGCATCATCATGTGACGCGTGAGAAGCCGGTTTTGGTGGAGGGTGTGCGTCCGGTGACGGAGTGGTTTCGAGGGGCGGGGTATTTTGTGACGAACGCGAGCGCGAAGGGGGTATTGGAGGAGGGATTTGGCGAGGATTCTCTGCTGGAGATGAAAGGGAAGACCCACTTCAATTTTGTTTATGATGCTGAACGTTTGTTTGACGGGAAGGATTGGCGTGAGCGGGTGGAGGCGGGGCAGCCTTTTTTTGCGCAGGTGCAGATCAGCGAGCCGCACCGGGAATTTGTGAAAGTCGGGGATGACGTGATTGATTCGGCGAAGGTGCGGATTCCTCCGATCTATCCAGATCATCCAGTGACGCGGGCGGACTGGCGGAATTATCTTGCGACCGTGCAGGTGTGCGATGAGCGCGTGGGCGTGATCTTGGATCGGTTGGAAGCGGATGGGTTGGCGGACAACACCATCGTGTTCTTTTTTGGGGATCATGGGCGTCCGCATTTATGGGACAAGCAATGGTTGTATGAAGGGGGACTGCGGACCCCTTTGATTGTGCGGTGGCCGGGAGTGTTACCGCCGGGGGAAGTGCGGAAGGGCTTGGTGAGTTTGATTGATGTGGCGCCGACGAGTTTGGTGGCAGCTGGGGTTGAGGTGCCGGACTTGATGCAGGGGGAGAATTTTTTGGAGGAGGGTTGGATTGGGCGGCAGGTGGTGTACGCGGCGCGGGATCGCTGTGGGGATGCGGTGGATCGGATTCGGGCGGTGCGGACTCCGCGGTATAAATACATCAAGAATTACATGCCGGAGAACCCGTATATGGTTTTGAGCGGCTATAAGAAGGGGGCGTACCCGGTGTGGACCTTGATGGAAGTGTTGGAGGCGCGTGGGGAATTGGAGCCGGCATTGCGATTCCGGATGCGGACCCATCGGCCGGCGGAGGAATTGTATGATTTGCGGGTGGATCCGCATGAGATGCAGAATTTGGCGGGGTATCCGGACCACGATGAGGTGTTGGAGGAGATGCGGGGGATGTTGGCGGTCTGGGAGAAAGAGACCGGGGATCTTGGCGGGGAAGTGGAAGGGGACGAGCGCTTTATGAACGACTTAAAGCGGGGGAAGGCGGCTGATTTGCGGAAAAAGATGGATCGTCGGGGCTTATCGGAGGATGTGACGGCAGAATATTATTTGCAGTGGTGGGAGAAAGAGTTGGGATTGGAGTAGAGTTAAGAGAAACCATGTTATTTGCGATGAGACAGTTGGCAGTTGGAATATTAGTGTTGGTGCAGGCATTGGCGGTCGTGCGGGGGGCGGAGGTCTTGGTGGAAGCGGAGAGTTTTGGGGAGCACGGGGGGTGGAAGCTGGACACGCAGTTTATTGAGATAATGGGGTCGCCGTATTTGTTGGCGCACGGGATGGGAGTGCCGGTGGAGGATGCGGTGACGACGGTGACTTTTGATGAGGCGGGGGATTATCGGGTATGGGTTCGGACGAAGGATTGGACGCGACCGTGGGGGCGTGAGGAATCTCCGGGGCGGTTTGAAGTCGTGGTGAACGGGGAGGCATTGGCAAAACAGTTTGGGATGGAGAGTGCTGAGTGGGGATGGGAAGACGGGGGGACTGTGGAGATTAGGGAAGGCGATGTGGAATTGCGGTTGCGGGACTTGACGGGGTTCAACGGGCGTTGTGATGCGATTGTTTTTTCGAGTGATCCGGATTTTGTGCCGGACAACACGAGTGAGCCGATGGCGGCTTGGCGACGTGAGATGCTTGGTTATGGTGGAGAGGTGGAGGAGATGGAGGATTATGATTTGGTGGTTGTCGGGGGGGGGTATTCGGGTATGGGGGCGGCGATTTCTGCGGCGCGGATGGGATTGAGAGTGGCTCTCATTCAGAACCGGGATGTATTGGGCGGGAACGGGAGTTCCGAGGTGCGGGTATGGGCGAAGGGGAACACGCCGGAGGGATTGTATCCGGTGGGGGATATCATTCGGGAGTTGGAGGACACGGCTTCGGCTTCGCCGGCGCCGTATGAGGAGTGGGAGGACGACAAGAAGGAGCAGATTGTCCGCAACGAGAAGAACCTCGATTTGTTTTTGGGGCACCATGCCTACGGGGTGGAAATGGAGAATGACGCTCGGATTGCGGCGGTGAAGACCCTGGAGACGCGGACGGGGAAGGTCCGTCGGTTTGCGGCGCCATTTTTTGTGGATGCCACGGGGCATGGTTTTATTGGGATGTGGGCGGGTGCGGACATGAACATGGAAGAGGGTGGGCGCATGGGTATGAGCAACATGTGGATGTGGGAGAACACGGACGAGGAGCAGGCCTTCCCTGAAACGCCGTGGGCTTTGGAATTGCCGGAGGAAGGTTTTCCGTATCCGCGGCGGTTTCATGCGGAGTGGTTTTGGGAGAGCGGGTATGACAAGCATCCTTTGGATGATTTGGAACTGATTCGGGATTGGAATTTGAAGGCGTCGTTTGGGGCGTGGAATGCCATGAAGAATGGTGGGGCGTATGCGGATTATGATCCGTTGGAGAAGGGACACGCGAACGCGCGTTTGGTGTGGCTCGCCTATGTGGGAGGGACGCGCGAGACCCAGCAGATTTTGGGGGATGTGATTTTGACGGAGGAAGACATTGTTGAGGCCAAGGAGTTCAAGGACGGGTGTGTTCTGACGACGTGGTCGGTGGATTTGCATTATCCGAAGGAGGAGTTTATCGGGGATTTTGCGGACAACCCATTTATTTCCGTGGCGGTGCACAACCGGGCGGTGGACAAGAAGATTGGTTATCCGGTTCCGTATCGGTGTTTTTATTCGCGGAACATTGAGAACCTGTTTACGGCGGGGCGGAACATCAGCGTTACGCATGAGGCCTTGGGGACGGTGCGGGTGATGAAGACCTGTGGGATGATGGGAGTTGTGGTGGGGAAAGCGGCGGCGATTTGCAAGCGGAACGGGTGTTTGCCTCGGGACGTGTATGAGACGTATTGGGATGAGATGGTGGCTTTATTGGAATTACCCGGACGGATGCGGTGGGATCCGGCGGATGAGGTCTTTTTTGAGGACATGAATTTGACGCCGATGGCGCCGATTGAGTTTGGATATATTTCGGCCAGTTCGTTAGGGGGGATCGTCGTGGATGACTCGAAAGCGACAATGAGGGGGAACTGGAAGCAGGGACAGGGGTTGAAGGGGTATATCGGACGGTTTTACTCGTATGCTCCGCCGAAGGGCAATGCGGAAGCGCGGTTTGAGTTCACGCCGCCGGCGACGGGCGTTTACGACGTGCGGGTGGCTTGGCAACCGCATGAGAATCGATCGAGCAAGACCTTGGTGAGGGTTGAGGGGGCGAAGGGTGACGAGGCTTCGGAGTTTCGGTTGAATCAGCAGGAGAAACCGCCTTTGGAGAAGGGATTTTATTCCTTGGGAGAATTTGAATTCGAGGGGGCGCAGCCGGCCGCGGTGGTGTATTCGAATGCGGGGGCGGACGGTTCGATACATGTGGATGCGGTGCAGGTAATTGCGGTGGAATAGTAGCTCTTTCGGCGGGGAGGGCGGCAGATGGTAAAAGGTTGGTATTGGGTGGTCGGTGGTGGGACAAAAGGGGTAAAATTTATTGTGTATGGATGGGCGGACTGACCATTTCTCCCCGGTCCTTTGTCCGCCATGGGCGGACTTTTCTGAATCAGCTTCGCGGGATGATTCAGGCATGATTTTGTCTGGTAATGCCCCGTTTGGTGGAGAGGGAGCGGGAAAGTGGGACTTGGTATGTCTTGGTAGAGGGGAGTGCTGGTGAAGCGGGAGATTTGGAAGGATCGATTGATACAGGGATACCGTCTTGGGGTGGTGTTGGTATTGGTGTTGGTGATTCGGGCGCAGCACGAGTGGCTGCGGGAGCAGCGGATAGATGTGGGCGTAACCGTGGAGGATGTGCGGGAATGGTTGCCGGGAGCGATGGTGATGGGTGGGGGGCTGGCAGATGGTGATGGGGGGCAACTTATTTTGGATGGTGACGGGGAAGTGGTGGGGATGGCGGTAGTGACGTCGCCGGAGAGTGATTGGATTGTGGGGTATTCGGGACCGACGACCGTGTTGTTGGTTTTTGATGAGGCGGGGATCTGTGTGGGGGTCCGGGTGATGGAGAGCGGGGACACGCCGGATCATTTGGAGGAGGTTTTGGAGGATCGCGAGTTTTTAGCAATTTATGAGGGTCGAACCTGGGATGAGATTGCGGGGCTCGAGGATTTGGATGGGGTGAGTGGGGCGACATTGACGAGTTTGGCGATTCGGGAGGGTGTGTCTTATCGGTTGCGCGGGGAGCGGCCGAATCTTCGGTTTCCGGAAGAGGTGAGTCTTGAGGAGGCACGGGTTTTTTTTTCTGAGGGGCAAGACTTGTTGGAGATACGGAAGCGGCCGCGGGTCTTTCAGGTGGAAGGCGAGGGCGGTGAGGTGTTAGGGCATGTGTTGCGGACGGGGCATTTAGCAGACCGAGTGAGGGGGTATCAGGGACCTACCGATGTCTTAGTGGGGCTAGATGTTGGGATGGAGACGATCCTGGGTGTGCGGATCCGGAGGAGTTACGACAATGAGCGCTATGTTGAAGACATTGAGTTTGACCGGCGCTATTTTGACAAGTGGAAGGGGCGAGCAGTGGCAGACTTTGATGTGGATGAGTATGAGGCGTTGGGGCTCGATGGGGTGAGCGGCGCGACGATGACGAGTTGGGCCTTGGGGGAATCCGTTTGGATGACGATGCGGGAATTGGGTGAAGAGGAGGAAGCGAAGGGGGAGGCGTGGGGAGGGGTGTCAATCCGGGTGAGTGCTCGAGAAGTGGGGATTTTAGTGGTGGTGGGGTTGTCCGTGTTGATGGCGTTTACGGGTTTGCGGCGGGTGCGTGGCATGCGGTTGGTGTATCAATTGTTTTTGATCGGGTACGTGGGTTTGATCAGTGGGGATATGGTGGCGCAGGCCTTGTTATTGGGGTGGGCGGAGAGTGGGGTCGCGTGGGCGGTGAGTCCGGGGCTGGTGTTGTTGGTGGGAGCAGCGTTCTTGTTGCCAGCGGTGACGGGGCGGCAGGTTTACTGTCATCATGTCTGTCCGCACGGGGCTTTACAGCAGTTGATCATGCGTGTGGTGCCGCGGGCGCACCGGGTGACAGTGCCGGCCTCCTGGGACCGGGTGCTGGTGGCGGTGCCGTCGGTCTTGCTGGGGTGGGTTTTATTAGTGGGACTGTTGGGACTGGGAGTTGATGTGGCGGGGATCGAGCCGTTTGACGCGTATGTGTGGCGGGCGGCGGGCTGGGCGACGGTGACAGTTTTTGTGGTGAGCGTCGTGTTGGCGATTTTTGTTCCGATGGGGTATTGCCGATATGGGTGTCCGACGGGGCGGTTGCTGGACTTTGTGCGGTATCGGCGTGGGGCGGAGCGGTTTGGTAAGCGGGAGCTTTTAGGAGCAGTGTTTGTCGTCGCGGCGGTTGGGGTGTTTTTGTTGCGTGGGAGTTTTTGAATTAGCGGTTAGGAACTAGTAGGTTGCAGCGACGGGTTGAGACGAGGAGGGTTTTGTGAGGGCGGCGTGGATGAATTGGATGATGTCGGCGTAGAGGGGATCGCCGCCGGTGGAGAGGACGGAGCGGTGGTTGGCGTCTGGGATGATGCGATGTGTTTTGTTTGAGTGGGGGATGGCGTTGTAGATTTGTTCACTGTGATGTGGTGGGATGAGATGGTCCTTTTGGCCGTGAACGATCATGACGGGGACGTCGATTGTTTGGGCGTGGGTGGCGGGGCTTGCGAAGAAGGGATTGAAGTTGGCTCGCCAGGCGGCGTATTTCAGGACGAGATGACCGAGAGAGGCCGTGGGAACCGGGAGTTTTCGATGGGCGTGTTCTTTGATGAGCTGATTGAGGTCGGCGAACGCGGAGACGGAGACGCCGGCGCGGAGGCGGGGTTCGCGGGCGAGGGATTGGAGGATGACGGCGCCACCGAGGGAATTTCCGAAGGCCGCGAATGGTTTGAGATGGAAGCGGGCGAATTGTTCTTCGGCGGCGTCGAGGACGGTGGTGACGTCGTCGGCCTCACGGGGGCCGTAGGTGATGTATTTTCCGGTGCTTTGGCCGTGGGCGCGGGCGTCGAAGCAGATGAAATTGTATCCGGCGGCGACGAAGCGTTCGGCAATGGGGAGTGCGTTTTCCTTGATGCTGTTTCGGCCGTGGAGCCAGAGGACGGTGCCGTGGGCTGAGGTGTGAGGGAGAAACGGGACAAGAGCGGGATTTTCCTTCGTGAGGAGCCGGCGGATGCGTTGATATCGTTCGCCGTCACCTGGTTTATGAGCCGCTTGGATGAAGAGCGCCTCGAGCGTTACGCCATCGGGGCTGGTGGCGGAGAAGGGATGGATTGCGAGGGAGTGTTGGGCGGGTTTTCTAAGGAAGTCCTGATGCCAAGCGGTGGTGGGGCGGCGTTCTGGGACGATGATGTATGAGGAGGCGCGGTGGGTGATCCAGGCGACGAGGATGAGGGTTAGGAGGGTGAGGACGGCTGTGGTGCGGAGGGCGAAATTGGCGAGGCGTCGGCGAAGGGTGGGCGAGGAATTTTGATTCGGCATGCAAGGAGTTTGGACCTGGAAGGTGACGGGAGGTTGAAAGAAATGTGATGGTTTTGTGAAAATTGCGGTGCACGGGGGGTGGAAGGATTGGGAGGTGCGTTGCGGACGATCCGGAGGATCGTCCCTACGTGTCTTGGGTGGGGAGGTTGGAAATTAGCAATCAAATAACTAGCAATTAATGATTAGGGAATCTGAGGAACAGGTTGCGACGGGACACGATTTTGTTTTGAGTGAGGTGAGAGGATTGACGGTCTCAAAGGTTGTATGATTGGGTGGAGGACTAAAAGGATCGTCGTTGCGGTGGTATTAGTGGGCGTTGGGATGGTGGTATCTGTTCACTTCCTGGCGTATCGTCATGCTCGGGCGATGCTTTGGTTTGCGGATGGAGGAGAGGTGACGGGGCGGCCGGAGACGTTGTCGCTGGGTGAGAAGGTTGGGGTGTTGGTTCGCGGAGTCCGTCTCCCGCGGCCGGATGGAAAGGGGACGCCTTTGGATTTCGGATTGGAATACGAGAGTGGTTTGATCGCCTGCGACAATGGGATTGATCTTGGGTATTGGCACGTGCCCTCGAGCGAGGAGAACGCAGTGGCGTTGATGTTTCACGGTTATCGAGGAGACAAGTCGACCTTGCTGGAGGAGGCAAAGGCTTGGCATGATCTCGGGTATGCGACGGTCCTCGTTGATTTTCGTGGATCGGGGAGTTCGTCTGAATCTTACACGAGTGTTGGTTATGTCGAAGGGGAGGATGTGGCGCACGCGTTGCGCTTCGTGCAGGAGACAATGCCCTACCGGCGACATGTTTTGTTCGGGCAATCGATGGGCGGAGCGGCGGTGCTAAAGGCAGTGCACGGGCATGGGGTCGAGCCGGATGGAATCGTGGTTGAGAGTGTGTTTGATGATATTGTCGAGACCGTGGGTAATCGGTTTGAAGCGATGGGGCTTCCCTCGTTTCCCGCCGCGCAGCTGATGTTGTTTTGGGGTGGGAGACAGCTAGGGTTTGATCCTTTTTCCCACAAGCCAATGATCTACGCTGAGGCGGTGCGGTGTCCGATATTATTCATGCACGGAAGTGAGGATGCGCGGGCGAGGGTTGATGAGGGGAGGCGGGTTTTCGAGGCGGTGGCGGGGGAGAAGCGGTTTGTTGAGTTTGACGGGTTGGGGCATGAGAAGATGGTTACGAAAGTGAGGGATCGTTGGGGGGAGGAGGTTGAGTGGTTGATGGGGAGGGCGCGAGGGAGCTAGAGAGGGAAGTCCTCGCTGCGCTCGGAGGCTCCGCCATTCGCTCTGCGAGCTACGAAGGACACGTCGGCAGGGACGCCGAGCCGCGCCTTCTGTTCCTGGGCGGGGGGAGCGTCGTGGGATGGCAGGCGGAGCGCCTGGCCTACAATTCATGCAAATGGCGGGTTGTGGGAGACCTGGAAAGGCAGCGCGGTCGGGTGCCCGCGCCTCCATAGTTCGCGCGAGGGGGGTCGTTTTGGGAGGGCTACTTCTTTTTGCCGGTACCGGGCCAGGGGAGGACGTTGGTGCGGGTGGCGTAGTCGGTCCATTGGGCGGCCATTTGTTCGACTTTTTCGGGCATTTTTTCGGCGAGGTTGTTGAGTTCGGTGCGGTCCTTGGCGAGGTCGTAGAGTTCCCAAGGTCCATTTCGCCCTTTGGCGACAAGTTTCATATCGCCAATGCGGATGGCTCGATTGCCTTCGTGTTCCCAGTAGAGGGCCTCGCGTTGGTCGGTGATTTCCTGAGGTTGGCTTTGGAAAGCGGGGGCGAGGGATAGGCCTTCCATGGGTTGGATCTTGTTTTTTTCTTCGTGGAAGACGCGAGGGTATGTGGCATCGGCGAGGTCGACGCAGGTGGCCATAATATCAATGAGGTGGGCGGGTGTGTCGTCGAGTTGTCCGTTGCGTTCGGCGTCGATGCCGTTGGGCCAGTGGGCGATGAGGGGTGAGGCGATACCGCCTTCGTGGACCCAGTGTTTGTATTCGCGGAAGGGCGTGTTTGAGGCGTTGGCCCAGCCGAGGCCGTATCCGAGCGCGGTGTCGGCCGGACCCGGGATGACGCCGATGCCCGTGCGGACGATTTTTCCGTCGCGTGTTTTGTGCGGGGTCATTTCGGTTTGGAGCTCGCCGGGGGCCATGGGTTCAAGCTGCTCGGGTGGGGTAGGTTTTGAATCAGGCTTCGCGCCATAGGTTTCGGCGCAGCCGCCGTTGTCGGCGAGGAACAGGATGAGGGTGTCTTCGAGTTGCCCGGTGTCGTCGAGGGCGTCGAGGATGCGGCCGATGCCTTGATCGACGTTATCGACCATGGCAGCGAAGACTTCCATGCGGGCGATTTGCCATTTCTTGAGTTCGACGTCTTTCCATGCGGGCGCTTTTTTGTCTCGGGGAGAGACGGGCCATTTGGGATCGACGAGACCCATTTCGAGTTGTCGTTTGTGGCGGGCTTTGCGCATGGCGTCCCAGCCTTTGTCGTATTTGCCTTTGTATTTGGCGATGTCTTCGGGGAGAGCATGCATGGGCCAATGGGGGGCGGTGTGGGCGACATACAAAAAGAACGGTTGATCGGGAGCGGTGTCGTGGTGATCGCGGATACAATCGGCGGCGAAGTCGTTGATGACGTCGGTGTAGTAGAATATTTCTTCGCCGACGATGGCAGAGGGGGGGACCTGCGTGTTGTCGAGGGTGAGGGAATTGGGATCGAAGAAGGAGCCGGCGCCGTGGATGGTGCCCATGAAGCGATCGAAGCCGCGTTGGCGGGGCCAGTTGTGTTTTGGGCCCTCTGGGTTGATGTGTTTGGTGACGTGCCATTTGCCGGACAGGTAGGTGGCGTATCCGGCGGTCTTGAGGACTTCGGGGATGGTGACCGAGGTGCGGTTGAGATCGCCACGGTACCCGTCGTGGCCTTTGTCATTCATCATGTGGCCGATGCCAGCCTGGTGGGGGTAGAGTCCGGTCAGGAGGGAGGCGCGGGTGGGGCAGCAGCGGCCGGTGTTGTAGAACTGAGTGAAGCGGAGGCCATTTTGGGCGAGGCGATCGAGGTTTGGGGTATCGATTTCGCCGCCGTAGGGGGCGATGTCGGACCAGCCCATGTCGTCGCACATGATGACGATGACATTGGGCAAGGTTCGAGCCGGACTGGCAGATGCTGCTTGACCCAGGTGTGGCTGTGCCGCAGAGGGGAAGTGGGAAAGGATGAAAGTGAAGAGTAGGGCTGTGAAGAGGGGGCTTGGTTTCATGGTCGTGTTTTGGAAACGGGGGGAATGGGAGTGGTGTTTCGGGTTAGTTTTCCAGGTATTCTAGGCGTTCTTGTTCGATTTTTTTGAGGATCTCTTCGCTACCTGCGGCGCGGGCGGCGAGGAGGTATTGGGTCCAGAGGGAATCCAGTTTGGGGGCTTTGGCAACGGCGAGGGCGTGGAAAGCCAGGGAGCGTTCGAGTTCGCCGCGTTCGAGGTAGTAGGAGCCGGAGAGGGAGTAGAAGTGGGGGGATTCGGGGAAACGTTCGCGTCCTTGGAGGAGGAGGGGAGCGGCGTTTTCGTGGTCGCCGGCGCGAAGATAGGCGATGGTGAGGAGGCGGAGGTTTTGGAAGTGGTGGGGTTGGACCTGGTATGCCTTTTCGAAATAGGTGGTGGCGTTGGTTTGTTCGCCGTTGGCGAGGGCGACGGTCCCGGCTTTGCGGAAGATATTGCCGGCTTCCTGGAGGACGATGGGATTTCGCGAGCCGAGCGAGAGTGCTTTCTCGATAGATTCGAGCGCGCCGTTGATGTCATTTTTTGCGAGGAGGACGCGGGCGTGGAGGGCGTTGGCGAGGGCGCCTTGGTGGTATCGGATTTCGTCTTGTTCGGGTTTCGAGAATGCCTCGATGAGAGCGGACGATGCGTTGCCGTGGCCAGCGAGGAGTTTGAGTTGGAGTTGGCGATTCGCGACACCGGTGTTTGTAAATGCTAGTCTAGGGGAGTTGAACTCGATGAAGGACGTGTTGTCTGTGTGTGTCGGGTTTGGGCTGCCGGGTTCCTGGCGTGTGAAGTCGGCGATGAGCGTGCCCCAAAGGTGGGCGGGATTTGTGAAGCCGACTTCGTTGAGTGAGGAGACGACGTCAATATGGCGAAGGCGCTCCTTGGTTTGTTCGAGATTGATGGTGAGATCGTCGCGATAGCCGACGAGGATGAGGTCGGTGCCGGTGGTGAAGCAGAGTGAATTGGGGAAGGTTTCGACGAAAGTGGCGACGAGAGCGATGTGATCATTGGCGTTGAGACGTTCGGTCGGGATGGCTTGACAGAGCATCCCATTTTCTGTGAGGCGACTCTTGGCGAGCTCGAAGAAA
>JBCDBW010000096.1:0-16793 GCA_039182965.1 Verrucomicrobiota bacterium
ACGGACGCCCTCAAATCCTCACCGATGCCACCGCCCACTATCACAAAATTTACCGCTGGTATGCCCACCTCTTCCTCGTCATGCCGGACCACATTCACGGACTCTTCTCCTTTCCACCAGATAGGGCGTCCATGTCCCAAACAATCGCTTCATGGAAAAGCTACACCGCAAAACGCGCTGGCTTCTCTTGGCAACGCGACTATTTCAACCATCGTCTCCGCACCGACGAATCGTTCGATGAGAAAGCACACTACATCCGCATGAACCCCGTCCGCGCCCGCCTCGCCGACTCACCCGATACTTGGCCCCATGCCTGGTCCCCTCCAAACCCCCGGTAGGGCGTGGCCTCCGGACGCGCCTGCCTTTCCTCCCTTTCCGCTCACCCCACCCAAATCCCTACATCGCCGCCGACCCTGGTCCCGTATAAAATAGTCGCAATACCATCCATTACGAGACACTCTCCCAAACTAACGCCATTCACACCGCCATGACTGCTACCACCACCACTTCCCCACTCTTCCAACCCTTCACCCTCGGCGATCTCACCCTTAAAAACCGCATCGCCCTCGCCCCCATGACCCGCGCACGCGCCGGCGCCGAACGCATCCCCAACGCCCTCATGGCAGAATACTACGCCCAACGCGCCGACGCCGGCCTCGTCATCACCGAAGCCACCACGATCTCCGAACAAGCCAACGGCTGGGTCGATTCTCCCGGTATCTACACCGATGCCATGGCCGAAGGATGGAAACCCGTCGTCGACGCCGTCCACGCCAAAGGAAGCACGATCTTCATGCAACTCTGGCACTGCGGGCGCGCCTCCCATAGCGACTTCCACAACGGCGATCCCGCCGTCGCTCCCTCCCCCATAAAAATCGAAGGCGATGGCGTACACACCCCGGACGGGAAAAAAGAATACGAAGTCCCCCGCGCCCTCGAAACCGACGAACTCCCCGGCGTCATAGAACAGTACCGCCTCGCCGCCGAACGCGCCAAAGCAGCCGGTTTCGACGGCATCGAAATCCACTCCGCCAACGGATACCTCCTCGACACCTTCCTCCAATCCAAAACCAATCAGCGCTCCGACGAATTCGGCGGTTCCATTGAAAACCGTTCCCGCCTTCTCCGCAAGGTCCTCGCCGCCGTCACCACCGTCTTCCCCGCCAATCGAGTCGGCGTCCGCTTCTCCCCCAACGGCGCCTTCAACGACATGGGCTCTCCCGATTACCGCGACCAATTCACCGACGCCGCCCAAAGACTCGACCCCCTCGGCCTCGCCTACCTCCACGTCCTCGACGGCCTCGCCTTCGGCTTCCACGAGCTAGGTGACCCCATGACTCTCGAGGAATTCCGAAAAGTCTTCCACGGCCCACTCATCGGGAACTGCGGATACGACCAAGCCACCGCCGAGGCCCGCATCGCCAGCGGCGACGCCGACCTCATCGCGTTCGGGCGCCCCTTCATCGCCAACCCCGACCTCGTCCAACGCTTCGCGAATCACTGGCCCCTTGCCGAAGATGCCCCCATGGATACTTGGTATTCCCCCACCGGGGCCACCGGATACACCGACTTCCCCACCCACGCCGCCACTTCGTCTACCGCCTGAGCGCCGCCCCGTCGCGCATAACAAATTGGCACGCATCCCGCTCCTAAAAGGGTGATTGCCATGTCCCAACCACCCCCAACAGCCACCCCCGCATTCGCACAGCTGGGATTCGGTGGCGTGGCGTCCATTCTCTGGCGCTACTTCCGGGAAAAAGCAGTCGAGCAACTCAAGAGCGTCTGGTTCATCATCGCCTACCTCGCCGTCTTCCAGGCCCTCTTTCTCGATCTCCCGATCATCTACGGCGCAACCATCGCCGTCGGAATCGTGATCGTCATCATCGGACTAACGTTCTTCATGGAAGGCCTCCGCCTCGGGCTCATGCCCTTCGGCGAAACCATCGGTGCCATCCTCCCGCGAAATTCGCGGATGCCCCTCATCATCATCTTCGCTTTCCTCCTCGGCGTTGGCGCCACCTTCGCTGAACCCGCCATCTCCGTTCTCAAAAAAGCTGGCAGCGGCGTCAAACCCCATGAAGCACCCCTCCTCTATAGCCTCCTGAACGATTTCTCCGGTCAACTCGTCGCCTGCGTCGGCGTCGGCGTCGGTTTCGCCGTCACCCTCGGGGTCCTTCGCTTCTTCTACGGATGGTCCCTCAAAACACTCATCATCCCGATCGTCCTCACCCTCGTCGGCATGACCCTCTTCGCCCACTTCAATCCCACTCTCAATCCCATCATCGGCCTCGCATGGGACTGCGGCGCCGTTACCACAGGACCCGTCACCGTTCCCCTTGTCCTCGCCCTCGGTATCGGCGTCTGCCGCATCATCGACGAAAAAGACCAAGGCGGTGCCGGCTTTGGCATCGTCACGCTCGCCTCCCTCTTTCCCATCATCGCAGTCCTCCTCCTCTCATTCTACCACCTCACCGCAAAAGACTACTACGGTGCCTCGAATTATAACGGGGAGATTATCGAGTTCTCAGAACTATCCGCACCCGAACAACTCACCCCAGCTACCGAGACCCCTTCCGCCGAACAAATCCGCTTCACACCGGAAGAGTTCCAGGAATATCTCGAAACCGGCGATATCGAAGGAATTCCCGAAGGCTATACCACCAGCTATCGCGGCGGAGAAATCACCTTCGAAAACGGCAAAATCGTCCATAAAAATGCCGACATCATCCTCGAGAAAAAAGAAGACAAAACCATGTTCGAATCCCTCATCGTCGAGCAGGTGAAACATCCGTGGAACCCAAACACAGACTTCGGAAAGGAAATCCTCAGCTCCTTCATCACGGCGGCCCAAGCCATCATCCCTCTCTGCGCCTTCCTCTTCGTCACCCTCCTCGTCGTCCTCAAAGAACGCTTGCGCCGCGCAGACGAAATCGCAATTGGCGTCATCTTCTCCGTTGTCGGGATGGGCCTCTTCGGCCTCGGCCTCGCCCTCGGCCTCACCCCCGTGGGAACGCAATTGGGCAGCAATGTCCCGGTAACTTTCAGCGCCATCACCCCATGGGGACTCTCCGGAACCGTCCCCGCTCTCTTCGATAATCCTGTCTTCGGAAAATGCATCGCCATCGTCTTCGCCTTCTTTCTCGGATACGGTGCCACCTTGGCAGAACCCGCCCTCAACGCGCTCGGTCAAACCGTGGAAAACACCACCGTCGGCGTCTTTCGAAAAAGCCTCCTCATGCAGGCGGTCGCCATCGGTGTCGGACTCGGAATCGCCGCTGGCGTCGCTCAAATGGCTTTCGCCACCATCAACCTGACCAACCTCCTCATTCCTCCCTATCTTCTTCTCGTCTTCCTCTCCCTCATCTCCTCGGAAGAGTTCGTCAACTTCGCCTGGGATAGCGCAGGAGTCACCACCGGCCCCATCACCGTTCCTCTCGTCCTCGCCATGGGACTCGGAATCGGGGCCAATATCCCGGGCCTTAGCGACGGTTTCGGCATCCTCGCACTCGCCTCCGTCGGACCCATCCTCACCGTCCTCACCGTCGGCCTCATCGTCAACCGCACACGCAGACGCGAAGAACTCACTGCGATCGAGAATGAAGCATTTTAACGAAATCTCCGGTTACTCCCTCGTCACCGCCATCCTTCCCAGGCAAAGCGCCCACCGGGTCCTCGAAGCTGTCCTCGAGTTCGGAGGCGCTCACGCCCTCACCCTCAACGCCCGAGGCAGTCTCATCAAAGATCGCTGGTACCAATCCTTCCTCCCAACCCTATCCCCGGAACAAGAAATTCTCAGCTTTCTCGTTCCTAACCAAGACACAGAACCACTCATGGAGCAAATCGTCATGGTCGGAAAACTCCGCATGTACGGAGCCGGCTCGATTTTCACCACCGAGTGCACTAGCCTCCGCTGTGCTGAAGACTACCCACTTTGGACCCCCGGCAAATACCGTTTCGAATCCACTTCCTTCGACATCCGCTTCAAGAAAGACCTCATCGCCCTCTTCCAAATCGCAGACAAGGGCGAAGCCGAATCCATCTGCCGCGTCGCCGTAAAAGCCGGAGCCCAGGGAGCGACCATCTCCTACACGCGCGGCTATGGCCTCCGCGATCGCCTCGGATTGCTGCGCATCACCAAAAAACGCGAAAAAGAACTCATCACCGTCGTCGTTGACCAGTGCGACGTCGATGCCGTCTACCAAGCCATGGCCGATGCCGGTCGCGTCGATCTTCCCGGCCGCGGATTCATCTACCAAGTCCCTATCTCCCAGGGGCTTACCAACCTCTCCAGCGTCTTTCACCCCAAAAAACACTCGGCAAGCATTCAACAAATCATTCGGGCTATCGATGACATGCAAGGCGATACCCATTGGCGGGCCAACCATCTCCTCGTCCATGATCCCAAAGCTGCAGATTTCGCACAAAGCACTCGCGGCACGATTACCGACCGCGTCGTCCATCGAGTGGTATGCGCTCGAAAAGATACCGGAACCCTTCTCGATCAAGCACTCAACTTTGGAGTGCCCGGCGCCAGCGTCGATTATTGGCGCTTTGCCGAGGCCAATGCCGAACACACAAAAGGTGGCCTCCGTATCAATCGCGAACTGGGAAACATCACCACGATCGTCAAACGCGAGACGATCGAACCTCTTCAAGCCGTCCTGCGCAAGACCATTCAGCAAAGAGAAATGAAGGGCGCCTGCTTCATCACCTACCCGGCCCCCTCGGCAAAAACGTTTGTCCGCTCGACAAATCGACCAGCAGTCAAAGAGCCGACCTCTTAGCAAGGCCCCCCCTCAGACACTACTTCAAGATGCCACCCAAGCAGCCAATGGTTCAAACTTCTAGCGGCCAGCCGTCTCGATAATCCCGGCGGATATACTTCGCCGCCTCTGGCATTCCCTTCACTTCCATCTTCTCCGCGTCCCATTCAAAACTCTGTTGCAGGCGTTGCGCCAAGACCCCGAGCAAAACGGTCTCCGTAAACGGTCCCGATTGCTTGAAGTTGGAAAGTGCTTCAGGCCCGCCCTGAATCGCGCGCATCCACTCCTTGTAAGGATCTTGGTCCGGTGCCCGCTCCAAGGTCTCCGGCGGGAAATCAAACCCGTCCAAACCGACACTCGGCTTTACCATCCAGTTCGGCTTACTGCGATTGAAGAAAAGCCGCCCTTCACTGCCAATCACAATGGAACCAAATCCCTCCTTTCCAAGCGGATCGACACCCGCAAGAACACTCTCCGTCGGAAGATTGGCTTCGCCACCAACATGCTTCCACTCGGCATCGTCCCACTGCGCGTCAACCTTGCCATCATACCAAATAAAGCGCACCGGTTTCGTCCCCTCTCCACGAGCAGGAAAATAAAAGGTCACCTTGGACCAGATCGGACAGGAAACTTCGGTTCCACCGAAAGTCTCCACGTCGATCTTCTCCGGACTCCCCAAGTCCAGCGCCCAATAAGGCATATCCATGATGTGACACGCCATATCACCAAAAGCCCCTGTGCCGTAATCCCAATAGCCACGCCACACGAAAGGCGCAATCTTGTTGGAATAATTAACAAAGGGCGCAGGCCCACACCAGATGTCCCAATCCAAATTGTCAGGCACGACCATCTTCTCAGGAAACGTAGGCATCCCCTGAGGCCAGATCGGACGATTCGTCCACGCGTAAGCCTGATTCACTTCTCCCAATAGACCCGCTCGGAGCAATTCAACACATCGTCGCATGTGATCCTGCGCGTGCGCTTGGTTGCCCATCTGCGTCTTGACACCCGTCTCCTCCGCCACTTTTGCCATCATACGCGCTTCCCAGATGCCGTGAGTCAATGGCTTCTGACAGTAGACATGCTTGCCCATCTTCATCGCCATGATCGACGCATGCGCATGATGATGATCCGGCGTCGAGACAGTCACCGCATCGATGTCTTTCTCCTTCTCCAACATCTCCCGCCAGTCCATGTAAAACTTGGCATTCGGATGCTCCTTACGCGTGCCAAACAAAGGCTCCTGACGCGGACCAAGCTCAGGCGAGTTCGAAATATCCACCACATCACACAAGGCAATCACGTTCATTCCCGCAGCCACCGACCCCTTGATGTCGGCCGCCCCCTTCCCACCCGTGCCGATCGCGCCCAAGTTGATCCGGTCGTTCGCCCCAAAGACACGGCTCGGAACAACCTGAAAACCAAAAATTGAGGCGGCCGATACGGCGGACGCTGTCTTAACAAACTGACGACGGGACACAGCTCCTGTCGTTGCGCGGGCTTCTTTCTTCTTGTCCATGGTCTCTCAGTGAAGTTCTTGAAATAATTCGTCAAAGCGGAATGCACCCTCCACCCGAGAGCGAAACCCCTTCAGTAGGGCCTAAAAACGCCGCCGCCAAAGCCATTCTTTCTCTCTGCAAGAAATCCAATTCCGCACATCGCGCAGACCTCCTTTCTCGCCCATCAGAAACACGCAAGCCTCTTTTCCTTGGCGCTGGCCAGAACAGAATCGCCCCAACGCGGCGCGCGGCAAAATCCCCATGATTTGGAATCAATCCCTTCACACAGAAGACTCATGCGACTATGGAATTGAAAAAATTTTTATTCATAAATCTTTAAAAATGAACAATTAACAGAAGTTAGGAGTGATGATTAATCAAAAATTACAAAAATATTAGTTTACTTTTTAATAAAATGATCAAAAATATTAATCATAATTGATAATATTCGCGCTATGAGACCCATTCCCTTCCTCGTCGGTATCCTGATCACCGCCCTCATCCTGTTCTTCGCCCTCGCCCAAAGCCAGGCCCAAGACGAATACTATTATTCCCCACCCCCATCCTCCTACAGCGGCAAACCCTCCGCTTTTGACGGAATCTCATACGATTTCTTCGATATCGGCTACCGCTACTTCACGTTCGATAAATCCATCCCCCTCGACAATAGCCACGGTTTCGAAGCCAACCTCTCATTCGACTTCCTCTGGCTCTTCTTCTTCGAATCCAGCTTCACATACACGAATGCCAAAACAGACGTCGATTCCATCGGCGACGTCTTCGACTTCGGCACCGATACCAATTACACCCGATTCGAAATCGGCCCGGGTGTCCACCTGCCCATCCACAAAAAATTCCACCTCGTCGGAAGCGTCGGTTGGCAATACACAAAACAAGATCTCGACTTCGATAAATCCGCCGGTGAACTCTTCGACGACTTCCAAGACGGGAGCGGCATCTACGTCAAACCCGGCGTGCGCATCAAATTCAACGACTATATCGAGTTAGACGCCTTCGCCGAATGGCACAAAGCCGCCCGTGCCGATGAAGGCACCTGGGGCGCATCCACCGATCTCATCTTCTGGCCTACTAAATGGCTCGGCATTTCCGGACATGCCGAATTTCGCGAAGACGTCAATATCTACGGCGTCGGACTCCGCCTTTCATGGGACTAACATCCTCTACTCTCCCCACCACATATAAAAGACGGTCGCCTGACACCCTCAAGACTCTAGCCGCCTGACTACCCAACACAAAACTTGCCTTCCGCTCCCTCTCGTATGCCTCATCTGAATAACCCAACACCAAAGCCGCCTAACTCTCTCAACACTCTCAACCTCATCACCTCTCAAAACTGAGCTCTAAACTAACTTTCCCAGCGCGAGCAACAGCGGGCCTGAGTGGCCTTTTCCCTTGGACCGCCAGGCCCGCTCCTCGCTCCGGATCTCAAGAAAAACACCCCATCAGCGCATAAACAAAACCTCCAAGCTTTCGCCCTTCTTTTCCCAGCGCGAGCACAGCGGGCCCGGACGAGACTCCACCAGAGTCGCCGGGCCCGCTTCTTTTCCACTCAGTCCCCGAAAAAGCCTCGTATTTCCATGGTTTTTCGTCGAAATTAGTCGCTTTTCCTGAAAGTCAGCAATTTCGATTCTCGTTCTTTAAAGGGGAGGTTTATGGCCAATTCTGGCGATCCTTCCCAGCACACCGAAGGATACCATCATGTCGACGAAATCACTCTTTGCCCGTCCAAGAAGATCCAGTCTCACCGCCGCCTCACGCCGCGACTTCATGTTCGTCGGCCTCGTGGGTGGACTGGGCCTAACCCTCCCCCAATTCCTCAAGCAAAAAGCTCACGGCGCCGCGAAATTCTACGAGACCAAAGAAGGCCAAGCTAAATCCATCATCCACGTCTACCTCCCCGGCGGCATGGCTGCCCAAGAAACCTGGGACCCGAAGATCTACGCCCCTACCGAATACAAAGGCCCGCTCAGCAGCATCAAAACCAAACTTCCCGGTATCGTCTTCGGCGAACACATGAAGGAAATGGCCAAGATCAACGACAAGATCACCGTCATCCGCTCCATGCATCACGGCGAAGCCGCACACGAGCGCGGCACCCATAACATGTTTACCGGTTATCGCCCCTCGCCCGCTCTCAACTACCCCAGCTTCGGCAGCGTCATCTCACACGAGTTCGGCACCCGCAACAATCTCCCCCCCTACGTTTGCGTCCCCAATCAACCAAACGAATACGCCGGTACCGGATACCTTTCGACCGCATACGGCCCCTTCTCCCTCGGAGCCGACCCCGCCAAAGGCGACTTTAAAGTCCGCGATCTCAACCTCGCAGATGGCGTGTCGCAAGACCGGTTCAGTCGCCGCCGCAATATGCTCGAAGCCGTTGACTCACACTTCCGCTCGCTCGAAAAATCCGACGCCATCACCGCCGTCGATTCCTTCTACGAAAAAGCATACGACCTCATCTCGTCCCAAGCCGCCCGCGAGGCCTTCGACATCGAAAAGGAAGATGAGAAAACTCGCGAACGCTATGGCAAAAATGAAGCCGGCCAGCGCATGCTGCTCTCCCGCCGTCTCGTCGAAGCCGGCGTCCGCTTCGTCTCCATGACCTATGGCGGATGGGACCACCACAACAAAATCAAAGACAATATTACCCGCAGCGTCCCCAGCCTAGACAAAGGCCTCGCAACACTCATTAGCGACCTCGAAGAACGCGGTCTCCTCGATTCCACGCTCGTCATGGTCACTTCGGAATTCGGACGAACACCTAAAATCAACAATACCGCCGGACGCGACCATTGGCCGCGCGTCTTTAGCGTCATGCTCGCCGGCGGAGGCATCAAAAAAGGCCTCGTCTATGGTTCCGCCGATGCACTCGGGAATGAACCAGACGAAAATCCCGTCGGAATCGAAGACCTCGCCAAGACAGTCTATCACCAACTCGGTATCAACGCCGATAAGGAACTCGTCGCACCCGGCCCCAGACCAATCGAAATCGTCGACGGTGGAAATGTCCTCACCGACATCATCGCCTGATCAACAAGCCTCGCCCAAGAGCGATCACGCGGCCCTCCCCGCCGTCGTGTCGATATTTTTCAAAACAACGCCGCGCTCATGAACCCGCTCCGACTATCTATCCTCTCCCTCATCGCCGCTTGCGTTACGAACGCCGTCGCCGATTCACCCGCGCTAAACACCGTCCTTCCACGCGGAGGACAACGCGGCCAAGAAACCCCCGTCACCTTTTACGGCGAGCGCCTCAAAGGCGTCGATGAAGTGATCTTCTACGGCACCGGCATCACCGCCAAAAATCTCGCCCCCGATGAGAAGGGCGGAACGGTAAAGGGCACCCTCGTCATCGCAAAAGACGCTCCCCTCGGGGAACACCAGTTTCGACTCCGATCCAAGGGCGGCCTTACCTATGTTCGCTCGTTCTGGGTCGGCCCCTTCGCCGCCGTCGCCGAAAAAGAACCTAACAACGAATTCGAATCCCCTCAAACCGTTCCCATCAATCACACCATCGAAGGCGTTGCCGCCAATGAAGACGTCGACTACTACCAAATCGACGCCAAAAAAGGCGATCGCATTAGCCTCGAAGTCGAAGCGATTCGCCTCGGCCAAATGTTCGATCCCTATATCGCGCTCCTCAATAAAGACCGTTTTGAAATCGCCATCTCCGATGACTCCGCCCTCAATCGTCAGGACGGCGTCCTTTCCGTCATCGCTCCAGAGGACGGTCCTTACATTATCGAGGTGCGGGAAAGTTCCTACAAGGGAAACAACAATTTCCGCTACCGCCTCCACGTTGGGAACTTTCCGCGCCCCACCGCCATCTACCCCGCCGGCGGAATGGCCGGAACTAAGCTGAACGTCACGCTCCTGGGAGACCCAAAAGGTCCGATCAAACAAACAGTAAAACTCCCGGATACCCACTCCCAATCCCACGACACCTTCGCCGCACCCAATACCCCCTCTGCGAACTCCCTCCGCGTCTCCCCCTTCGATAACGCTCTCGAAGTCGAACCCAATAACGACGCCAAAACCGCAACCAAAATCGATAAGCCGCTCCCCATCGCCCTCAATGGCATCCTCGAAAAAGACGGCGATCAGGATTTCTTCCGTATCACCGCCAAGAAGGGTCAAAAATTCCGCGTGCGCGCCCTCGGAAAAGCAATCAACTCACCCATCGACCCCACCCTCGCCATCCTCGACAAAAACGGAAAACAATTGCAAGCAAACGACGACGCAGACGGCGGTGCCGATTCGCGAATCGACTACACCTTCCCCGAAGATGGTGAATATGTCATCCGCGTCCGCGACATGCTGCTCCGTGGTGGTAAAGACTTTGTCTATCGCGTCGAAACCGAAACCTTTGCACCGAAACTCACTCTCACGATGCCCGAGTTCGAACGACGCAATAACCAAATCCGCAAAGCGATGGTTGCCCATCAAGGCAATCGCTACGCCACCGTCGTCAATGTGAATCGCAAAAACTTTAACGCGGACGTCGCCTTCGATATCCCCGGACTCCCCAAAGGCATGACCTGGAAATCCAGCAACGTCCCCGCCGGCATGAGCTCCTTTCCCATCGTGTTCTACGCCGCGAAAGACGCCCCCATCGGCGGAAAACTCGTCGACTTGAAAGCCCGTAGCCTAGACGAAAAAGTTAAGGTCGAAGGCAAATACTCCCAGCCCGTCGACTTCGTCCGCGGGAATCCCAACCAGGCCATCTACTACGAATCCCCAAACGACCGCCTCCCCGTCGCGGTCGCCGAACCCGCGCCATGTAAAATCGACATCGAAAAACCCGCCGTCCCCCTCGTCCAAAGCGGCATCCTCCCTCTCAAAATCAAAGTCACCCGCGATGAAGGCTTCGACGGCAAAGTCCTCGTGCGCATGATCTGGAAGTCACCCGGCATATCCGCTAACCCCACCATCACCATCGCCGGCGAAAAAAACGAAGGCCTCTACAATCTCACCGCTAATGGCGAAGCCAAAACCGGTGACTGGAACTACGTCGTCCTCGCCGAATCCGATACCCCAAAAGGAAAGGTTTACGCCTCATCCGATTTCCAAACCGTCTCCGTCGAACCCGGCTACCTCAACGGAAAGTTCGAGCTCACCACCGCGGAACAGGGCCAAACCGTCAATCTCGTCTGCCCGCTCGAAAAAGAACGCGACTTCGAAGGCAAAGCCAGCGTCACCCTCCTCGGCCTACCCGCCAAAGCCACTGCCGAGCCTGTTCAAATCACCAAGGACACGAAAGAACTCAAGTTCACCGTGAAGATCGATCCCGAAACCCCCAAGGGCCAACACAAAAATCTCTACTGCCAACTCTCCATCCCAAAAAACAACACCTCCATCGTCCAAAGCTTCGCCCGCGGTGGTATCCTCCGCGTCGATCCCAAATCGGAGCCCGAGCCCGCAGCCAGCGAGAAAACACCTGCCGCTCCGAAAAAAGAAGAGCCCAAAAAAGTCGCTTCTAAATGAAGGTACGTTTCGCCAAGTTGAGTCGCCCCGGTCTCACCGCCGCCCTTCTCCTGAGTTCCCCATGGGTCCTCATCGTCCTCGCGTTCCTCGTGGCAGCCCCGACGTCACAGGGCGAAGCCGGTAGGGACGAGCGGCCCGCTCGTTCGCCGTCCGCCTCAAAAGCCACCGTCACTCCCAAAAAAGCACCGGAACAACCCAAACCCGCCACTAAACCCCAAGCAGCCAAAACTCCCGAAAAACCCACTCCCAAACCGCAACCCCAAACCCAATCGCCCGCAAATCCCAAACCCACCCTCACCGACGCCGCCAAGGCCATGGCACACGCTCAAATGCTCGCCGCAAAACCCGCGCCCGCCGCCGGTTCCTCCGACATCAAGTTCACCACCCACGTCCAACCCATCTTCGAAACCCGCTGCGTTAAATGCCACAACGACGAAAAAACAAAAGGCGACCTCCGGATGGACAAGAAACCGCTTTTCCTCGAAGGCGGCGATTCCGGCCCAGCCATTGTTGCTGGTAAACCCGATGAATCCCTCATCATCGAACGAATCACCCTCCCTCATGACGACATCGATGTCATGCCGCCCGACGAACCCTTCCTCCAAGAAGACGAAATTGAAATCCTCTCCCAATGGATCACCGCCGGTGCCCCCTGGCCCGAATCGGTCCCCACCTTGGTCGCGCGCGAAGGCGATCCCTTCCCCAAAAACAACAGCAAAAAGTGGAATGCCAAAAACCTCGCAGCCATCACCGCCTACCCAGACACCGCCAACCTCGACTCCAAAGTCGATGACCAATCAATCATCGTTGTCGCCTCTTACGATGATGGCACCGACCGAGACATCACGGAACTCGCCAAATTCCAGGTCGCCCAAAACAACGTCGCCAAACTAGATAAAAATATCCTCACCCCCGTCACCGACGGTAAGACCTCCCTCAAAATCTCTTTCCAGGACAAATCACTAGATCTGCCCGTCACGGTGGCAAAGGCCGCGCACACACCCCCGGTCAGCTTCAATCTCGATGTCATGCCCGTATTCATGCGCGCCGGATGCAATACCGGTGCCTGCCACGGCTCCGCTCGCGGACAGGATGGCTTCATGATGTCACTATTCGGGTACGATCCCGAAGGAGATCACTATCGCCTCACCCGTGAACTCGTTGGGCGCCGCGTAAACCTCGCCCTCCCGCACGAAAGCCTGCTCGTCCTCAAATCAGTCGAAGCAGTCCCCCATACCGGCGGCAAACGCATGACCATGGACAGCGAGATGACCCAAACCATGATCGATTGGATCGCCCAAGGCGCTAAACCCGATCCCCCCGAAGTCAAACACCCCGTCGATGTCAAAATCTATCCGCCCCAGCTCCTCCTCGAAGGCGAGGGCGCCCAACAACAGATGAGCGTCCGCGCCATCTACTCGGACGGCACCGACCGAGATATCACCGATCTCGCCGTCTTTACCACCAGCAATGAACCCTCCGTCGCAATCGATGAAAACGGACTCATCACCACCGGTATGCGTGGCGAGTCTTTCGTCATGGCTCACTTCGAGAAATTCACCGTTGGCAGCCAAGTGATCGTCATCCCAGAAGACCTCAAATACGAAAAACCCAACCTGCCCGTCGCGAACTATATCGACGAACTCGTCCACGATAAACTCGATCGCCTTCGTATCGTTCCCTCCGACCTCTGCAGCGATCGGGAATTCCTCCGCCGCGTCCACATCGACCTCATCGGCCTCTTGCCCACGCCTGATCAATATCATTCCTTCATCAACGACACAGCCCCGGACAAACGCGCCAAACTCGTCGATGAACTGCTCGAACGAAAAGAATTCACCGAAATGTGGGTCATGAAATGGGCGGAACTCCTCCAGATCCGTTCAAGCAATAATGTCAATCAAGGTCTCTCATACAAAGGCGCCCTCCTCTACCACAACTGGCTGGAAGAACGCATCGCCAATAACGTGCCCATGGACGAGATCGTCATTGAACTCCTTTCGTCCAACGGAGGCACCTTCACCAATCCCCCTTCCAACTTCTACCAGATCAATCAGGATATCCTGAAGACCGGGGAAAACGTCGCCCAAGTCTTCATGGGCATGCGCCTTCAGTGCGCCCAGTGCCACAACCATCCCTTCGACCGATGGACCATGGACGACTACTATTCGTGGTCCGCTTTCTTCAGCCAAATCGGCCGAAAAGGCTCCCAAGATCCACGCGAACGAATCATCTACAACAGAGGCAGTGGCGAAGTGAAACACATCGTCACCAACCAAAATGCAAAACCCAAATTCCTCGGAGCCGAGTTTCCCGATGTCTCCGGCAAAGACCGCCGCCGCGTCCTCGCCGAATGGCTCGCCTCGCCCGACAACCCCTACTTCGCTAAAAACCTCGCCAATATCGTGTGGTCACACTTTTTCGGAATCGGCATCATCGAACCCGTCGACGATGTCCGCGTATCCAACCCAGCTTCCAATCCCCAGCTCCTCGACGCCCTCGCAAAAAAGTTCACAGACTACAAATACGACTTTCGTCGACTCGTCCGCGATATTTGTATCTCGCGCACCTATCAGCTCTCAACCAAAACCAACAAGTCAAATGAGAACGACCTCGCGAATTTCTCGAAGGCCAATATCCGCCGCATGCGTGCGGAAGTCCTGCTCGATACCATCAGCCAGGTCACCAATACCAAAAACAAATTCACCGGCCTACCCCTCGGCGCCCGCGCCGTCCAAATCGCCGACGGCCGAACAAGCTCATACTTTCTAAAGACTTTCGGTCGTGCCGAACGGGAAACGGTTTGCTCATGTGAAGTCAGTGCCGATCCCAATCTCTCTCAGGCCCTCCATCTCATCAACGGTGAGACCGTCCACAACCGCATCAAAGAAGGAGCGATCATCGCCGAAGCGATCAAGGCCGGCCAGAACCCCGACCAAATCACAACCGATCTCTATATCCGAACGCTTAGCCGAGAGCCCCTCATCAATGAGAAGCAGAAAATCCTAGGCTTCTTCGAAAACCCGGAGCAGGAACAGGCCATCCTCGAAGATGTCTTCTGGTCCCTCCTGAATTCGAAAGAATTCCTGTTCAACCATTGATTCATAATATGCGTCGCCTCACCCTCATCCGAACCACCCTCTCGGTTCTCGCATTGGGGATCACCCTGCCTGCTCACGGACAGGACCAAAAATCCACGGCAAAAATTACTTATCAAGATCACGTTCGCCCCGTCTTCGAAAACCACTGTCTCAATTGCCATAACCCCGACAGAGCACGGGGAGGCCTCGATCTCTCTTCATACGGCGCCACAATGAACGGCGGAAGCTCCGGTGCCGTGGTCGCTGCAGGCGATCCCTCCGCCAGTCGCGTCCTCCTCACCGCCGCGCATCGAGAAGAACCCTTCATGCCGCCGGAAAAACCACCCATCAACAAAAACGAACTCGATATCATTTCCCAATGGATCGAATCCGGACTGCTCGATACGTCAGGGAGCACCCCCAAGAAAAAAGCCACGTCGTCTTTCGCCATGTCCCTCGACGCTGCTCCCGTCGGAAAGCCCGAGGGACCACCCCCGCTACCCGTTCACCTCCGCCTTGAACCATATGTTGCCGCCCCGCGACCTTCCGCCGTCGCTGATATCGCCACCAGCCCTTGGGCACCCCTCGTCGCCTTCGCCGGTCAAAAGCAGGTTATCCTCTATAACACCGATCACAAAGGCATCGCCGGTGTCCTCCCCCACCCGGATGGCTTCCCCGAATCCGTCGCCTTCTCCCGGAACGGATCACTGCTCATCGTCGGTGGCGGCATCGGAGGTAAAAATGGCAACGTGCGCGTCTTCGATGTGAAAAACGGTGAACTCGTTATCGAACTCGGGAGCGAGTTTGACTCCGTCCTCGCCGCAGACCTTTCCCCCGACCAAGCTCATATCGCCCTCGGTGGTCCGGGTCGAAACCTGAAAATTTACGACACGAAAACAGGCGACCAACTCCACAGTATCAAAAAGCACCCAGACTGGCTCCTCCACGCCGCCTACAGCCCCGATGGAAAATACCTTGCCACCGGTGGTCGCTCCGGTGCCCTCTACATTTGGGATGCCAAAAAAGGTATCGAATTCTTCACCCTGAAGGGCCCACAAAAACCCATCACCTCCATGAGCTGGCGCGCCGATTCCAGGGTGCTCGCAACCTCTTGCGAAGACGGCAAAACCTACCTCTGGGACATGAAAGAAGGAAAACAGATCAAAGCTTGGGACGCCCACCCCGGTGGAGCCCTCTCCGTCCACTTCGCCAATGACGGAAAAAAAATCGTCACTGCCGGCCGAGATAAAACAGTCAAAATCTGGGATGCCGAAGGTAAAAACCTCCGCACGATCAAAGACTTCCCCGACATCGTCCTTCACACCGCCTTCACCCACGATGGCAAACGCCTCCTCGCCGCCGACTGGACAGGTGCCGTCACGCTCTGGAATACCGAGGACGGAGCCAAATTAGCCGCGCTCGACAGCAACCCACCCACCATCGCACACCGCATCGATTGGCACACAAAACGCACACCCGCCCTCAAGTCTGAACTTGGCCAAGCCCAAAAAACTTACCAGACCGCCCTCGACAAACAAAAACAACATCAAACCCAAATCGAGAAGACGAAAACCCTTATCGCCACGCTCACGAACCAAAAATCAGATGCCGAAAAACGTATCGCTCAACTCAATGCCACGATTAAGCAACTCACCGGAGATGTGAATCAACTCAAAGGTGCCGTTTCGAACCGAGAAAAACAAGTCGCCGCCTCCGCCGGAAAGCTCAAACAGGCTCAGCAAAAACAAGCCGCGCTGAAAACCGAACTCCAGAAATGGCAGCAACGCACCCAACCGACAAAAAAGCCCACCACGCCTCCAAACAAAACTGCCGAAACCTTGGCCAACGCCATCCTCGTCGCCGATAACTCACCCATCCCAAAGATCCCCACTCCGCAGGGCCAAGCCGGTAGGGACGAGCGGCCCGCTCGTCCGCCGTCCGCC
>JBCDBW010000097.1:0-16420 GCA_039182965.1 Verrucomicrobiota bacterium
ATAATTTCCTCTTCATTCGTCTCTGCCGTCACCTCCAAGCAATCGGGAAGTGTCTCCCGCTTCACAATCAATGAGTGATAACGAGTCGCTTCGAATGGCTTGCTCATTCCTTTGAATATTCCCTCACTCTCATGATGAATCATCGAGGTCTTTCCATGCATCAATCGGTCCGCCCGCACCACTTCTCCACCAAAAACATGCCCAATACACTGATGCCCCAGACATACTCCCAATAGCGGCACCTCGCCCGCAAAATCGCTGATGACTTCGTTGCTGATCCCCGCTTCCAGCGGGCTGCAAGGCCCGGGCGATACGCAAATCCGCTCCGGGCCCATCTCACGAATTCCCGACACTGAAATTTCATCGTTGCGCCGCACTTCCATCGTCGCCCCCAACTCGCCAAAATACTGGACGAGGTTGTAGGTAAACGAATCATAATTGTCGATCACAAGCAGCATCACGAACTCCCCTTCCCCAATTCTCTCGCCCTTGCAACGGCACGAATCAACGCCTTTGCTTTGTTCACCGTTTCTTCATACTCTCGTTCCGGAATGGAATCCGCGACCACTCCCGCCCCGGCCTGGACATAAACCTTGCCACCCTTCAACACCGCCGTCCGCAGGGCAATGCAAGAGTCCAAATTCCCATCAAATCCAAAATATCCCACCGCACCAGCATAGACACCTCGCTTGTGCTTCTCGAATTCATTGATGATCTGCATCGCCCTGATCTTTGGCGAACCCGAAACCGTGCCCGCAGGAAATGTCGCCCGCATCACGTCATAGGCGCTCATGCCATCTTTCAACCGGCCCACCACGTCCGAAACGATGTGCATCACATGGCTGTATTTTTCAATAATCTTGAAATCCGTCACCGTTACCGAGTCGAACTTTGCAATTCTTCCGACATCGTTCCGTGCCAAATCCACAAGCATGATATGCTCGGCCAGTTCCTTCGGATCGCTCAGGAGATCCTCCGCCAATGCATCGTCCTCAGCCACAGTCTTCCCCCGCCAACGCGTTCCCGCAATCGGACGGATCTCTACTTTCCCCTGAAGACAACGGACGTGGACCTCAGGAGAGCTGCCCACCACCGAGAAGCCATCTTCTCCAAACTCAAGACAAAACATGTATGGCGAAGGATTCACATGCCTCAGAGCTCGATAAAAATCAATCGCCGTTCCCTCATAACCAACTTCAAACCGCTGCGATGGCACAAATTGGAAGATATCGCCCGCATGAATGTATTCCTTTCCTCTTGTCACCATGTCCTCGTATTCGGTCTGGCTCGTATTGCTGCTCGGCTCCAAGTTCGCCGGTTCGCCTCCCGTCAATTCGAGCGGTTTGAATTGCAGTGGCTTCTCCAGCTTCCGAATCAAGCCCGCAATCTTCTCCCTCCCGGACTCATAGGCCGCCTCCAGCGACTCGTGTTCCTCTGTGTAGACGTTAGCCACCACTTGCATCCGCCGGAACCGGTGATCAAACACAATCAGGGTATCCGTCACCAAAAATAGAATATCAGGTACGCCTAGTTCATCAGGCGGCCCCTCCCCCACAGTTGGCTCGAAGTAACGGACGGAGTCATAGCCGATATAGCCCACCGCACCCCCATGAAAAACTGGCAAATCGTTCGCCACCACCGGATCAAAACGGCTCATCACCCTCTCCAATTCCCGCAAAGGATCACCATCAACTTCCAATACACGCCGCTCCCTCCGATCCTCAATGATCTCCACCTGTTGCCCACAACACCGAAACACCAGCCTCGGCCGACTGCCCAAAAACGAATACCGCCCCACTTGGTCACTTTTCTCCGCCGACTCAAAAAGGAAACAGTCCGTCCCATCCTTGATCTTCTCGAATGCCGAAATAGGCGTTTCGTAGTCCGCCGCCAGTTCCGTGTAAACCGGGATCAAATTACCCGTCGCCGCCAAACGCCGAAACTCATCTATCTCAGGACGTAATACACTCGCTTCCATGCAATCCGGTCCGCTCCAATGCCATCGGAGCCAAGGTCGACCCAGACGATGCCTTCCTCCTGCCAGAGATGCAAACGATTTGATACCGCACAAATTCCCGGAAAGGACCTCCAGACTAGACTCAAAAAAGCGCTCCCTGTTCGACCCTTGCCACGCCCTCCTCAACCCCAGGCTCGCCCGAACGCGTCTTCCCCACACCACTCGGCCAAGCCACCTCTAACCACTCCATCGGCTCACGGGGGCACGCACACCTTACACCAACACGCTCGTACCCCCGGCTCCGCAATCGCTCAACGATCACACCCGAGGCCACCGCAGGATCGTTGCAATCGCTGCTCAAATGCCCCAAAACAACATGACGCAAGCCCGCATTCGCAACATCACCCACCAAGTCAGCCGCCTGATCGTTTGAAAGATGACCGTGTCGAGAGGAAATCCGCTGCTTTGTCGCCCACGGTCGCTTCGTATCGTTGTGCAGCATTGTCTCGTCGTAATTGGCCTCAACAAACAGTGTCGTCGCTCCACTCAACCGCTCGGTAACCAATTTCGTAACGTGCCCCACATCACTCAGCACCCCCAAAGTAGACTCTCCATCCCCAATCAAAAAGCCTAACGGATCAACCGCATCATGTGGAACCGGAAAACTCCCCACTTTCACACCGCCCAACTCAAAGTCTTCCCCCGACTCAAATAGATTCCATTCCATCTCTTGACGAATCGAGTCCACTAAAACCTCACGCGTCATGATACTACAGTAAATGGGCACCTGCTCGTGCCGACATAATACATCGATCCCACGCGTGTGATCGCCGTGTTCGTGAGTCAACAAAATGCCGTCCAAATCTTCAGGCGCCAGCCCGACACGCGCCAGTCGCAGCCGGATCTGCTTCGCACTGAGCCCCGCATCCAACAGAAAAGTTGTCCGCGCCGCCCCGTCTCGTATCCTCACCACCGCGCAATTGCCCGAGCTCCCACTGCCTAATATCGATATCTCCAACATTCCTTAAACTAATTAAATTATATTAATAAATTCCTCGGGACTGGCACGCAATTCCATTCGGTGCAAGATTGCTCAAATTCGAAGACTCCTCACGATGCTCGGATCAAACCCTGGCCTCAAACCATCAATGCGGCCCGTCGCCACGTCTCCCCACAGCCATGCGGTTCTTTAAACGATTCGCCCTCCTCTTCGGCACCCTCCTCATCGCACTCGCAGCTTGGGGCGCCTTCTACGCCTACGACAAAGGCTTTACCAAAAAATGGAGACAAATCGTCCACGAAGAGTTTCAAAAACGCGGCATCGAAGCCGATATCGGCAAACTGACCCTTGATCCTTTCGAGGGGCTCGTCGCCCGGGATGTTCGCCTCTACCTCGATCCATCACGACGGAACCTGCTCGCCGAAGTCAGCCGGGTCAGCCTTGATATCGATGTCCTCCGGCTACTCAAAAAGGAATTCTTTCTCAACACGATCGATATCCGAAATGCCGACCTCTCCCTCCCGCTCGATCCCGCAGACAAAAAAAGCACCCGCCTCGATATCAACGATTTCAACGCCCGCGTTCTCATGCCGGAAAATCGTATCGAGATATCTCAAGCCCACGGCAACCTCCATGGCGTTCACATCAATCTCCGCGGCTCCCTGTTCAAACCATCCACTCTTGCCAACGCGGAATCCGGAAATGACGAATCTGCCAGCGCCACTTCCAATACCGCAGATGGCGGCGAGAAAACTCTCGCCTTCCTAAAGAGCCAGCGAAAAACGATCCACACCATCGTCACGGAACTCGAAAAACTCGAACATCTTCCGGAAAACCCTCCCATCCTTACCATCACCGTCAACGGTGACCTCGATGCCCCCGATGATTTGAGCGCCACCCTGCAGTTGACAGGATCACGCCTCTCCCGGGATGACTACGAGTGTCGCGAAGTCAATGCCCTTGTCGAACTCAACCGAGCGACGGTTACCCTCAAAGAACTCATCCTTAGAGATGATTCCGGCCAGTTGACGGCACAAGCAAACTACTCGATCGGAGATCCCGTCATCCATTTCAAAGCCCAATCCTCAATCGACCTGCATCGTCTCGCGGACCTCTTCATCGACTACCCAGCCCTCGGAGAAGTGATCTTTTACGAATCGCCAGAAGTATACGTCGAAGGGGAATACCGCCTTGCTCCAGATCCCGAAAGAGACGGTCCTCCTTTGTTCCTCGTCGGGTCACTCCAGTGTAACAAAGTCGCGAGCCGTGGCGTCATTTTTGAAGCATTGAACGTCGATTTCGGCGTCGATCGCGACCTCTACTACTTTCGCAATATCAAACTCACACACGAAACCGGCACCTCCACCGGCACCGCACTCATCGATACCGAGGGCATCAAATACGAGGCGGAAATCAAAATGGATCCCAGCGTCTTACTGCCCTTCGTCAAAACCGAAGGCACACGAAAATTCTTGGGTAACCTCAGCATCGATAGGGATTCTACGATCTTCTGCTCCTTCCGCGGCACCGGCCCGGAACTCTCCGCCAAAACTTGGACCTCCAAGGGTGAGATCGACGTTCGGAATATCAAATACAATGATGTCCCCATCCAACGCGCTGAACTCGATATTGAGATTGAAGGACTCCACCAAATCTATCGAAACGTGCGAATCAGTCGCGAAGAAGGCGCTTTTATTGCCGACGAAATACAACACCATACGGTCACCAAGCTCACCCGTTTCAAAAACGCCGAAAGCACCGTCTGGCCTACGGAATTCCTCACGTGCTTCGCTCATAAAGTCGCCGATCAACTCAAACCTTACCGCTTCTCTTCCCCCCCGCGGTGTCGCATCCGTGGGACCGCCGATCCTCTCGAACGAACCAAAACAGATCTGCACCTCGACTTCACCTCGCGCGGCGCTACCAACTACACCCTCCTCGGGGCCAATCTCCCCTTTCAGAACGCTCGGGGATCTCTCCACTTTAAAGGCGACGCCCTGCTCCAATCTCGCTTGGAAGCTGGCCTTTTCGGCGGGCAAGTGATCGCCCAGCTCGCAATCAATAACCTCTCCTCCACCAAAAACTATGCGTGCACCCTTGATATCAAGCGCGTCCGCTTTGAACAACTGTCCAGTAGCTATTCCGACTACGAGGAAACAGAGGGCGAACTCACCGGATTCTTCGATTTTACCGGCCATGGCGAGGATCACTCCTCCCTCTCGGGTAAAGGCAAAGCTTCTATCACCAACGGAGATATTTTCTCAATTCCCCTTCTCGGCCCCCTCTCACCACTCATCAGTGATCTCTTTAAGGATAAAAAGGCCGGCCATAGCATTGCTCGGGAGGCCAGCGCTAGTTTCGTTCTACAAAACGGCGCCATCGCCACCGAGGATTTCGAAGCTCATACCAACTCCTTCCGCATCCGAGGGGGTGGCAGCGTGAACTACGCCAAGGATATCGTCGATTTCCATGTGCGCATGAATGCAAAGGGTGCCCCGGGGATTCTTCTTTTCCCGGTTTCCATGCTCCTCGAATACTCCTGCGAAGGCACCATGTCCAATCCCGTTTGGCGCGCTAAGAACATCCCCGACCCCGGTCGCCTACTCGAGAAAGCGATCAACGCTGCAGCCGGCGAATAATTCCCTCCCGATGAGTGTCCCCGAAAAGGAAGACCGGCCTCGAAATAAGCGAGAACTTGATTCTCCTGCCCGATCAGCATTCCAAAAACCTCCTTGGATTCTTCTCACCCTTCTCGTCAGTCTCGTCGCAGTGCTCGTCGCCGGCGTTTTTGTATACGTCAAAACAATCGATACCGTTGGAGCTGCGGTCGAAGATCTCACAAGTGGCTTTTCAAAAGAACAAATAACCGAAACCTTCCTTCTTAACCACATCGAATCGACCTCCACCAATGGTGCAATCCTAGAAGTCGCAATCGCCAATGCCAGCGAATCCTTTACCCGCGCAAGCTCGCCAGTCACCTACTGGGAAAAAGAGATACCATTGGGCACCACCGTTTCAGAGGTGACCGTTCCCGCAACCTATCGATTTCACATCGACCTCCATGCCCCATGGCATCTCTCGGTCAATGAAGATTCCTGTGTCGTCCGTGCCCCTCCACTCCGCCCCTCACTTCCTGTCGCCATCGACACTTCCAAAATGGAGAAGAAAACTCGAAGCGGCTGGGCACGATTCGACAAAGAAGAGAATCTCGAAAAACTCGAAGGTAGCCTCACCGAAAAACTCTCTCAGCGCGCAGCATCCTACACCGAACGGTCGGATATTCGCGAAGATGCCCGCCGTTCTGTTGCGCTTTTCGTTCGAAATTGGCTACTCAGAGAAAATCAGTGGGGCCCCGGACGCTTCACAGACATCACCGTCTACTTTCCGGATGAATCACCACCCGACCAAAACCCAGATCTCCCCGGACCCACCATCACCCTCGACGACGAGCTCGAAAGCTGACAACTCTACCCCTCTTCACTACCGTCTTTGGTTACCCGCTCCGTATCCACATCCTCTCCCCCCTCTTCTTCACCCATCACGTCATCCTTAACCACCCGAGCGATATCTTGGATGCTCTCTCCCTCCGCCAAATTCATCAACCTCACGCCCTGCGTATTACGCCCCGTCGGCCGGACATCGCTTACTCGAATCCGCACACTCTGTCCTTCACTCGTCATCAACATCACTTCGTCACCATCCTCCACCATCAATCCCCCAACGACGGTGCCCGTCTTCTCCGTCACCTTCATTGTAATCACACCCTTCCCGCCTCGTCCCTTCGTCGGATAATCCGAACCGGGCGTCCGCTTGCCAAGTCCATTCTCCGACGCGATCAGCAATGAAGCCGCGTCATTTGCAACCACCAACGCCACAACAAAGTCTTCCGGCCGCGGACGAATCCCCGCTACCCCCGCCGAAGGCCTACCCATCGGACGAATATCGGTCTCTCGGCAGCGCACACAATACCCCTGATTCGTCACGAGACAGATCTCGTCCTCTCCAGAGGTCAATACCACATCAATCAATTCATTTTCCTCCTCAATCTTGATCGCAATAATGCCATTTTCACGGAAATTGCGAAAATCACTCAACCGCGTCTTCTTCACTTTGCCGCTCCGTGTCGCAAATAAGACATACTGATCCTCCACAAAAGTCGCATCCTTGTCCTCCTGTCCTTGGGCAACAATGCGCAAAACCGCCGCAATCTTCTCTTCCGGCTTCAGATTCAAGAAATTCTTGATCGATCGCCCCTTCGCCGTCCGACTCCCCTCAGGAATTTGATACACCCGCTCCACATACGCCCGGCCGGTGTTCGTGAAAAACATCAGGTAATCATGCGCCGTCGCCGTAAACAAGTGCTCGACAAAATCCGATTCCACCTCGTCTGCCATCGCCTCGCGTGTCTCCATCCCCTTTAACCCTTTCCCACCACGCCCCTGCACTCGGTATTCCGATGTTAAAGTCCGCTTGATGTATCCATGATGCGATATCGTGATAATGGCCGCTTCGTTTGCAATTAAATCGACATTCGCAATCTCTCCCGCAAACTCGGCAAAATCGGTCCGCCGTGGCGTCGCGTATTTCTCCTTAACCTCAAGCAACTCATCCTTGATGATCTGCAAGACACGCTCCTCACGCGCCAGGATATCCGCCAAATCCTTGATCGTTTCGATTAACTCGTCGTAATCATTTTTGATCTTCTCCCGCTCCAAGCCCACCAGCTGGTAAAGACGCAACTCCAAAATGTGATCCACCTGCTTGTCCGTCAGCACATAGCGCCCCTCCTCAACCGTCAAACTCTCCTGCCCACGAAGCAAGATCCCCAATTGCTGCGCCGCTTCCGCCTCAAACGTGAACGCTTTGATCTTTGCCCGAGCTTCGTCCCGCGTCTTCGAGTCCCGAATCATCGCAATAAACTCGTCGAGATTCCCCAAGGCCAACAAATACGCCTCCAATCGCTCCGCATTCTTCTCAGCCTGAGCCAACAAATACCGAGTCCGCCGCAAGACCACTTCGCGCCGATGCTCAATATAACAAACAATCGCGTCTTTTAAGTTCAGCAAACGCGGTCGCCGATTGTCGATCGCGAGCATGTTCACCGAAAAACTCGTCTCCAATGGAGTGTGCTTATACAAATTGTTTAGCACCACCTGAGGTCGCGCATCTCGCTTCAAATCCACCACCAGCCGCGTATTCTCGTCTGACTCATCACGCACCGCCGAAATCTCCGGCAACACTTTCGTATTCGCCAACTCCGCGATTCGCTCCACTAACCGCGCCCGATTCACCGCAAAGGGAATCTCCGATACGATAATCTGATCCCGTCCCCGATTGTCCTCGACGATCTCCGCCCGCCCTCTCACACGCACACTCCCGCGACCAGTCGTGATGTAATCGGTCGTGCCCCGCTGTCCCAAAATCGTACATCCCGTCGGGAAATCCGGCCCCTTGATGTGCTCCATTAATTCACCCGTCGTAATCTCCGAACAATCGATCGTCGCACAAATGCCGTCCACCACCTCACCCAAATTGTGGGGCGGTATGTTCGTCGCCATTCCCACCGCAATGCCCGTCCCCCCATTCACCAACAAGTTCGGAATCGCCGCCGGTAAGACCGCCGGCTCACGGTTTGTCTCGTCATAATTCGGGACAAAATCCACCGTGTCCTTGTCCATGTCCGTCATCAACGAGGACCCTTCATGCGTCAACCGAGCCTCCGTGTATCGCATCGCTGCCGGAGGATCCCCCTCCACCGATCCAAAATTCCCCTGTCCATCCACGAGCGTGTTCCGCATCGACCAAGGCTGCGCCATATTCACCAGCGTGGGATAAATCGCACCGTCCCCGTGAGGATGATACTTGCCCATCGTATCCCCTACAATGCGGGCACACTTTTTATGCTTGTTCGGCGGTGACAAGGACAAGTCATTGTGCATCGCATACAGCAATCGCCGCTGCGATGGCTTCAATCCGTCCCGTGCATCAGGCAGAGCTCGGGAAATAATGACCGACATCGAATAGTCCAAAAACGATTGCGACATCTCATCCGCCACATTCACGGGCGCGATGTTCTCCTCGTCGGGTGCTCCGCTTGGGTTGGGGGTATCGGATTCGTCAGCCACTTCAGTTCTGTCAGATAAAAATTAAACGAGTTTCAAAGATCATTCCGTCCGCGCCGCATCCTTGCCATGCTCACACATCGAGATTGCGCACATTCAACGCGTTGTCCTCGATGTAGCGCCGTCGCGGTTCTACCGCCTCACCCATCAGCCGCGTCAACATGGAATCCGCATCCACATCCATGTTTACCCGCAATAACTTGCGATGCTCAGGATCCATCGTCGTCGCAAAGAGCTCTTTGGCATTCATCTCTCCCAATCCCTTGAATCGTTGAATCTCCATGCCACGCTTTCCAATCTCCAAGACCTTCTCAAGGATCTCCGGAACGCTGAACACCGCATGCTTGCGGGCCGAATCCCCTTCCCCCTCGATAACCTCAAACAATGGCTCGTCCTGCGAAGCAAAATGCTCGATGTCTAATCCCAACTCCGCCAGCCGCCCCAACAACTTCGCAATCGAAATCGCCTCATGCACCTCAATCAAACGCGCCCGCCGCGTCCCGCTCCCCGCCGCCCCGTTCTCGTTGCTCCCGCCATTCTCACCCCCCTCCTCATGCTCATCCGCCCGCCCAAACAAATGCAAATCTGGATTCTCCGACGCAAACTCCCCCAACGCCGCCTCGTCCAAAAAATAGCGCACGAACACTTCGTTGCCATCGCGAACCTGCACCAGATATTCCGGCAAGGTTCCGCCCTCGCCGTGCCCCAGGTAATCCTCAAAACTCCCGCCGTTCCGGCCGATCACATCCCCATACCGACTCAACTTGGCCAGTAATCTCAATATCTCCTTCAGAGAATCATCAGAAAATTCCGCCCCTCCACCGTTTTTCCCCGTCTTCAACGACACGTCGTCCGCCCCCAATCCAATCAATATCTTGTTCAACTGCGCGTCATCCGCCACATACTGCTCCTTCTTCTTGCGCGAAATCTTATACAACGGCGGCTGCGCAATGTAAACGTATCCCGACTTCACCAACTCGGGCATGTGCCGACAAAAAAACGTCAATAGCAAGGTCCGAATGTGCGCCCCATCCACGTCTGCATCCGTCATAATCACCACCTTGTGGTAGCGCGCCTTCTCCAAATTGAAGGCCCCTTCCCCCTCCCCATCACCAATCCCCGTTCCGATCGCCGTGATCATCGTCTGAATCTCCTTGTTCTGCAGAACTTTATCCAAACGAGCTTTCTCAACGTTAATCAACTTGCCCCGAATCGGCAAAATCGCCTGAGTCCTTCGGTCACGCCCCTGCTTCGCGGAACCACCCGCGGAATCGCCCTCCACAATGTAAATTTCGCACTCGTCCGGCGTCCGAGACGAACAATCTGCCAGTTTTCCCGGCAATCCCCCTCCCGCCATCGCCGACTTTCGCACCGTCTCACGGGCCTTCCGCGCCGCCTCCCGCGCACGCGCCGCATTCACCACCTTCTCCACAATCCGCTTCGCCAATTGCGGGTTCTCGTCCATGAACGCCGTCAATCCCTCATGCGTGATCGAACTCACAACACCCTCCACCTCATTGTTCACCAGCTTCTCCTTGGTCTGGGAACTAAAACGCGGATTGGGGTGCTTGATCGAAATCACGGCGATGATCCCTTCCCGACAATCCTCACCCGACAACGCCGGATCCTTGTCCTTTAACAATTTGTTCGCCTTCGCATACTGATTGATCGTCCGCGTGAGCGCCGACCGGAAGCCACTCAAATGCGCTCCCCCGTCCCCATTTGGAATCGAGTTCGCAAAACAAAGGATGTTCTCATGATAGTCACCGGTGTAATGCAAAACGATGTCCGCAAAGCAATCATCCGTTACCGTCTTCCCCGCATCGTCAATCTCCACGGTCCGTTTCCCCTTCAAAATAATCGGATTCTCGTGAATCAAATCCTTGTTCTCCCCCAACTGCCGAACAAACTCAGGAATTCCCTCCTCATAAAAGAAAGTCGCTCGGCGGTCCGTCTCTCCCCGCTCGTCCACCAGTTCAATCGTCAGCCCCGGATTCAAAAACGCCAGTTCACGCAACCGCGATGTCAAATAATCAAAATTAAACTCAATCCCGCCCGTGAATATCGTCGTGTCCGGAAAAAACGAAATTTTCGTCCCCGTCTTCGTATCATCCTCCAAGTCTCCCACTACCTCCAAGGGCTTCGACGTCGCACCACGCTCGAACGCAATCGAATAAATCTTTCCATCCCGAGACACTTCCGCCTTGAACCAGTCAGAAAGAGCGTTCACGCACTTCGCCCCCACCCCGTGCAAACCACCAGAAAATTTATACGCCCCCTGACCAAACTTCCCGCCCGCGTGCAAATTCGTCAGCACCAACTCCACCGCCGGAATCTTAAACTTCGGATGCATCTCCACCGGAATCCCACGCCCATCGTCTTCCACCGACACCGAGCCGTCCGCGTGAATCGTAATCGTAACCCGTTGACAATACCCCGCCAGGTGTTCGTCAATCGAGTTGTCCAACACTTCGAAGACAGTGTGATGCAACCCGCGCTCTGTCGCCGGGTCACCAATATACATTCCCGGTCGCTTCCGAACTGCCTCCAAGCCCTCAAGCTTGTCAATCTGCGCCGCCCCGTAATCCTGATTCGTGACTGCTGTGTCCCCCACCTGATCCGCCCCGCTTTTCCCTGCTTCTGATGCCTTGCCTGTCTTCGCTGCGTTGTCTTCTACCATGCCGTTTTGAAGCCCCGTTCAGAGCCTCTTCACTCCAAAAAAAATCGAAAAAATTAAAAGGAGATACTAAGGTTCATCCACCCTAATTAGCAACCTTTTGCAGAGATAAATTACACCTTTTTTCAGCCCTCTTTCCTCGAATTTTACAGCTTTTCCGACAAATATTCGCCCAACCAAAGGATCCCGATTCCACCCCCTCGTGAACTCATCTAAAATGCCCGCTTCATCTCCTCCACCCACCTACGATTTCGCCATCATCGGCGGCGGAAGCGCCGGGTACGCCGCCGCAAGAACCGCCGCCGAACTCAATTTGAAAACAGTCGTCGTCGACGGCTCGGAAACTCTTGGCGGCCTCTGTATCCTTCGCGGTTGCATGCCCAGCAAAACACTCATTGAAAGTGCCAACCGAAATCTCACCCTCCGCCGCGCCAAGGAATTCGGACTCCGCGCCGAAAACCTGGAGGTCTACCCAGAGGAAATCCGCAGTCGCAAACGCAGACTCATCGCCGAGTTCGCCGACTACCGCACTGAACAACTCATCAACGGCCCCTTCGACCTCCTGCGAGGCTCGGCAAAATTTCTCGATCCCCATCTCATCGAGGTCACCCCGATCGACAAGACCACCAAACCCATCCTCATACAAAGCAAAACCGCACTCATCGCAACCGGTTCCGTCATCCATCATCCCGATATCCCTGGCGCCCAGGAAACCGGTTACCTCACAAGCGACGATGTTCTCGATGGCGATCGCCTGCCCCTTTCCATCATCATCCTCGGTGGGGGCGCCATCGCCCTCGAAATGGCACACTTTTTCGAAGGGCTGGGATCCAACGTCACCATTGTCCAAAGAAGTCCGCACATCCTCAAAGATCTCGATCACGACGTCACCTCAACACTCGCGCAGGCATTCAAAAATCGAGGGATCACCCTCCACTGCAACACTTCCCTAAAAAAGATCACCACCGAAAAAGATCGAAAAACGGTCCACTTTGAGAATCAAGGCGCGCCCTTCGTCGTTCGCGCCAGCGAAATTCTGATGGCCCTTGGCCGCCGTCCCGCGACCGATTCTCTCCAGCTGGACAAGGCAGGCGTCACGATTGAAGATCACCGAATCCTTACCGACAACTCCCAAGTCACAAATATCCCCCACATCTTTGCTGCTGGTGATGTCTGTGGACCCCACGAAATCGTCCACATCGCCATCGAACAAGGCGAAGTCGCAGCCACCAACGCCGCCACCTTGCTCGGCCGCCTCGACCACTCGCAGAAACAACTGATCGATTACCGTCTCAAAATCCTCGGCATCTTTACCGAACCACAAGTCGCCGCCGTCGGACTCTCCGAACACGAAGCCAAAGAACAAAATCTTCCTATCCTCACCGCGTCCTACCCCTTCGATGACCACGGCAAATCACTTGTGCGCGGCGATGATGAAGGCCTCGTCAAACTCATTGCCCACGCCGATTCCAGAGAAATCCTCGGCGCCTCCATCGTCGGCCCCGAAGCCGTGGAACTCATCCACGAAATCGTGGTCGCCATGAACTTTCACGCGACGACCGATGACCTGGCGAGCATTCCTCACTATCACCCGACACTCAGCGAAATCTGGACCTATCCAGCCGAAGAAATCAACGATTCCAAATAATCGACCTGATCTCACCAATTCACCACCAACGACGCCCCCCCGATCACCCCTCTTTTCCGAAATAACTCGCTGACCCCAAACCACAAAGAGGGGATCCGTTACCCGCGAAACGGAAACTGGAGATGATTCACCTATCGTGAAATTTCGTGCTTTTATCTATAATTTTAAAAAGAATCACGTTGATTACAGCCGCAAAATTATTTACTTATAATTCCTGTAGAGAAGAGGTCTCGGTCAATCGGTCCGATACCCAATAATCAATCCATCTAATTCGTTAACCAAGTAACAAATACCGTGCCACTTAAGCAGATCATCAATCAGGATAAAACTCCCGCGCCGGAGCCCGCTTTTAAAACGGCTTCAGAGCCCGAGTCTGCCCCTGCCGGAACATCTCCATCATCCCAATCCCGTATCAATTCACTCATGAGCACTAGCAAAAACATACTTTCCAGCGACGTCGAAATTCGTGGAAACCTTAAATTCTCCAATGATCTGATTATCGATGGCAAAATCGAGGGTGAAGTAAACTCAGATGGAAACCTCACCGTAGGTGAAAACGCCAGCATCAAGGGCGAGATTAAAACCAAATCCGTCACCGTCTTCGGAAAGGTGGAAGGCAATATCACCGTCGCGGATCGTGCGGAACTCAAATCACAAGCTGAACTCGTAGGCGATATCAAAGCAGGTACCCTCAGTATCGAGGAAGGCGCCACGTTCCTGGGTAGCTCGACCGTTGGCAAACATGCCGCCGCCGCCATGGGCTCCTCCAGCCAGGCTTCCCCTTCTCCGGGAGGTGAAAAGAAATTGGCCGCCGCCGGCTGATTCTATCCTTCCCCTCCTCATCCCCACATCCCCTAACACTTCATCACGAAGACCTCGCCTCGCACCCCGTGCCGGACGCAGCATCTTCGTTGCCATGCACCAGTGAGTAAACAACCGCGCGAAAAGAAACCGCCACGACACCTCGCCCAACTCAATTGCCCTCACTGCAACGCTACACAGTGGGAGCCGAAACGTGCCGTCTCTACATATTGCCGGAGCTGTGGCCAATACTTCGCCATCGACGGTGGTAGAGCCCTGCCATCGAAAAAGCCAAATGGCATTGTCGTCCCCTCGCAATCTCCCGAACCACGTCACTCGGGGGCGACTGCAGCTTCCGATTTTCCTGCTTCTCATACTTGGCGCTCCCTCCTTAAATCATTTTCTCTCTCCTCCCCTCGAAGAAACTCACCACAGCGCCACGTGCGCTGTCCGGAATGCGAATTCGAATACCACGTTAGTAGGGCCGCCACCTCTAGCCTGTGCCCCTCGTGTAGCGCCTACACAAGCCTGGAAGACATCCACATCCAAAACGATTCCCATAAAAGAATCAAAACACAAGGCGATGTCTTCATCCATAAACACGCCACCCTTCGGGCAGGCTTTGTTTCCTGCCGCCACCTCCATGTCCACGGTCGCGTCTCCGGCAAAATCGACTGCTCCGGCACCGCCACTTTCAATGCTCCCTCAAAACTCCACGCCCCATTCTCCTGCCGTCAACTCGTAGTCGCCCAAAATACCCAGGTCTCTTTCCACCACCCTGTGCGTGCGCAATCCCTTCAAATCAATGGTGAAGCCATCGGTGACTTTTTCTGCGCAGGTAAAGTCACAATCGGTCCCTCGGGCGCCATCAATGGCGAACTCCTCGCCAAAGCCCTCTCCATCAGCCCCGGAGGGAAACTGAATGGAAACTTTCAGATCAGTCGCGGAGAGGCCCACGCCCTCGAAGCGGCAAGAGAAGCACAGGAACGCCTCCTCATCTACCGCCGCTTCGACCCGTTCAAGGATAAACGCTTCGCCAAGGCCTGACCCTCCTTCACCGGCCTTCGGCGTGCCCTCAGAAAAGTTCAAAGCCCCCTGATCCTTTGCCGCTCTCAGCGCCTTGCCAGGACCCATACCCTTTGCCACATTACACTATGGCCACCGCCACACCATCGATCAATCTCCAATCAGAGATTCTCCGGCTCAAAGAAGAACGCAACGCCGTTATCCTTGCCCACAATTATCAGGTGGGCCCGATTCAGGATATTGCGGACTTCGTGGGCGACTCCCTCGGCCTCTCCTACAAAGCACGCGAAACCGACGCCCAAGTGATCGCCTTCTGCGGAGTCCACTTCATGGCCGAAACCGCCAAGATCATCAACCCTCACAAAACCGTTGTCCTCCCCGACAAAGACGCCGGTTGCTCTCTGGAAGAATCATGCCCCGGCGAAGAACTCGAAACCTTTCTCCAAGAAAACCAAGAGAAAAACTACTACGTCATTGCCTACATTAATTGCAGCGCTTACGTAAAATCACTCTCCGACGTCATTTGCACGTCCGGCAACGCAATCCGTATCGTCGAAACAGCTCCCAAGGACCGCCCCATCCTATTCGTGCCCGACCAAAACCTCGGCGCCTGGGTTACCGAACAAACCGGTCGGGAAATGGACCTCTGGCAAGGAGCCTGCTACGTCCACGTCGAATTCACCCGCGACAGCATCAACGCAATCAAAGCAGACTACCCCAATGCCGTGGTCGTCGCCCATCCGGAATGCACCTACGCCGTCCGCATACTCGCCGATGAAGTCTGCTCGACTGAAAAAATGGTCCACTACTGCCGTGACTCCGACGCCCAGAATATCATCGTCGTCACTGAAGCGGGAATGCTCCATCGGCTCCAAAAAGAGGCACCTGGTAAAAACCTTATCCCTGGCCCCACAGACAACTGCGCCTGCTCCGAGTGTGGTTTTATGAAAATGAACACCCTGGAGAAGCTGCACGACTGCCTGCTCAACCTCGCCCCGGCCATCGAACTGCCCGAAGAACTACGGCGGCGCGCCGAACTCCCCATTCTTCGAATGCTCGATTTGAGCCGCTGACACCCGCTGATCAACGGGCTGCCTCGCCGCCAACCAACGCCCCTATCCCCCCGTTTGCCGCCGGTATAGCAAGCGATCACGCCTCGGAAAACCAAGGGAACCCAAGGGCTATTCAC
>JBCDBW010000098.1:0-16355 GCA_039182965.1 Verrucomicrobiota bacterium
CACCGAAAAAGTTCGTCTCTTCAACGTATGGGCCACCTGGTGCGGCCCCTGCGTCAAAGAAATGCCCGATCTCACCGATATCGCACGCAAATTCGGCGGCGGCGTCTTTTTGATCCGGGGTATCGAGAGAGATCGTGATGAGTTCAAACTCGCGACGGCTGAATTTGCGTGCGATATCGGTGAGATCGGGCATTTCTTTGACGCAGGGGCCGCACCAGGTGGCCCATACGTTGAAGAGACGAACTTTTTCGGTGCCGTTTTCCCGCAGCTTGGCAACGGTGGCCGTGTCGATCTCCTCGACCGTGACCTCGGCGGCTTGCCACACGGCTTCATCTGCGGCGACGTGAGCGGCTCGTTCCTTCCACTTGGTGGAGCAGCCGTGGGGGCGGGTAGTTTCGACGGGGACCGGTTTTCCGGCGAGGAGGGCGGCGATGGCGTTTTTGGCATCCGGACTTTTGACGGTGGCGGGATCGGGAAATCGGGAGTCGTCGTATCGGCCGTTGTATCGGAGCTTGCGATCTTTATCGAAGATGAAGACGTGCGGGGTGGCGAGGCAACCGTAGGCGCGTGCGGCGAGTTGATTATCACCGTCGTAGAGGTAGGGAAAGTTCCAGCCGAGGTCTTCGGCGTATCGCTTGGAATCTTCGAAGGTTTCGTCGTAGGCCGTGTGACCGAACTCGTCGGGGCGGAGGCCGGAGGAGTGGTTGGGATTGATGGCGACAACGCCAAAGCTTTCATTTTGGAGGCTATCGAGGTGCGTTTGGAGGCGTTTCTCGATCCCGTGGGAAGTGGGGCAATGGGTGCCCGTAAAGAGGATCATGAGGACGTCGGGTCCTTCGAAGTCGGCGAGGGTATATTGTTTGCCGTCGGTTCCGGGGAGAGAGAAATCGGGGGCGGCATCGCCAATATTTAGATTGGTAAAACCGTCGGGCAGTTGCTTGGGATCGACGGCGGTTGCTGTGGCGAGAGTGAAAACGACGCACGGCAGGAAGAAGAGGTTTCGGAATGGTTTCATGGGTTGCTGTTTTAGATTTGGTATACCATCCAAATGCCTTGGGAAGGGCGGAAGTTAACAGATTTGAGGGGGAATTTGGCGCCGTGTTTAAGGGGGAGCTTTAGAGGCGTTCGATTCTTGCGAAAAAGGCTCCGCGCGATTCACCGTTCTCGCCGGTCAGGGTCGATTTGAGCTGGGTGGGGCCCGCGGGAAGGGTCAGATCGAAGGATATCTCCATCGCCTCTTCGGGGATGTCTTTCTCGTTCATCTGGTCTGCCACCTCCAGGGCTGCCTTGGTGGCGGGAAGGGGATGTTTGGCTTCGGGCGGACGTTGCAGGAGCGTGATGCGGTAGTCTCCGGATTCGGCAACGTTGATTTCCCAGTGTCCGTTGAGGGCGGGTTCTTCGACGACCACCTCCTGGTGCCACGGCACCTTGTCGGCGTGCCAATCGTGTGCGTTAAGCAGGATGGGGTTCTCGGCGTCGTGCCCGACGGTTATGGGGACGAGAGAATCCGTCCGGGTGGCGGTTTTGTTCCACCAGTTATCGTAATCGGCGACGAGCTTTGCAACGACACCCGGATGTTCGTCCGCGAGGTTTGTTTCCTGACCGCGGTCTTTGTTGATGTCATAAAGTTCGTCTTTGCCGACGAGGCGCCACTGGTCGGTCATGACGACGAAGTCTTTGTACTTTTGGGGGACGGCGATGCGTTGGTTGTTCACGATGAGCGTGCGTTCTTTCCAGTCGGTGTCCGGATCGCGGAAGAGGGGCGCGAGGCTTTGGCCGTGGAGTTCGGGGCCGGCGTCGCGCGATACTCCGCAGAGTTCGGTGAGAGTGGGGAGGATGTCGATGTGGGCGGCGAGGTGGTCGACGTCGTCACCGCCGCCGACGTTGCCGGCGGGCCAACGGACGAAGAAGGGGACGCGGTGTCCGCCTTCGTAGATGGAGCCCTTGATTCCGCGGAGTCCGGCAGTGTGGTCTTCGCCTTCTTTCGGATACCAGGGTCCGGCTGTTCCGTTGTCGGTCATGAAGATGACGATCGTGTTATCGCGAAGGTTATTTTCTTCGAGGAAAGTTTCGAGGCGCCCCATGTTCTCGTCGAAGTTCACGAGCATGCCATAAAAGTTCGCGCGATTTTGGGAGAAGCCTTTGTCGACGAAGGGTTGGGAGTATTTTTCATCGACGTAAAACGGGCCGTGGGGCGCGTTGGGGACGATGTAGCAGAAGAAGGGTGAATCGCCACAGTCCTTCATAAAGTTCATGGCTTCGTCGAACCAGACGTCGGTGCAGTAGCCTTCGTATTTTGTCGGTTCACCGTTTCGGTAGTAGCGGTCGTCGAAGTAGTCGTTTCCCCAGACATCGGGGGTTTGGCCGACACCGCCCCCGCCGTGGTAGATGGCGAGGTCGAAGCCGCGATCGTGGGGGCGGCAGGGGAAATTATCGCCGAGGTGCCATTTGCCGAACATGCCGGTTTTGTATCCGCCGGATTTCAGGACTTCCGGGAGGGTGACTTCTTCCGGGTGAAGGAACGAGCGGCCGGCGATGGTATGCCAGACGCCTGTGCTCAGGGAATAGCGGCCCGTCATGAGTGCGGCCCTGGTGGGAGCGCAGGTGGGGTCGACGTGGAAATTGGTGAAGCGAACGCTTTCGTCGTGGGGGCTGTCGAGGTGGGGGGTTTGGAAGTCGGGGTTGCCGTGGCAGGAGAGGTCTCCGTAGCCCTGGTCGTCCGTCATGACCAGCACGACGTTCGGCGAACGTGCCGTTTGATCCGGATGCGTGTTCGCTGCGTTTAGCGACGCAATGGGCAGGATGGAAAGGAGAAAGAGGGCAAGCGATGATTTCATATACCGCCTTCGGGCTGGAATTTCGCGGGCGAACCGTCGGGCGCTTTCACTTCGACGCTGAGACCGGTTTTGCCGCGTTGGGAGGGATCGATTTGGAAGGTAAGGATATGGCGACCTTTGGCGCAGTCGATGGGCGCGGTGGGATCGGCGATTTTTTTCCCGTTCACGAACAGGGTGAGGCCATCGGTATTGTTGATATCGAGGGAGATGGGTCCGGGGACTTGGACGTTGATGAAGCCGCGGGCATACGTGGCGTCGCCGAGATTGAATTCGGTCGCGGGAAGTTCTCCGTTGACGAGGCTGTAGGCGGGGAGCCATGACGTGTCGTCCGCGGGAGGGGTGGTTTCGGGCGAACCGGCAGCGGTGACGCGCCATTTGCGAATGAAGGGGCGTTCGTTGTTGGCGAAGGGGCCGGGGCGGCCGAGGGAAGCGAGGAATTTGGCGAGATCGAGGAATTCCTGACGGTCGCTGAGTTGATCGGCGAGTCCGGCGGGCATGAGGGAGGGGACGGACTGCTGGGTGCGAATATTGCCGAGCGGGATGGTGACCTCGGCGCCGCCTTGAGCGGAATCGCGAACGATGACTTCGGTATCGCTTTTGAAAGTGATGACTCCCATGAGGGTGGTGTCATCGCCCATCGTGAAGAGGACATTTTCGTAGTGTTCGGCGATGGCTTTGTTCGGTTCGAGGATGGACTCGATCATGTATTCCGTCGAGGCTCCGCCGCCGACCGCGACGAGGTTGGGACCGATGGGTGGGCCGACCGGGCCGATTGCGTGGCAGGTGGTGCAGGCGAGTTCCTTGCGCCGGTAAATGAGTTCCCCGCGATGGGCATCGCCAAACTCAGAGACATCCTCGGCGAGCTTGGTTCGTTTCTCCTTTAGCAGGGTCGAACTGAGCGAATCGGGATTCGTGTTTTGGAAGATGGCTGCGAGTTTGGGTGGCAGTTGACCGGTTTGGCGGTGGTAGGCGTTTAGCTTGGAGGCGACGTCTGGGTGAATGGTCAGATTGCTTACGACGTCGGTAATCAGGTTATTTCCTCTTCTTTGTCTCGTGAAGGCGGCGACGAGCGGAACGGGATCGGCTTCTTCGGGGTCGATCGTGAGGAGCTCGGAAGCGGCGGCGGCGGCGTGTTCGATATCCGCGGCGACGAGGCCAGTGGCGGCGAAGTAACGGGTTTGGGTATCGGCGTCTTTGGAGAGAGAGATTAGTTCATTAAGATACCTTGTTTCGATGAGACTACCGAGAGCGACGGCAGCGGCCTGGCGGGTTTCTTGGGGGCGCGCTTCGTTCTGGAGGGCTTTCAGGAGGTCGGGGCCGGCGTTGGAGACCTGCCAGACGCCCAACATCCGGGCGGCGAGCGGGGCGAGAGTTTCTTCATCTTCGCTCAGCAGGAAGCGGAGGTTTTTCATTTTTCGAGGTTGCTCGATATCTCCGCGAGCGGCGACTCGAGCTAGGGCATCGAGGAGCGCGGCGGTGACTTCCGGTGAGAGTGATTGGTCTTTATCGGCGAGGGCGGCAACGACGGTGTTCACCTGGTCCTTGGTGGCGTCCGTCGTGAAGCGGGCTTTGATCCCGGCAATTTCGGCTGGAGCGGGATTGGGGGTCTTCAGGAAAGCGGAGAGGTGTTTGTCAAAGCCGAGGCCGGTTTCGCGTTCGGCGAAGTCTTGGTGTTCTGGTTTGGCGAACTTCAGCTCGCCTGAAGAGAGGGCGGGTTTCCAGAATGACTCAAGGGCCGCCACGGTTTGGGGAATGGCGGCATCTATGAAGGGATCGCGTTCGTGGTCGAGGGCATTGAGGGCGGCGGGAAGGGCATCGGCGTCGTAGAGGTAGCCGGCAGACAGGACCGCTTCCATGCGTGTGCGCGGATGGGGATCGCCAGCGGTCTTAGCGATCATGGCGACGGGATCAGAGAGTTCCTCGTGCCAATACCGGATGACGCGGGCCCCGGCGGAGCGGGCGTCTCCGGAGTCCGAGGCGAGGACGCGTGTGAGGATTGGTTCGCTGACGCGACCGACGTTCTGGCAGGCCCACATCGCTTCGGTCAGGTGAAGGGCGTGATCGGGGTGGGCGGTGTCGAGCTTTTCCGCCCAGGCTTCGACGGCCGCGAGGACCTGGTCGGGATTTTGTTCACTGAGTTCTTTTTTGGCCTGGTGGCGGGTCCAGTGTTCGGGGCGATCGAGGTGGGCGACGAGCTCTTCGATCGAAGCGTCGGCTAGTTTTGGTTTGGGGGTGAGGGGGCGGTCTTTTGCGGTGATGCGCCAGATTCGGCCATGAGTGTGGTCGCGACGGGGGTCCCGGAAATCGTGTTGGGCGTGATTGATGATGGAATTATACCAATCGGCGACGTAGACCGCGCCATCGGGACCGACTTTGACATCGACGGGTCGGAAGTTGGGGTGTTTTGAGGAGATGAGAGGTTCGAGAACATTTGCATTAAAACCGGCGCCATCGTCGATGAATTCGTAGCGAATGACGGCGCGACCTTTGAAGCGGCCGGAGAGTAGTTGTCCTTGGAATTCTTCGGGAAAATGGGAGCCGGTGATGAGATCGCCGCCGCATTGTTTTTCGGTGCTGATGAGGGGAGGGACACGGATGGGTTCGCTGCTGTTTCCCGTGGCGGGGCTGAGATACATGATGCGGGGATTGTTGACCATGAAGGATTGTCCCCACTGGGTGAAAACGTGTCCCCAGGGATTACCACCGGTGCCGGTGCAGAAGATGCGGAGTTCCTGGGTGCGAGGATTGTATTGATAGACGCCGCCGTTGTAGTTGCGGACCATTCCGTGCTGAGTTTCGACTTGGGAATGCAGGAAGATGCCTTCCTGGAAGTAGATCCAGCCGCCGGGGCCGCGGCGCCAGGCGCTGATGGAATGGTGACTGTCTTCGATGCCGAAGCCGGTGAGGGCGACTTGTTTAAGGTCGGCGACGTCATCGCCGTCGGTGTCTTTAAAGAAGAAGACATCGGGTGTTTGTGCGACGTAGCAGCCGCCGTTGGCTAGTTCTATGCCGGTGGGCATGTAGAGGCCGTCGGCGAAGACCGTGGATTTGTCGGCGCGCCCATCGTTGTCGGTATCTTCGAGGATAATGATTTTGTCGTTCGCGACATCGCCGGGTTTGAGTTGGGGGTAAGCCCATGAGCACGCGACCCAGAGGCGACCGTGAGAGTCCCAGACCATGTGGATGGGATTGGCGAGCATGGGTTCGGCCGCAAAGAGGTTGGCTTCGAAGCCGGGAAGGAGATCGAAGTTTTCGAGTTCAGCTGCGGGGTCGTGATTGTTGATCAGGGCGAGATCAGCGCCTTCGAGGTTTCGGGTCTTAATGCCTTCGACAGAGGATATCGATTTTTCTTGTGCGAGGGCGGTGCCCGTGAGCGTGACGGCAATCGCGAGAAAAATTTGGGTAGTAGCTTTCATGGACTAGCGGGAGATCGGGGTCAGGCGCCAGATGCGGGTTTTAAGTTCAATGCCGGAGCGGAGGGATTCATCTCTTTCGAGGGCCAGCATGTTAAATTCGATGATCTCTTCCGGAAGTGAGCGACCGCTGGGGGAGTTGCGGCGTTCTCCCACAATGTGGACCTGATTCAGGGCCTTCCAACTGTAGATAAACTGGTCGTTTTTGTCATTCACGGAGCGGCGATAGGCCTCAGCGGCGGCGTGAGCGGGAGTGTTTTGGAGGGGGACTCCCCGGGCCCAGGTTAGATGGTCCGCGGTTGTGATGAGCTGATCGTCGATTTCGAGCCGATATTCGCCCGGGGCAAGGTTTTCGATGGTGAGTGTATCCTGGGCGTCTGAGAGGGCGGCGGGGACAGTTTGCTTCGAGGGAGGGGCGAGGCTGGGCCATGAGTCTTCCGTGACGAAGAATTCGAGGGAGCCGTCCTTTTCTTTGAGATTCGTGATGGTGAGGCCTTCGGCGGTGAGGTTTTTGGAAGCGGCGTCGATGGTAAGCTTCCAAGCGGGGTGACCGGGGACGAGTTGGTCGGCGGTGGCGCGGCTGAGTGCCCAGTAGCCGTATGGGTTCAGGTGAATTCCGTTGGTGGTTAGATCGGGTGCTTCTTCGTTTTCCATCAGACTCTTGGCGGGATCGAAGAGATGGACGTAAGCGACATTTGCCTCGGCGGCGGTTTCGGCGATCGCTTGGGAATAGGCCTCGAGTTCTTTATTTCTTTGTTCCCAGTTTGGTGTGATATCGCCGAGGTTCTCGTATGCGATGGGTGAGACGAGGACGAGGCGGACTTCGGATTCGCCATTGTATATTTTCCCGCGGTGCGCGGTGATGAAATCGCGAAGGTCTTTTCGGAAGTCGGCGAGGCCTTCTTCGCCATCAAAGGATTCTCCCATCCCGAAGCAGGCGATGATGACATCGGTTTGATGTTCCTGGAGGGTGGATTCCTCGGTGGGAAAGTTAGTGGGGCGATCCCGGAAGGTGAGGCGATCGCCGGCCCAGCCGAGATTGCGGATGGAGACGGGGTTGTCTTGGGTGCGGCTGAGGAGGAGCGTCTCGAGGTATCCGTGGACGCGCAATTGATCCGCGAAGGTATTGCCGACGATGGCGATGTGGTCGCCGGGTTGGACGGGGTAGTCGGAGGCAAAAGTCTCACGCGGAGGCACGGAGACGCTGAGGACAATTGCCAGCAACAAGGTTAAATGGAAACGCATTATTTTTCTGATTGTTTGTCCGCTCGTTCGATTTACCAGGTGGTGATTTTGGCGTCTGGACCGGGGAGTGGTTTGTTGACGGCCCAGTGGACACGGTTGAGGAGCATGCGATTATGATCTTCTTCGGCGAAGTCGGCGGGGTGTCCGAAGGAAGTGCCGAAGACTTTGTCGCCCCATTCGTTCTCCCAAGCCCAAGCGACGGTATCGTTCTCGGATTCGTTGACTGGGATCGTGCCGAAGGGTCTTTCGAGGAGGGGTGATCTACCCTGACCGTTGCCGGTGACGAGGGGGATACAGCCATCCTCCAGTCTTGTGAGGTAGGGGGTTCCTTCGGAGGTCGATTTCGACTTGTTGACATTCGTCATGATATGTTGGGAACGATGCTTGTTGATCTCGAAGGAGTGACTATGTGATGCGAGTAATAATGCCACGAATAACGTGACCACAATTGTCGGGGGTTTCATTGGAACTAGAGGGGGCGGGCGGTGTCGTAGACCTATACCTTGGCTATAACGGAGGGTGAGGGCTGATTTTTAGCAGAATTTGGTCATTGTATGGTGGAATCTCGACATCGGGGGTCCATAAGGAGAAGCGATCGCCAAGGGGCTGTGTCAAGGGGGAGGGTTGGCAAGTGCCGTTTCGTGTTTATTCGCAATTGAGCATCAAGAAATCGCAAAAAACGTTCAGTCGCAAGGCGAGAAACGCATCAGCATTTCGTAGAGTATTGGGAGGTTTTGTGTAATATAAGTCGAAGGAGAAGAAGAGATGGCAAAGAAGAATCCAGAGCTAGTTCGTGCGCTCCGGGGAGCCGCCCACCGGCTTTCAATTGGGGCACGGTATGAGTGGGGGCACATGGCGCGTTGCAACTGCGGTCACCTCATTCAGAGTCTGACGGGGATGAATGATCGGGAGGTGTCTCGTGCGGTGAATTATGAACTAGACGAATGGACCGAGCATGCGCGTGCGTATTGCCCGCAGTCGGGGCGTGCTGTGGATGAGGTTTTTGAGACTCTGGAGAAGGTTGGTTTTGATCGCGAGGATGTCATCCATCTCGAGCATCTTACAGATCCACTTGTCTTGGAGCGGCTCGGGGACAATGTGCACCTTAGTCGGAATTCTCGTGAGGATCTCATTCGATATCTTTCCGCCATGGCAGATTTACTGGAGGAAGGCGGTTCTGGTGACGTGATTCGTGCCGAGTCTGAACCAGTTCCGCCAGAGTCATTTTTATTGGCAAGTGTTCTAGCGACCTAGTGCTTGGCCACGGCTAAATGGGGTAGCTTGCAATTGCTCGGCTGGATGGCAGGGTATTGTGAGTTAAGTTGATCCGGTGAGAATTTCTGCCCTCATAGTTCTTGGCCTTCAACTTTGCTTGGGTATGGCTTTCGGGGAAAAGCGCGTTGCGTATATTTATGGAGACGTTGCGGCGGACGGGACGATTCCCTCGGGCGGCGCGGCTGCCTTTGATCAGATGTTGCTGACAGACGCGGGCAATAAAGGCCTTTCTCAATTTAAGGCTCTGGTCGAGGCGCAAGGCTATTCGATCAGTCAGCATTACGACCAAGCAGTCACCCTTAACGCGGCGTTCTTGAGTCAGTTTGACGTTGTCGTTTTCGGCTTGCATCAAAAAGTATGGTCGGTGGCTGAGCAGACGGCGCTCGATGTTTGGCTCAGAAGGGGCGGTGGCATCCTGATGTATAATGATTCGGCGGCGGGGGGCAGTCTTTCGGATCCCGATATCAAGATCAGGAATCAGACCGGTCAAACGGCGGTGAATTCTATTTTGTCGAAGTACGGTATGCAGGTGGCCGTGGATCAGGGTGGAGGTACGCGCGCCTATATTCCGGATGCGAACTCTTCGAATCCGATAATATGGGATCAGCCTGAGTTTGAGGGAGAGGGAGTGTCGCCGATAGCGATTGATCCGTTGGGGGATGCCGAGGCGTTGATCCCGTTGGACCCGGCAAATCGCATTTCCAATGGGAACCTGAACATTGACCCGGAGGGGGTAACGATTGTGAATCCGATTTGGGCGGTCATTGCTCATGCGGTGGTTGGTGGCGGGAACATCATTGCGATATTTGACCGGCAGCCGATGTGGAACAATGGTCCGGGGTCGGACATCAACGAGCGAGACAACGAAGAGGTTCTTCGGCGGATTGTGCGTTTTCTTGCTTTGGATTACGGGAATTCCGAGGCGTGGTTTGATTTTCAGCTGATACCGGGGGCGGTGAGCGGCTTGGAAGTTTCTTTTCGGCAATGGTCGGGGGGAACAGGAAATGGAGGCTTTGATTATATTGCGCGGAATAACCGCTTTGTTGTTGAGCAGCAGGTTGGTCTTTTACCGGGAGATTGGCGCCGGGAGGCGGGGCTAGTGCAGGAACTGAGCAAGACCGTCGTCGACAGTGAGAGTGAGCGGATCACGGTTCAGTTGAATCCTGACGTGGCGTCTCCGCGTTGGTTTGCGAGGCTGGCGGTGGTTCCTGAGATTGCGCCGGTGATTCCAACTGTCGACGCGGGGGATGATCTGGTGATTTCGCTGGCGGGTAGTGCCGGCTTGGAGCCGAACGCGACCGATGTGGCGAGTCAGACTTGGAGTAAGGTATCGGGTCCGGGCACGGTGACCTTTGTTGATGCAAGCATGCTTCAGACCACGGCCACTTTTTCGCAGGCGGGAATGTATGAGTTACAGATTGAAGTTTCGAGCGCGAGTGACTCGGCCAGTGATAGCGTGATGGTCAGGGTTGTGGATGGGGCGGACGTCGTCGCTGCGATCAATTGTGGGGGCGGCGCGTATTCCGGTTCGAACGGCTTCAGTTACGTGGCGGATATTTATTTCAATGGGGGTGGGATTGACAACTTTCCGGGGAATGCGGTTGCGCTGACGAACGAGGATTCGCTTTACAATACGGCGCGTTCGAAGGGTAGCTTCACGGGATATAGTATTCCGGTTACCAATGGGAATTATCTGGTTTATCTTCAATTGGCTGAGACTTTCTTCACCGAGGATGCCAAGCGCGTCTTTGATCTTTCGATCGAGGGACTGCTCGTGTTGGATGACATTGACCTTCACGCGACGGCTCCGGGGAAGTGGGTGGCGATACGTCGCGCGTTTTCCACGAGTGTGAGTGACTCGAGTCTCGATCTATCCGTTTTCGCGTCTGAGAATAATCCGCTGATCAATGCGATTGTGGTGGTGGCTGCTCCCTAGTGACCGTCGGAAGTGCGCGATCAATCGCGTGTTGTCGATCAGGGGGACCAAATGGTTGCGGCGATGTGGTGAAGACAATCGGGGGTTGAGTAGTAATAAAGGGCGACCATTTTGCCATCGGAGCGGCGGAGGAGCCGCGGGTAGCCGAGGTCATTTGTTTGATTGTCTTCCGAGCCGAAGTCGTCTCGGAGGACGATGGGTTTGCCCCAGGTTTTCCCACCGTCAGAGCTATAGGCTGCGAGGATCTTTCCTTCATCTCGCTCGCCGAACACGGCGCAGAGGCGACCGTCTGCGGTGGCGGCAATGGCGGGGGGATTGCCGTTGCTGGTGCCGGCGTCGCCAACCTTAGCCATGAACTGCCACGATGCACCGCTGTCTTTGGAGACGTATGCATCGACCCAGTTCTTCTCGTCTCCTTTGATTCTCTCGCGGCGGCGCATGGCAGTGACGAGGGTGCCGTCGTTGAGTTGGAACGTTTCAGGCATGACGGCGCGGGCGGGATCATCGATGGGGACGATCCATGAAAGAAAATCGAAACTTTGGCCACCGTCGCTTGTGCGTGCGCAGAAGATGCGATCGGATGCGAACTTGCCGATTCTTCGGCTCGAGAGCATGAGTAGGGCCTCGTGCTGGTCTGTGACCACGTAATCGGTGCGGGGGGTGAGCTCGCGGAGTTTGGCCGTGTCGAGATCGGGTGATTTGTGGAGCTCTCCGAAGCGATGAGGGCCCTTCCACGTGACGCCGCCGTCGTAGGTATAGAAGAAATGACCGTTGGGGTCCTTGGCTCCGTGGTAAGCCGTGCCGACCATGCGCAGGGCGAATTTTGGGTGGGTGAAATTGATGGGCTCGGCGAGGGGGAGGCATTTCGGTTTTGGGCCGAGGTCGCCGACGTAATTTTCCGGGTCGAAGGCTTCCCAAGATTGGCCGCGATCAGGGCTTCTTGCGAGCCAGCTCTTTTGGTTGCCGCCAATGTTGTGTGTTTTCTCGTTGAGTTCGTAGTCGCCGCGGGTGAAACCGACGAGCATTTCGTCTCCTTCGAAAATCCAGGCACCATTATTGGCGGGCCAACCGGCAAATTTTCCGTCTTCCTGATAGACGACGATGTGTTGGAATTTCGGATCGGCATGGGTGTATCCCAGCGAAACGATGGTCAGGAGCATCAAGAGTATGACGTATTTCATGGACGTTTCGGGAGCGGTCATTTTTGCTTTTGTGACGGCAGATTGGCCACGTAGCTGAGCGCATTTTCGATGAGCTGGATGTAGGATTTGTGTTCGTATGCTCTCTTGGTGAAGCCGGGCATGATGTAGACGACCTTCGAATTCTTGTATTGGTGAGTCCAGGCGATCGTTGAGGCGATGTCGGGATGTTTTGTGCCCAGAAGGGGGTGGACGTCCGGAGCGACATGGATGTTGCCGTAGTAGGCGTCGGTCATCGTGAAGTCTTCGAGACCTTTCGTGACGGGGTGGTTTCTGTCGAGGATTTGGATGTCGAGGGTAAGATCCTTGTAGTAGGTGGAGTGGAGCTCCGGGTCTTCGGTGTAGTCTTTGAGGAACCATTTCCCGCCGATGAGTTTGTGGTATTCGTCCCATTCGGGGTAGGAGGAGAGCGTGAATTGGAGGAAAACCATACCGACGCCGAGCGCGGCGAGGTCCATGTATTGTTTTCGGTGTCTCGGAGCCGGCGGGTAGTGCTTGTTTTGGTTCAGGAAGAGGATGGCGTTGTATTTGTCGGCAATTTCCCCGGCTGTCATCTGCTGCATGTGGGAGGTGAGCACGAGGTCCACCTCGATGTCACCGAGGCTGCGGCACATGTTCTCGAAATCCGGGGTATCGTAGTGGTGGCCGCCCCGGACGACGAGGATGGAGAGTTCGCCTGCTTTCAGAGGCGTAGCGAACGCGAACAGGGCGGCGGCTCCGATGATAGGGATGGAGCGAAGCATTTGTGGGATGGGATTGTCGTGTCGGGTTGTTGGTCGCGCTATTTTTTCTTACCCCGGACGGGATCGCTTTGGGTGGCGCGCCATTCTTGGTAGCGGGCGAGCATGGCTTCGACTTTTTCGGGGTGTTCGTCGGCAAGGTTGGTTGTTTCTCCCTCGTCCTCTTTGAGATTGAAGAGGGCCATTTCCTCTTTTAGCCAAGTGGTGTTGAGTTCGGGTTTGACGAGACCGTCCTCGCCGATTTCATACCATGTGTATTCTTTTTCGGGGAAGAGGGCGAGCTTCCAGTCGCCGTCGCGGTAGGCCCAGGAATTTTTTCCAGTATCCCAGAAGAGTTCGTCGTGGAGGTGGTCGACCTTTCCTTCGATCAGAGGGAGAAGACTTTTGGCGTCGAGTTCCTTTTTCGGCTGCGTGTCGGTAATGTCGGCGATGGTGGCGAAGACATCGCGGTGGGTAACGAGTGCCTCGATGCGTTTATCGCCCTCAATCCCGTTGGGCCACGTGACAAACATGGGAACTTTGATGCCGCCGTCCGCGATGCAGTATTTGTAGACATGGAGGGGGCCATTGTTGGCATAGGATTGATGGGAGCCGCCGTTGTCGGATGAGAATACGATAAAGGTGTTCTCGAGTTGGTTGGTAGCCTCGAGTGCTTTTGTGATCCTGCCTATTGCTTTATCGAGCATCTCGAGGTGGACGAGGTATTTTTTGCGACCGTAGGGATCGACTTTCACGAGGTGGGCGACGTCGGAATACCATTCTTTGTACTCTTCTTTCTGCGGGTCCCAGTAGGGGTAGTCCCAGGATTCGGCTGTGGCATCGCGATTGAATGGGTATTTGGGGATGTCGTATTTCTCGGCGTATTCGTCGGGAACGACGGTAAGGAGTGTGTGGACGGCGTTGAACTCGAGCTGAAGGTAGAAGGGGTTTCCGGCGTTGCGCTCGATAAAGGCGACGGATTCATCGGCGAAGATGTCGGTGGTGTTGGAATTTTCGTAGGAGACCTTCTCGCGGTTTCGGGTGAGAGGGCCCATCCAGAAAAACTGGGGTGCCTCGGTGCTGCCAGCCTTGCGCGCTTCGTAGGCTTCCTTGTCCTTTTCGCTGAGGAGGTAAAAGTCCCAGGAATGGTGTTCAAAGCCGAGGTATTCATCGAAGCCGTGATCGAGGGGGAAGGGTTTTTCGCCGTGGTTGAGGTGGGTCTTACCGACCTTCATTGTCTTGTAACCCTGGTCGCGGAGGAGTTCGGCGATGGTTTGTTCGTCGTTGGGCAGCCCGCCCTGACCATACCAGTAGCCACCCCAGCGGGTCTGGTAGCGGCCGGTCAAGAAGGCGAGGCGGGAGGTGCTGCAGATCGGGGAACTGGCGTAAGCCTCGGTGAAAACGACACCGGTTTTGGCGAGGCGGTCAATATTGGGGGTCTCAACGTCCTCGGCGACGACGTCTTGGAAGCTGACGTCGGCGTAGCCGAGATCGTCGACGAGGATGCAGATAAAGTTTGGGCGTTCCGCCGCGGAGGCGAGAAAGGCAAAGGGCAAGAGGGAGAAGATTAGAGTGAGGAGGAGGGGTTTCATTTATTGATTCTTGAAGTGAGATTCGAGAAAAGCTCTCGATTTTTCCATTGTGATTGTGAACCAGGGTTCCCAGTTCCACTCGCCATGGACGCCGCCGGTGAGGACGAGTGAGTCGAAGGGAAGGTTGAGTTCGGTCATTCTATCACGCATGGCGGCGGAGCTTTTGTCGGAGTTTTCCCCGACAAAGAGGCAGGGTGGTGTGTTTTCACTAACGTAGGTGAGCGGTGATGCTTTCGTAAAGATGGTGGGATTGTCGTCGTATGAGGCGCCGAGGAAGAGCCGGTAATTGCCGTCTGGTGAGCGTGAGTCTTCGATGGCGTTCGGGTTTGTGCAGTCGGTGGGGCCAGCGACGATGACGGCGGCCTGGACGGCATTTGAGGCGATGTCCAGTGTGGTTTCGAAAATTGGGTTGTCGCCGGTGGTAGCGGCGAGGGCGGCGAGGTGTGCGCCGGCGGAGAAGCCCATGACGGCGATTCGGTCGGGATCGTATCCGTGTTGAGAGGCTTGATGGCGGAGGACGGCGATCGCTCTTTTGCAGTCGTCGATGGCCGCGGGGAATGTGGCGTCTCCGGAGAGGCGGTATTGGATGGAAGCGGCGGCGTAGCCGCGATTGGCGAACCAGGCGGCTTTGCTGTGTTCTCCCGATTTGTCTCCCTTCTTCCAACCGCCGCCATGGATGAGGACGACGAGTGGGGGCAAGCGTGCCGCTTGACCCTGATGCGGCTCTGCCGCGGGAGGGGCTGGCAGGAAGAGGTCTAGGTGGAGGGTCTTTTCTTTGCGTTCGGCGTAGACGATGTCTTTCTTGATGGTGACGCCCTTGGCGGGTTCGATGGTGGGGCGGAATACTTCCAGACCGTCTTTGGCGTGGAGGTCGCGAACCTCGCGCATGGTGGTGGGTCGTTTAGTGCCTTTTTCAAAGGTCGGCATTTCGACGGCATGTATTACGCCCGTCAGCACAGAAGTGATTAGGAGGAAAAGCTTCGCGGTATAGCTGTGAGCGAATAGAAATAGGGAGCGATGGCGTCGACGCATACATCCCTTTACGATCATCTTGTGTTCAGCACGAAACATCGTGAGCCATGGTTTGCACCAGATGTTCGTCCACGTGTGCATCGTTACTTGGGCGGGGTGATTCGAGGAATTGAAGCGGTTGCGCATGCCGTTGGAGGGGTGGGGGATCACGTGCATGTATCGACGGGACTAAAAGCGAAGCATCGGTTGTCGGACGTGGTGCGGGAGATGAAGTCGGAATCGTCGAAGTGGGTGAAGGATGAGTTGGGTTTAGTTGGGTTTGCGTGGCAGGAGGGATATGGGGCGTTCAGTTTTGGGGCAGGTGATTTGGAGAATGTGAATGCGTATGTTTTGGCACAGGAGGAGCATCAGCGGCAGATATCTTTTCAAGATGAGTATGTGGCGATGTTGACGCGGGGGTTGGTGGAGTATGATGAGGAGTATTTTTGGTAGATGGGTTCTGGCGCCCCTCCGGGGCGCAGATTATCGTGGCCCCTGTTCCGGTGGTTTTGACCGCTGCGCGGTCGTCACCACCGGCTAGTATCTTTTGTCCCTCCGGGACATCGATGTGGCGAGGCGCAGTGCCTATCCGACAAGTTCTGTGATCACTTCACCGCCGAACTGGGAGAGTTGTTTGTATCTTCCGGCGTGGAAGTAGGTGAGCTTGTTGTCGTCGAGGCCGAGGAGGTGGAGAAGAGTGACGTGGAAATCTCGGATGGGGTGGACGAGCTCGGAGGCCATGGCGCCGAGTTCATCGGTAGCGCCGTGGACGCCCGGTTGCACGCCGCCGCCGGCCATCATGATGGTCATGGCGTCGATATTGTGGCCACGGCCAATCGAGTAGACACCGCCGCGTTTGTTGTTGTCTGGGGTGCGTCCGAATTCGCCGCACCAGACGACGAGGGTATCCTCGAGCATACCGCGTTGCTTGAGGTCCTTGATAAGGGCCGCCCATGGTTTGTCGACACTCTTGATTCGCGAAGCGTGGCCACGTTCGAGGTAGTCATGGCTATCCCATCCGCCGGAGAAAATCTGGACGAAGCGGGTGCCTTCTTCGACGAGGCGGCGTGCCATGAGGCACTGGCGACCGAAAGCGGCGGTTTCTTCTCCGTCGAGGCCGTACATTTC
>JBCDBW010000099.1:0-16301 GCA_039182965.1 Verrucomicrobiota bacterium
ATCCTCTCCTTCTCCCAACTCCGAAAACTCGGAACCCGCCTCACCGCCGACCTCACCAGCGATTTCCTGAAATTCGTCACCGGCGACCGCAGCGTCGTCACCCGCTCCGACTTCCTCGGCACCCTCACACAACCACTCCTCCGCGGGGCCGGCTACCGCGCCACGATGGAAAACCTCACCCAAGCCGAACGAAATCTCCTCTACTCGATTCGCGACTTCTCTCGCTTCCGCAAAGAGTTCTCAGTCCAAATCGCCACTTCCTATTACCAAGTCCTCCAAGCACGCGACTCCGCTCGAAACGCCTTCCTCGCCTATCAAGGCTTCCAACTCAGCCTCGAACGAGAACAAGCCCTCGCCGAAGAAGATCGCCGATCCAAATCCGAACTCGGACTCATCCAGCAAGCCGCCCTCAATTCCGAAAGCCAATGGGTCAACACCGTCCGCGATTACGCCGAAGCCCTCGACGATTTTAAAATCGACCTCGGCGTCCCCATCGACTCCCGCGTCATCCTCGCCGACATCGAACTGGAAGACCTCACCATCATCCCCCCCGAACTCAATCGCCGCGAAGCCGCCGAAGTCTCCCTCCTCACCCGACTCGACCTCCAAAACGACGTCGACGAATACGCCGATACCGCCCGACGCATCAAAGTCTTCCGCCAAGACCTCCTCCCCACCGTCGATTTCGTCGCCAGCGTCGAAATCTTCTCCGGCGAAGGGGAAACCGGCATCCCCGTCCTCGACTTCGATTCAACTAGTTGGAATACCGGCGCCGCTTTTGACCTCGAACTCGACAAAAAAGACGAAAGAAACGCCTTCCGGGCCTCCTTCATCGCCCACCAACGCACCGCTCGGGAACTCGATCTCGCAATCGATGAAATCAAACAGGAAATCTACGACAACTGGCGAAATCTCGAACAAGCGGAAAGACAATACGAAATCGCCCAAAATAGCGTTCAACTCGCTGCCAGCCGCCTTGAGGAACAACAATTGCTTATGGAAATAGGACGCGGCACCGCCCGGGACCTCGTCGAAGCGCAGAACGATTTGACAGATTCACAAAACGAACTCACCGCAGCACTCGTAAACCATACCATCGCCCGCCTCAATTTCTGGCGCGATATGGGCGTTCTCTTCATCAATAAAGACGGTTCTTGGATCAAAAAACTGAAGGAAGAAAAAGCAGATGACATCAAAATTGCTAAAGCAGATAACTGAGCGCCTCCCCTTCAAGCTCACCCGTTCCAAACTGATCGCCCTCGGCGTCGCCTCCGTCGCTCTCCTCGTCTGGATCGCCATGCCAGGCTCCAATACGAAATTCGACGGAAAAGATATAGCCACCTTCGAAGTCCGTCGCGGCCTCCTCCCCATCAATGTCCTCGAAGGTGGCAACATCCACGCCCTCGAATCCCTCGAAATCAAATCCGAAGTCAAACCCGACGGCACCAAGATTCTCTTCATCGTTGAGGAAGGTTACGAAGTCACCGAACAGGACGTCGAACAGGGTAAAATCCTCGTCGAACTCGATACCAACCCCCTCAAGGAAAAAATGTTCAACCACGAGGTCGAGTTCCAAACCGACTACGCCAACTACCTCGACGCCGACCAAAATCGCTCCATCCAAGCCTCCGAAACCGCCTCCGAAATCAAAGAGATCCGGCAGATCGTGCGCTTCGCTCTCCTCGACTTCGAAAAATACCTCGGCACCGATGCCGCCCACGAAATCCTGAAAGAACGTGACCTCCCCTACGATACCCTGACCCTCGCCCAATACGAAGAAGCCCGAGAGCACTCAGCAGGCGATAAAGACCCCCGCTTCGAACCCTCCGCCGCGACCGAAGAAGCCCTAAACCCCTCCGCCGAAAGTGCCGCCTCCGTGGACTTTATTAAATACATCAAAGCCGATGAACTCGGGGACGGCGAAGCCCAACAAATCCTTCGCCAACTCGGAGATGCCCTCCTCGTCGCCGAAAGTGAACACGCCCTCGCCGACGAAAGCTACGAAGGATCGCAGCGCCTCGCAGAAAAACAGTTCATCAGCCAAACCGAACTCGAAAACGAAGCCGTCGCCCTCGATAAAAAACGACTCGAGGTCAAAACCGCCGAGACCGCACTCGAACTCTTTCGCAAATACGAATTCAACAAAGCCGCAGAGCAATACCTCTCCGTCTTCGAAGAAGCCCTCGAAAAGTTGAATCGCGAAAAACGCGAAGCCCAAGCCCGCATCGCCCAAGCCGATGTCAAATTCAAGTCCGCCAAACGTCGCTTCGAACTCGAAGAAAAAGAAAAGGAAGAACTCGAATATCAACTCTCCCGCACCGTAATCCGCGCGGAAATTCCCGGTCTCGTCGCCTATGGCGGCGAAGAAGTCAATATCTACAAAGCCCGCTACTACGACCCCATCTCAGAAGGCGTCGAGGTCCGTTACGGCCAACCCATCATCACCATCCCCGATATGACGAAAATGGCCGTCACCGTGAACATCCACGAGTCCTACGTCAAAAAAGTCGATATCGGACAACCCGCCCGGATCACCGTCGATGCCGAACCCGGGAAAATTCTCACCGGCGAAGTCGCCGAATTGGCGGTCCTCCCCGATTCCGCCAACCTGCGCTTCAATCCCAATCTCAAAGTCTATCCCGCCGCAATCCATATCGACGGAACACACGACTGGCTCAAGCCAGGCATGACCGCCGAAGTCGAAATCGTCGTTAATGAAATCCCCGATGCCCTTCACGTCCCCGTCCAATCCATCTTCGTGGTGGGCGATGAACACTTCTGCTTCGTAAAAGACAGCGGACGAATCGAACGCCGCCCCGTCGATGTTGGCGAATTCAACGACGAGTTCATCGAAATCGTCTCCGGTCTCGAAGAAGGTGAATCAGTCTTCCTCTCCCCACCCGCCGACTTCGATCAGGCCGCAGAGGAAGAACAAGCCGCCCTCGCCAAAGTCGACCCCTAGGAAGCCCCCTCCTTGAAAAAGGAAACGCCCATCATTTCGCTGCAAAACGTCCGCAAGCGCTACCGCATGGGCGACGCCATCGTAAATGCCCTCGACGGCATCACGCTCGATATCATGCCGGGCGAATACGTCGCCATTATGGGCGCCTCCGGCTGCGGAAAATCAACCCTCCTGAACCTCCTCGGATGCCTCGACCAACCCACCGAAGGCGATTACCTCCTCGGTGGACAAAACGTGTCCCACCTCGAAGACGATCTTCTCTCCAAAACTCGCGGAAAAAAACTCGGGTTCATCTTCCAATCCTACAACCTTATCCAACAACTCACAGTCCTCGAAAATATCGAGGTCCCCCTCTACTACCAAGGTCTCCCGCCTCACGAAAGTCGCGAGATCGCCGTCCGCCTCGCCACACAAGTCGGCCTCGGCAAGCGCCTCGACCATCGACCCAACGAGCTCTCTGGCGGACAACAACAACGCGTCGCCATCGCTCGCTCACTCGCCAATGACCCCATCGTCATCCTCGCGGACGAAGCCACCGGTAACCTCGACTCCAAATCCGGCGAAGAGATTCTCGGAATATTCGAAGAACTCAATCGTCTCGGAAAAACCCTCATCTTCGTCACTCACGACCCCGCCATGGCCAATCGCGTCTCCCGCGTCATCCGCCTCCATGACGGCCAAGTCGTCGAAGACCGCCCCGGCGGCCTCAAACACAAAACAGCCTCCCCCAATCCCACTCCCGCCCCCGCCCCCGCCGAGGCCATTCCCAATTCCTAATTCACCTTCAGGGCCGCAAGGCCATTCCCCGTGATCTTCAACACCACAACATTCCACATCCTCTCCAATCCGCGTCACCTCAAACGCTCCATCCTCCTTGGCCTGAAAAGCCTTTGGATGCGCAAACTCCGCTCCCTCCTCACCGCCCTCGGTATCGTCTTCGGTGTCTCCTCTGTGATCGCCATGCTCTCTATCGGCGAAGGCGCTTCCCATGAAGCACAGCTCCAAATCAAACAACTCGGTTCCCAAAACGTCATCATCCGCTCCGTTAAACCCTCCGACTCCAGCGCCACCGAAGCCGCTGCCACCGTTATCGCCGAATACGGGCTCACCGTCCGCGACCTTGACCAAATCCGCGATACCGTCCCTGGGATCTCCATCGTCGTCCCCGCCCGCGCCTCCCGTGCCTTCGCATGGCGTTACGCCCGCAATGCAGAATGCGATGTCCTCGGGACCGTCCCATGGTTCCCCAGCATGCGAAATATCAAAGTCACTAACGGGCGCTTCTTCTCCGATGTCGAAATGCGCAATCGCGTCAACGTCTGCGTCCTCAGCGAGTCAGCCGCCCGCCAACTCTTTCCCCTCGAAAGCCCCGTCGGAAAAACCGTCCGTCTCGAAAACACTTACTTCCGCGTGATCGGAATTACCGCCGATAACCCCCAAATATCCGCCGATTCAGACATCGGAAACAATTCCGCCAGTGACTCCGATTCCCCAGACGAAAATTTCCAAATGCTCATTCCCCTCTCCACCATGCTCGAGCGCTTCGGAGAAATTGTCTTCGAACGCAGCGCCGGCGGCTACACATGGGAGAAAGTCGAGCTCCACGAAGTCGTGGTTAAGTGCGAGGACCCCGAAGCCGTTGTCGCGAATGCCAATGCCATTCGTCATATCCTCAATCGCAATCACAAAACTCCCGACTACGAAATCATCGTCCCCATCGAGCTGCTTCGCCAAGCCGAACGCACCAAACAAATCTTCAATATCGTCCTCGGGTCCATCGCCGCAATCTCCCTGATCGTCGGCGGTATCGGCATCATGAATATTATGCTCGCCAATGTGACCGAACGCACCCGTGAAATCGGCGTCCGCCGCGCCCTCGGCGCGAAACGCGCCGACATCATCTTTCAGTTCCTCGTGGAAACAGTTATCCTCTCCGGCGCCGGCGGCATTATCGGCGTCGCCCTGGGCCTCGCTATCCCCCTTCTCGTCTCACAACTCGCCGGCATGACAACCATCGTCGGCATCGGTGCCCCCCTCCTCGCCTTTACCATCTCCGTCCTCACCGGCATCATCTTCGGCATTTATCCCGCCAAACGAGCCGCCGACCTCAATCCCGTGGAAGCCCTTCGCCACGAATAGCCCACCCATCGGACGCTGGACCCGAAAAAACAAATCCCCACTCGGAAAACATCCTTTAGCCTCCTCTCTTCCCGCGGCGCGCCCCCTCTCTCGGACTAAATGTCGGTAAAAAAGTTTCAGTAAATCTTGAAACTTCCGAATTTATCGATACATTTGTTCGTATCAACAGCTCAAACAAATCTGTCCTGCCATGAATCTCACTGTCGTCACCTACTGCCTCTACCTCGCCGTCAGCATCGCCCTCACCGTTTGGGTCGCCAAAACCCTACACAAAAACGGTCGCATCTTCCTCGTCGATTGCTTCCACGGAAACACCAATCTCGCCGATAGCGTCAATCACCTCCTCGTCGTCGGTTTCTACCTCATCAACCTCGGCTTCGTCGCCCTCTTCCTCAAAATCGGCCTCCCCCCAATCAACATCGGCGCCGTCTTCGAAGAGCTCAGTACCAAACTCGGAGTCGTCCTCCTCGTCCTCGGTGCCATGCACTTCTTCAATATCGTTCTCTTCAATAAAATGAGAAGACGAGCTCAGCTCAAACTTGAACCCCCGCCCATCCCACCCACCGCTCACGCTTGAATGACATGATGCCGGATACTTCTCATCCCAATCCGATTCCCGATGAACTGTATGTGTTCTACGACCAACACTGCGGCCTCTGCCAATCCTGCCGCAAATGGCTCACACTTCAGCGCACATGGTTTCCCCTCCATTTCATTCCCTGGGACAGCACCAGTGCCAAATCCCTCTGCCCTAATTTGAGCTCTTTCGAACCCTGGAAAGAAATTGTCGTCATGACTAACGACCAACGCATCTACTGCGGCGCGGCTTCATGGGTCATGTGCCTCTATGCCACCGTGAAATTCCGCCCCCTCGCCCTCAAACTCGCACACCCAACGCTCCTCCCCTTCGCCAAACAAATTTGCCACCTCGTCTCTCGCAACCGCTATCGGCTCTCTAAACTTCTCAAATTAACCCCCTCCAAAGCCCACTGGCTCCCGAGTTGCACACCCACCACCTGCCCCACAGTCAGACCCAACCCACTCAACTCAAACCATTCCTCATGAAACTCGCCATCCTCAACGCGACCGGTGCTCGCGATATACCTCTCCTCACCCCTCTCCTTAACCGCCAACATCATGTCGCCTACGTCGCTCCTAGCCCTCTCCCTATTGCCGTAGCCAACGCCAACCCACCTGCCACCCGCTTCGAACACCATCACATCGATTTCAAAGAAACAAGGCAACTCGTGTCTGCGTTTCAAAGCTGCGATGCCGCTATCCTGTGCGAAAATGGTCTCCCGTTTCTCTCTTCCGCCGACCACCTTCGCATCCGGATGGCCCTCGAACAAGCCCGCGTCCCGCACCTGATTAGACTTAACATCGACCACATTCACCCGCGGACTGCCGACAAAACAAACCCTTTAAACCTAATCCATCCGTTTATCCTCTCCTGAATACATCCCCGGCAACACAATGGACCATCTACCGTCAGAACCACAATTCCTTCCCGCGCAGACCGTCACGGGCCTCTACCTTTTCTACGACGGACACTGCCCCCTCTGCTCACTGATCCAAAGATGGCTCGCCCGCCAACCCACTCGCGTCCCCCTCGCCCTCGTCCCCCACCAGCATCCTCGCGCACGGGAGATTTTTCCCCCTCTCTGCCGCCTTCATCCCCAACATAATCTCCTCCTCCTGACAAATACCGGCTTCGTCCACACCGGCCCGGATGCGCTCCGCAGCTGCCTCGCAAACCTCACTTCGATCCCCCTCCCCATCGACTCCGCCCTTCCCCACATCCTCTACCATATCGTCCACCGCCTTCGCGCTGTCCTGCGCTTCCTCTCGCTTACAAAACGTAGCACTCCCTAATTCCTGTCATTTTCTCCGATTCCCGATAGAGTGTCATCGCCCGCCACGCCGCGATGATTCCCCGACAAAGACTATACGCCCTCTCGCGCTCTAAACCCTTTCTTCTAAGGACTTGCGGCATCATTCTCGCCGCCCTCGCACTCATCGCGCTCGGCATCTCATTGGCGCCAGCGCGCAAAATCGATTTCCAAAACGTGGCCTCCTCCGCCCTCGGAGGCATCACTCCGCAAGGCTCCCGCCTCATCGATCAGGTCCGCGCTGCCGTCACCAATCCTGACGCCACCCCGAGAGAAATCGCAACCACGATACGGGCTCTCGACGCCTTCGTCCTCGCGTATTACTACACCCTCGCCACCACCCCCATCGGCTCGTCCGCCGCGCGACCCCAGGCCGATTATCTCGAAGACTTCAATCTCGCCAATCTCCTTGATCTCCTTGCAGACGCCCCGCTCGATACCTCGCAGCGGCCCCTATTCATGGCATGGGTCAAGGTGCTCTTCGCGGAACCCAATTCAGACGAGTTCCAAGACGGACTCGCCTACCTCAAAACTCACGCGAAGATGACTCCACCCGTCCCCTTCGCAAACGAGTTCCTAGGGGACTACTTTTTCAATCAAGACGACTTCGGCACAGCGGCCGATCACTACCGCGACGAATCCCGCCTCACCAATGATCCCCACGCCCGTGAGCGATGGATATCTCTCCTTTTATCCCTCCAACGAACCGACGAACTCAGGACTGCCATCGAAGATCCCGCTGTTCGAGACTCCCTCACGCCCCGCCAATGGATGGCCCTCGCGATCGTCGAAAAGGATTGGAAACTCCTCGCCCGCTCCATCATTAAACTCGACTTCAGCCGCGCCATTGGCGCGGAATGGTGTCTCGCCGTCCTCGCGTGCTCCGTCTGGTTCATTATCCTCTCCCAATTCACCCGCTTTAGCTGGCCCCGCCTCCTTATCTACTTCCTTGCCGTCGTCGCTGGCGTCTGTAGCGCGACTGCCACTCTTTTCGCCGTCTACCTGCAAGAAGAATTCGGCGGTCTTACTCAAGGCGGGAACTGGATACAACATACGCTCTACTTTATCGTCGGCGTCGGCGTCCGCGAGGAGGTCATCAAACTGATCTTCTTTCTCCCCTTCCTCCCCGTCCTTCTCATCCGTCGCCATCATGCGGAAGCCCTCGTCACCGCCGCCTGCGTTGGACTCGGCTTCGCGCTTCAGGAAAACATCGGTTACTACGAACGCAGCGACGCCTCCAACGCCATCGGCAGATTCATCACCGCCAATTTCCTCCACCTCTCCCTTACCGGGCTCCTCGGCTACGCCACCTATAAAATGGGTTGCCAATTAAAACGTTACTGGGAGGAATTCGTCGGAACCTTCATCTTCGTCGTCATCGTCCACGGCGTCTACGACGCCTTCCTCGTCGTCCCCGAACTCCAAGAGTTCTCCCTCCTTGCCATCATCCTCTTCGTGGTGATCGCCTATCGCTTCTTCGACGTCGTCGAATCCGTCCGCGACCACCGCCAATTGATCGTCTCGCCCCTCGCCGTGTTCCTCGTCGGCTTCTCAATACTAATCGGTGTCGCCATGAACTACGTCGCCCTGGAATCCACCTTCCGCGCTACAATCCTCGCCGTAGGCTACGCACTCGTCTCATCCGCTCCCATCGCCTTCGTCTATATCAATCGCTTCCGAGACGAGTAACCAACGTACACCAAGACGGTTTTTTTGCGTGCGTCACATACGCTCGGTATGTATCATGTCTTTACGCTGATGAAGCGTCCCCGAATCCCAAACCCTGCATCCTCACATGAAAACCCCCAACCTGTCCTGGGCTGGACACTCCCCACAGTTCCGGTCCTTCCTCGCCCTCATCTCCTGTGCCGTCACCATTGCCTTTGCCGTATCCGCCCACGCCCAACTCGGTCCAGGCAAACTGGTCGCCAAAAGGCTGGTAACCGGCCTCGCCCGCCCCGTCTTCGTCACCTCTCCACCCAGCGATACAGATCGCCTTTTCATCGTCGAAAAGAGATTCAGCACCGATGACACCGGTCGCATCCGCATCTTTGATAAAACCACAGATACCCTCCTCACCACCCCTTTCCTCTCCATCCCCGGTGTAAACTCAAACAACGAAGAGGGCCTCCTCGGCCTCGCTTTCCACCCGAACTACGATACCAACGGACACTTCTACGTCTACATCAGTGACAACATCGGCGGACGCATTACCCGCGTCATTCGCTACACCGCCAACGGCACCGCGCCCTTCCTCAATGCCACCACCGCAAACGCATCCTCCGCCCTGGATATCATGCGCTTCGGCCAACCCCAAGGAAACCACAATGGCGGCTGGATCGGTTTCAACCCCACCGCCACCGGGGACGCCAAATTCTACCTCTACATCGCCAGTGGCGACGGCGGTGGCGCCGATGATAACGACGCCGGTCACACCGATCCCGGAGGAAACTCCCAAGACATCACCGATAACCTCCTCGGAAAAATCCTCCGCATCGACGTCGGCTCCAATGGCAACGCCGACTCCTTCCCCACCGGCTCGCCAAGCACCACCGACGACAAAAACTACGCCATCCCCCCCACCAACCCCTTTGTCAATGCCACCGGAGACGACGAAATCTGGTCCTACGGTCTGCGTAATCCCTGGCGCTGTAGCTTCGATTCGCAGACAGGCGACTTCTACATCGGCGACGTCGGTCAAAATGCCCGCGAAGAAATCGACTTCCAGCCCGCCCTCGATTTTGCCGGCGGAACACCCGTCGCACCGAACTACGGCTGGCGCCTCCGAGAAGGCGAAATCGAGACTCCTGAACCCGTCCCTGCCGACCCTCCGAACCCTGGCGGCGCCGCGCCGTCCGACAATGTCGAACCCATTTTTGACTACCCTCACGCCAACCCTTCACCCGGCGGAGCCGAAACAGAACTCGCAGACAACCATGAACCCACCGGGACCTCTCGGCTTTTCCAAGGCCAAAGCGTCACCGGCGGTTCCGTCTATCGTGGTCCCATTCAGTGGCTACGAGGCGCCTACATCTTCGGCGATTTTGTAAGCAACCGCTTTTGGCTAGTCCGATACAACGGCACTAGCATCACCGAAAAACTCCAGCTCGATAACGACAGCAGTCTCTTCGAAGTCGATCCGCCCAGCGCCACCTTCAACAATTACGCTTCCATCTCGGAAGCCGCCGACGGCGAACTCTACATCTGCACCCAACCCCAGAACGGGGCCAGCGACGTCGCTGGGACGGTCTTCGTCATCACCCAAGATCCTTTCTTCCTCTTCCGCAGTTCTCACTACAACCTGGCCGAACTGAACAACGACAACATCTCGGGCGTCTCCGCCGACTCCGATCAAGACGGAAAAACGACGATTGAGGAATTTGTCGGAAATACTGATCCCACCATCCCTGATGCTCCCCTTGCCTCGGATTCAAGCGTCGCACCCGATGGTGGCGTCGATGACTTTCTCACCATGACACTGGTCATCGATCCAGGCGCCACCGATTCCGTCAACGTCATCGGCGAAACATCTCCCGATCTTACGATTGGCAACTTCAGTGAAGCCACCGCCACGACCACCGTTTCCGGTGGCTCCGCCGTTACCCGCGATCTCGTCCCCGCTTCCCCCACCAACAAACGCTTTGGACGCTTTAAGTTCGAACTAAAATAAGCCCGCTCTCACCCAACGTAAAAGTCGGGCGTCTTGCGCGCTGTCGTCGGCATCTTCCACAAATACACTCCCGATCAGCCACTACCCTGCGTCTTCGACAGCATTTCTCCGCGCAAAAAAAGAGCGAATCCGCCTCTTCCGCTCCGTGGGCGCCGGTGCCGGATGAAATTCCTCCATGACTTCGACCTTCACCGGCACGACACCAGCCGTTACCATGCCCAATCGTTGCGCCGTCCCAATGGTGACGTCAATAATCCGTCCCTTGATATACGGACCGCGATCCGTGATTCTGACCACTTCCGATCGGCCGTTCGCCAAATTGGTCACTTTCACCTTCGTTCCAAATGGCAATGTCTTGTGCGCCGCCGTCGCCGCAGAATTACTCAACCGCTCTCCGCTGGCCGTCACCGTCCCGCGATTCGTCTTGATGCTATACCAAGACGCCTTGCCATGATATGCCACGCCCGACGGCTTGAAGCGCACATTCCCAAACAAAACAACTTCTTCGTCCAAGTCGTCGAAGGCCGCCACCTCAGAAAAGGTCTCGCAACCTAACATTATTAAAGAAATGAACAGCGTTCCCAGAACCGCCGCCACCCTGGCCAGTCTTTTCATGGGGAATTTAGGAGAATATCAGTTCCTCCGGCCTTTCCTGACCGCTCCACTCAAAAACTCTGCTTCCCCCCTCTCGTCCGCGAACCTCCCTACAGCGTCGCCCCCGTCTTCGCTTCCAATACCCGCCGCAAATCTTCAAACTTTCCGCCCTCCAATTCATCCCGCGAAATCTTCCACTTGATCCAAACCGCGTTCTCCGAAACGACTTCCACGGTCGCCGATCGCAAGGGCGTCTTCGTAAAAAACGCCACCTCCCCGAAAATCTCCCAATCCTCCACCACTCCTATCTCCGCTCCCGCCTGTTGCACCGTCAACTCGCCTTCCAATAAGAGACAAAACGTGTTGTCCATCTCTTGCCCCTCCGCATAAATCGCATACCCTTTTTCCGCCGTTCGTAAATTCGCATACCGCAACAACATCCCCTGCGTATCGTCCGTTAAATCACGAAGATAATCGTTCTCAACTATCGCATTCCGTACCGTTTCAAAATCCATGGCATCGTCACCTTGTCTGATCCACATAAGCCTTGTCAAGATCGCCCCTGCCCACCACTGATAAATTCCCAACACCCAAGGCGTTAAGTATCCTGATGGTCCGTATCCCGAAAACCTCGCAGCTCCTCGCACCCTCCGCCTTTGCCGGCGTCCTTCTCTTCCTCTCAACTCCACTCAACGCCACCTCGCTTCCGTCCCCCGACTTCGCACGCGAGGTCCAACCGATCCTCAACAACCATTGCGCAGAATGTCACGGAGGCGTGAAAAAGAAGGGCGGACTCAGTATCACCAACCGAACCGATACCTTCGCAAAACTCAAATCCGGCACCCGCGCTGTCGTCCCCGGTAACCTCGAGCAGAGCGAACTCTTCCACCGTATCACCACCGATGACGAAGGCGATCGCATGCCTCCCGAACATCCTCTTGAACCCGAGGAAATCGAAATCCTGAAAAAATGGATCGCCGCCGGTGCTCCATGGCCCGAACACTGGGCAACTCGCCCGCTCAACCAACCAACTCCACCCGATACTCGCAACCAATCATGGCCCCGTAATCCCATCGACAAATTCGTCCTCGCAAAACTCGAGCACGAAAAGATCATCCCCTCCTCACCCGCTCCACAACACACGCTCGTCCGCCGCCTCTTTCTCGATCTCACCGGACTCATCCCGTCCCCCCAAGAACTCGCAAAGTTCAAGGTCGGCACCCCCGAGTTCGCAGTCGAACCCGTGGTCGACTTCCTCCTCGCATCTCCCCACTTCGGCGAACGCTGGGGAAGACACTGGCTCGATGAAGCCCGATACGCCGACTCCGCCGGCTACGAAAAAGACTCACCGCGCAATGACGCATTCCACTTCAGGGACTGGGTAATCAACGCCATCAACAACGACCTGCCCTTCGACCAGTTCACCATCAAGCAAATCGCCGGCGATCTCCTTCCCGAGGCCACCACCCATGATCTCGTCGCTACCAAGTTCCATCTGCAAACCCAGTTCAATCTCGAAGGAGGAGTCGATGCCGAAGAAGACCGCACCAAAAGGGTCATCGACCGCATCAGCACTGTCGGCTCTGTCTGGCTCGGCTCAACCGTAGGATGCACCCAATGCCACGACCATCCCTACGACCCCATTACCCATCGCGAATTCTTCGAACTTTACGCCTTTTTCAATAACGCCGAATTCCGACCTGTTTTCGCGGGCGGTACACCGCCCCCGGACGCCGCCCTCCGCTTCATCGAACGAAACAAAAGCTGGGAACCACTCGCCAAAATGATCGAAGAACAGGTCACGAACAAAAACCTGTCTAACAAGATACAAGCGTCTCTCACCCGTCTGAGAAAACTCGATAACGAAAAGGGTTTTACCCGGGTTCTGTCCGAACGCCACCACAACCGGCGCCCCACTCACATCTTCCGACGGGGAGACTTCCTCCAACCCCTCGTCGAAGAAGGCAATCTCAATCCCGGAACCCCCGCCGTTTGGCCCGCACTCTCAAGGCGCTCGCCCCATCAGACCGCCGATCGCCTCGATCTCGCCCATTGGCTCGTGCAACCCGATCACCCCCTCACCGCCCGCGTGACCGTCAACAAGATCTGGCTCCACCTCTTCGGAAATCCCCTCGCTACCCAACCTCAGGACTTCGGCACACGCGGCGACGCCCCCCTCCACCCCGAACTGCTCGATTGGCTCGCCTGGCATTTTATCCACGACGCTAAGTGGAGCCGAAAACAGTTCATCAAAACAATCGTCTCGTCCGCGACCTACCAGCAAGCATCCCTCAATCGCACAGATCTTGCCGAGATCGATCCCGGCAACACACTCCTCGCCCGGCAAAACCGCTTCCGCGTCCAAGGCGAAATCGTTCGCGATCTCTACCTGCAGGCCGCCGGACTCCTCAGTCGTAAAATCGGCGGCCCCAGCGTCTTCCCACCCATCCCCGAAGACGTCGCTGCCCAAAGCTATAACAACAACTTCCAGTGGAAAACCTCTACCGGCGAAGACCGCTACCGCCGCGGTCTCTACACTTTCTTCAAACGCACCGCTCCCGATCCAAACCTCACGACCTTCGACTGCCCCGATGCCAGCATGTCCAAACCCCTCCGCGACGATTCCAATACGCCCCTCCAAGCCCTCGCTACCCTCCAAAACGAGGTCTTCCACGAAGCCGCCCAAGCCTTCGCGAAACGACTCCTCAGCAATAACGACCTCAACGATGACAACCGCATCAGGGAAGCCTTTTCCATTACTCTCGGCCGCACACCACTCCTCGCCGAAAAAAAACTCCTCGTTCGCTCCCTCAATCACACCCGCCAATTCTACGAAAGACATCCCGAACGAGCCGCTGCCCTCGTCGGTCCCCACTCCCATCCTGACGCACCCGTGTCCGAATCAGCAGCATGGGTCGCCACCACCCGTATCATCCTCAACCTCGACGAATTTATCACCCGAGAATAACGCATCAAGATGAACCTCCCATACAACGTCTCAGGTAATTCCCGCCGCGAGTTCCTAACCACCGCCGCGAGCGGCCTCGGCGGCGCCGCTCTCACTTCACTCCTCGCCCAGGACGGTGCTTTCGCCGCCGGAAAAAAAACAAAAGTCGCCGATTCCCTCGTCAATCCTCTCGCCCCAAAAAAAGGTGACCTCCCCGGCAAGGCCACCAATTGCATCTTCATCTTCATGGCCGGAGCACCCTCCCAACTCGACCTCTTCGATTACAAACCCAAACTCCAAGAACTCGATGGCCAGAAAATGCCCGAATCCCTCCTCAAGGACATGCGCTTCGCCTTCATCCAAAAAGACGAAGCCACTCTCATGGGCTCAAAACGTACCTTTTCCCAACACGGCGAGTCCGGCATGTGGTTCAGCGACCTCGTCCCCAATATCGCCTCCTGCGCCGATGACATCTGCATGATCAATTCCATGCAAACCGATCAATTCAATCACCACCCCGGCCAACTCGTGATGCAATGCGGTGAAGCCAAGTTCGGACTGCCCGTCATGGGCTCATGGCTCTCTTACGGGCTCGGAACCGAAAACCAAAACCTCCCCTCCTACGTCGTCCTTACCGCCGGCCGCGGCTCCAGCGGAGGCGCAACGCTCTGGTCCAGCGGATACCTCCCCTCCATCCACGAAGGGGTGCGCTTTCGCAACCAAGGCGACCCCATTCTGAACCTCGCCAACCCGCCGGGACTCCCAGACCAAATCCAAAGACAGGGCCTGAATACGCTGCGCTCCCTCAACGAAATGCGCTTCAACCAAGTCCACGATCCCGAAATCAGCAGCCGCATCGCGAATTACGAACTCGCCTATCGCATGCAGTCAGCCGCGCCCGAACTCACCGACCTCGGCGGCGAATCCAATCATATCCGCGAAATGTACGGCCTCGATCGCGAAGATCCTAAAATTTCAGCCAATCGTAAAGGCGGCCCCAATCAATACAAAACCTTCGCCCAAAATTGCCTCCTCGCACGACGCATGGTCGAACGCGGCGTCCGCTTTATCAATATCATCCACGCCACTTGGGACCATCACTCCAATCTCGAACAAGAACTCGCCTTCAATGCCGGAATGTGTGACCAACCCGTCGCCGCCCTCATCAAAGACCTGAAACAACGCGGCCTCCTCGATTCCACCCTCATCGTCTGGGCCAGCGAATTCGGCCGCACCCCTCTCGGCGAAAATCGACCCGGATACAAAAAAATAACCGGACGCGATCACCACCCCAAAGCCTTTTCCGTTTGGATGGCCGGAGGCGGGGCCAACGGTGGATACACCCATGGCGAAACCGACGAAATCGGTTGGGACACCGTCAAAGACCCCGTTCATATCAACGATTTCCAAGCCACTCTCCTCGAACTCTTCGGCCTCGACCATCTCAAGCTGAACTATCGCCATCAAGGGGCCGATAAACGCCTCACCACGATCGTCCGACCCTCCAAATCTATCCCCCAACTCATCGCCTGATTCCCACCTACCTCACGAGCCTCCAACAGTCTCCCGCGCGCCCCCTCAGCCGCTACTTTTTCGCAAAATTTTCGTGTCCCTCAAACCCCATCCATGGTTCCTTGATCCCTCAAAGAAATCCCAATTCAGAAACCATCATGAAAACAAACCAACTCATCCTCACCATCACACTGTCAGCAGTCCTCGGCATCGCTTCTTCTTCGGCCCTCGCCGATCAAAAGAAGGAGACCGATAAACCGCAAAAACCCGCTCCCACGGAAAAAGCCGAAGCCAAAAAAAACGAGCCCCAGAAAAAAAAGACCGCCAAAGCGACACCCCAGCCAGCAACCACCAAAACAAAAACAAAGACAACAGCTCCATCCAAACCGGCAAAACTCGCTCCTAAACCTGAAAAGTCAGACAACCCGGACTGCCCCGAGGAAAAGAAAAAAGCATGCCCTCTCTGCGACGACTCCGATGAAAAAGAGATGGCAAAAACTGCCGCCACAGCCGCTTCTAAAGAGACTGCGGCAAAATCCGCGCCCGCGAAGAGCCCATCTCCACGCGCCGCCGCCGTCGCGAAAAAAC
>JBCDBW010000100.1:0-16081 GCA_039182965.1 Verrucomicrobiota bacterium
AGAGGGTGGTGGAAAGATGGCGAGAGAGGAAGAGGGTGCTACGGTTGGTCGAACGGATTTTATTTTATCGGAAGAGGGGGAGGGGTTGAGTTTATCCGGGGGGGCGGACGGTGTGCGGGTGGTGGCGGTTGAGGCGCCGCTGGAGGTGGGGTATCCGTTTTACGGACGGTAGGGTCGCTTGGGGTGGGAAGAGGGCCGGGGGCGATGAGACTTTCGGCGGGACGCCGAAAGGCACCCGCGGGACGCGTGTGGTTTCCTTTTGGCCGGTGGTCGGACGGATGGTCTTGGGAGCGACGTTGCGGACGAACCCGAGGTTCGTCCCGACCTCGCCAAGGGGGCGGCTTGGTGGGAGAGGGTGGGCGAGAAGTCTCTTGGTCCCTTAGTAGGCCTTGGCGAAGATGACTCGTTTTTGGGACGGGTTGCCAGTTAGGAAGCAGGGGGTGGCGTCGTTGTATTGTTCGGCGTCGGGGATGCAGCGGAGGGTGACTTTGAGGTCGTTTGAGAGGGTTTCCTCGTCTTTGCTGGTGCCGGCCCAGGGGGCGGCGACGAAGCCGGGGTCTTCTTGTTGGAAGTGGGCGTAGAAGTCGTCCTTGGTATCGATGTTCGTGATGTTTTCGTCGCGGAACCGGGTGGCGCGGGCGAGGAGGGTGTCCTGGATTTCCTGGAGGAGATCGGGGACTTGGCGGATGAAGTCTTCTTTGGGGATAAACTGTTTTTCTTTGGGGCCCTGGTCGCGGCGGGAGACGGCGACGGAGCGTTTTTCGATGTCGCGAGGTCCGAGTTCGACGCGGAGGGGGACGCCTTTTTTGATCCAGTCCCAGTTGCGGACACCGCCCTGAATATCGCGTTTATCGACTTCGACGCGGAGGGGTTGGCCGGTGAATTTTTGTTCGGAGGCAAGAGTGGCAGCGAGGGCGTCGCAGGCTTCGAGCACGGCGTCGCGGGTTTCGGGTTTGGGGGTGACCGGGAGGATTACAATTTGGGTGGGAGCGACGCGGGGAGGGACGATGAACCCGTCGTCGTCGCCGTGGGCCATGATGAGCGTTCCGATGAGGCGGGTGGACACGCCCCAGGAAGTAGTCCAGGCGTGTTCTTTTTTGCCATCGCGTCCGGCGAAGGTGATGTCCTGGGCTTTCGCGAAGTTTTGGCCGAGGAAGTGTGAGGTGCCGGCCTGGATGGCTTTTTTATCCTGGACCATCGCTTCGACGGTGAAGGTGTTGTCGGCGCCGGGGAAGCGTTCGCGTTCGGATTTTTCGCCGGCGATGGCGGGGAGGGCGAGGTGATCGCGGAGGAAGTCTTCGTAGACCTTGTGGATGAGGCGAGTTTCCTCCATTGCTTCCTCGGCGGTTTCGTGGGCGGTGTGGCCTTCCTGCCAGAGGAACTCGGCGGTGCGGAGGAAGAGGCGGGGGCGCATTTCCCAGCGCATGACGTTGGCCCATTGGTTGAGGAGGAGGGGGAGGTCGCGATAGGATTCGATCCATCGGGAGAAGGCGGCGCCGATGATGGTTTCGGATGTGGGGCGGATCACGTAGGGTTCCGTGAGTTCGCCGGTGGGGACCATTTTGGCGTTTCCGTTTTCGTCTTGTTGGGCTTCGAGGCGGTGGTGGGTGACCACGGCGCATTCGGTGGCGAAGCCTTCGACGTGGGCGGCTTCTTTTTCGAGGTATGAGAGGGGAATGAGGAGGGGGAAGTAGGCGTTTTTGTGGCCGGTGCGTTTGAAGTGATCGTCGAGTTGTCTTTGGATTTGTTCCCAGAGGCCGTATCCCCAGGGTTTGATGACCATGCAGCCTCGGACCTCGGAATTTTCCGCGAGATCGGCGGCGCGGACGACGGCTTGATACCAGTCGGGGAAGTTTTCGGCGCGGGTGGGTGAGATGGCGGATTTGTTATCGGACATGGGTGTGAAGAACGATGGAAGAAAGTGAGCGGTAGTATCGGGGTAAGGGTCGCGTTGGGCAAATGGTTTGGGTGGGCTGATCGGTTGATCGGTTTTTTGAGGAGGATAGTTTTTGGAAGTTGGGCGGTTTAGTCCTCGCTTCGCCCGGTGGGCTTCACTGCGGAGGCTCGGCAGGGACGCCGAGCCGCACCTTTTGTCTTTTGGGCGGGCGATTGGTATTTGGAGGAGCGTTGCGGACGATCGAGACGATCGTCCCTACCTGTCTTGGGCGGGGCGGGAGCGTCGGGGAGGGAGAGCCTTACCAATCTGTAATCTTTGGGTAAGGGAGGGGTAAGGCTGGTGGTGTCTAATCCTTTCCATGAGCGACTCCAGATGGGGGCGCGGAGAGATTACCAACCATCATCAGAGAAATGAAGAATACCATCGAACCAATGACAGGGGGTGCGGATGCCGTTGCGGCGGCGGGGGCGACCCGGATAGCGACGGGCGGCGACTCCATAGAGACCGCGAATGAAGCGGTGCATCGGGCGTCGGCCTGGGTGGAACCTTTGCGACGGGAGATCGGGCGGACCATTGTGGGGCAGCAGGATCTGGTCGACCGGTTGCTCGTGGCTCTTTTGGCGGACGGGCATGTGTTGCTTGAGGGGGTGCCGGGTTTGGCCAAGACCCTTACTTTGAAAACCCTTTCGGAGGCAGTCGACACCGGTTTTCAGCGCATCCAGTTCACTCCGGACATGTTGCCGGCGGATATTGTGGGCACGGAGATTTTTCGGCCGGGCACCACGGATTTTGTCGTGAAGCAGGGGCCGGTGTTCAGCAACCTGATCTTGGCGGACGAGATTAATCGGGCGCCTTCTAAGGTGCAGAGTGCGCTTTTGGAAGCGATGCAGGAGCGGCAGGTGACGATTGGTGATGTCACGTATCCGTTGCCGGCGCCGTTTCTTGTATTGGCGACGCAGAATCCGATTGAGCAGGAGGGGACCTATCCGCTTCCGGAAGCGCAGGTGGACCGGTTCATGTTGAAGGTTGTCATCGGGCATCCTTCGATTGAAGAAGAGCGAGCGATTTTGGATCGGGCGGCGACCTTGGCATCGCCGGCGAAGACCAAGGCGGTGGTGCATCCGCACGACATCATGTGTGCGCGTGAAGTGGTGAATACCATTCACATGGATGACCGGGTGAAGGATTACATTGTATCGTTAGTATTTGCGACGCGTGAGCCGGGCCGGTATGGGCTTGATATGGCGGCCTTGATTGAGAACGGCGCTTCGCCGCGGGCGACGATCAACCTCACCTTGGCGAGCAAGGCCGTCGCGTTTTTGAGTGGGCGCGGCTACGTCACGCCGCAGGATGTAAAGACCATTGCGATGGACGTGTTGCGTCATCGGGTATCGATCACATACGAAGCGGAGGCGGAAGAGATCACGAGCGAGAATTTGGTTACGACCATTCTCGACACCGTGCCGGTGCCTTGAGCGTGGGGAAGGAAGTGAAGATGACGAACGGGGGAATCAGGTTCGGAATGGAACGGAACAGAACAGGGATCGAGCGGCGTTTTAGGAGCGTTGCGAGAAAACAAGGGATACCATCATGGACTCAGAACGGACACGTGAGATTTTAAAGAAGGTACGTCAGGTCGAGGTGCGGACGAACCGTCTCGTCGACGACTCGATGGCGGGTCAGTATCATTCCGTCTTCAAGGGCAAGGGGATGGACTTTGATCAGGTCCGGGCGTATACGCCGGGGGACGAGATTCGGTCGATTGACTGGAATGTCACCGCGCGGGCGGGGACGCCCTTTGTGAAGCGGTTTCGTGAGGAGCGCGAATTGACCATCATGTTGATGATCGACATCAGCGGTTCGGGTGATTTTGGTTCCGGCGAGCAGAGCAAGCGTGAGTTGGCGGCGGAGATGGGGGCGGTTTTGGCGTTCTCTGCCTTGAAGAACAACGACAAGGTCGGCTTGGTTTTGTTTTCCGACGACGTGGAATTGTATATTCCGCCTGGGAAAGGGCGGCGGCATGTCTTGCGGATCGTGCGGGAGATCTTGTTTTACGAACCGCAGGGTCGGGGCACGAATTTTGAGGGGCCGTTGGACTTCGTGAATCGGGTCTTGCGGAAGCGATCGGTGATCTTTTTGGTCTCCGACTTTTGTTTGACGGGTGAGTTTGAGCCGGTGTTGGCGGGGTTGCAGCGGAAGTTGGTCGTGGGGGGCCGTCGGCATGATTTGGTGTCGGTTTCGGTCACGGACCCTCGGGACACGGATTTGCCGGACGTTGGGCTATTGACGGTCGAAGATGCGGAGACGGGAGAGTTGGTGGAATTGAACACCAGTTCGCGCGATTTGCGGCGGGCGTTTCAGCAGTTATCGGAAGAGCGGCAGGAGACCCTTCGGAAGGCCTTACGGCGGGCGAAAGTGGATTTGTTAGAGATCTCGACGGATACGCCGTATTTACCGGCGTTGATCGAGTTTTTTGGAAAACGGGAAGAGAGAGGACGGAGAAAATGAAGCGAGGTTTTGTTTATACAGCGGGTATCTTTTTGACGACGGCGGCGGGTGTGTTGGCGCAGGCGCCGGTGGGCTCTGCGGGGGCCGGGAATCCCGGGGACATCCGGGGGATTCGCGGGCCGGTGGAGATCCCGGTGGCGCCGGACTGGAGTCCCTGGATTTGGGGGAGTCTTGGTGGCTTGGGAGCGTTTGTGGTGGTTTACATGTTGATCGTGTGGCTTCGGGGCCGGGCGGCGGGGGCGCGTGTGCTTTCGGCGCGGGAGTGGGCCTTGGAGGCCTTGCAAGGCGCGCGCGGGCATATGGAAAGTGGATCGTCACGGGAGTTTGCGTATGCGGTATCGGATGCGGTACGCGGGTTTATTGAAGTGCGGTTTCAGTTGCCGAGCACGCGGCAGACCACGGATGAATTTTTGCGGACCGTGGCGCATCGGGGGGCGGGCTTGGGTCCTTACCGTGGCGTGTTAACGGAGTTCCTTGGGCTCTGTGACTTGGGGAAATTCGGGAAGTGGGCGCTTGATGGGGATGAGATGGAAGCGATGCATGCGAGTGCGATGGCATTGATTCTTGTGGAAGCGCGGGAAGACGAGGCGACGGAGGCGACGGCGCCGCGGGATGCGGCGGCGGTTTCCGGTCGGCGAGAAGAACTTCAACCGGTGTCATGACGACAAAGAGGAGGCGAAGCGATGATTCGATTTTTACATCCTGAGATTTTACTTTTATTGGCCTTGTTGCCCTTCGTGGCTTTGTTAGTTGGACGAGCGGGACGGGCGGCGGCGGTGCGGTATTCGTCTGTTTCCTTGGCGAAGCAAGTGGGCGGTGTGCGTCGTTCGCGGGCGGGGCGTTGGATGTCGGCGTTGCGGTTGCTTGGTTTGGCGGCCTTGATCGTGGCCTTGGCGCGGCCGCAGCTTGGGCAGGAGCATACGGAGATTGAGACGAGCGGGGTGGATATCGTGTTGGCGCTTGATGTTTCGAGTTCGATGGAAGCCATGGATTTTGAAGTGGCGGGGCAGCGGGCGAACCGGATTGAAGCGGTGAAGGATGTCGTTTCGCGGTTTGTTGAGGAGCGGCCGAACGACCGGATTGGTTTGGTGGCCTTTGCGGGGCGTCCGTATTTGGTGAGTCCGTTGACGATGGATCATGACTGGTTGAAGCAGCGTTTGGAGGATGTGGAATTGGGGCAAGTGGAAGACGGCACCGCGATTGGGTCGGCGGCAGCAGCGGCGGTGAACCGGTTGAGGGACCAGGAAGCGGAGAGCAAGATCGTCATCTTGTTGACCGACGGGATGAACAACGCGGGTCAGGTGACGCCCGAAGTGGCGGCGGAAGCGGCGAAGACTTTGGGGATCAAGATTTACACCATCGGGGCGGGCACGCGCGGGGAAGCGCCGGTGCCGGCCACGGACATGTTTGGGCGGAAGACCCTTACGATGGCGCGGGTGGACATTGATGAGGAGACCTTGGAGCGGGTCGCGGAGGTGACGGGGGGCCGGTATTTCCGGGCGACGGACACGGATTCCTTGGAGCAGATATACGAAGAGATCAACGAGCTTGAGCAAACGGAACGGACCGTCACGCAGTATGCGCAGTATCGGGAGTTGTTTTTGTGGGCCTTGGTGCCGGGCTTGTTGTTGTTGGCATCGGAAGTGGGCTTGGGCGCGACCTTATTCCGGAGGGTGCCGTGATATTGGGAGACTGAATTTGAGGAGACGAAGAAGATGACATTTGAGAATCCAATCTGGTTGATAGCGGGCGCTGCGGCGTGCGCGGGGCTTGTGGCGTTGATCATGTGGTCGGGCAAGCAACGGATCGCCGGGCTCAAGCGGTTTGCCGCCGGGCATTTGTTGGGTCGATTGGCGGCGGATGTTTCGCCGGGGCGTCGTCGTGTGAAGGCGGTGTTATTGGTTACAGCGACGGCGTGTTTATTTGCCGCGATGGCGCGACCGCAGTGGGGGTCGCGGTGGGAAGAAGTGCATCGTCGTGGGATTGACATCCTTCTCGCGTTGGATACCTCGCGGAGCATGTTGGCGCCGGACGTCGCGCCGGACCGGTTGAGCCGGGCGAAGATGGGGATTTATGATTTTGTCGGGAAGCTTGAGGGCGACCGGGTGGGCTTGATGCCGTTTGCGGGCCAGGCGTTCTTGCTTTGTCCGATGACCTTGGATTACGGCGCGTTTCGCGAGTCTTTGGCGGCGGTGGACACCAACATTATTCCGCAGGGAGGCACCGACATGGCGCAAGCGATTCGCACGGCGGAGGCGGCATTTGAGAAAGGCACGAATCACAAGATTCTTGTCATGATCACCGACGGTGAGGATTTGGAAGGGGAGGTCATCAATGCGGCGAAAGCGGCGGCGGAGAAAGGGATCACCATTCACACCGTGGGCGTGGGCACGCCGAACGGGGAATTGATTCCCTTGGGTGGGGCCTCGTTTTTGAAGGATGAGAGCGGGAATGTCGTGCAGTCGCGATTGGATGAGGACACCCTTCGTGAGATCGCGGAGATAACGGGCGGTGTGTATGCGCCTTTGGGGGATCGAGGTGAGGGTTTGGACACGATTTACGCGGAGAAATTGGCCTTGGTGCCGAAGGAAGATTTGGCGCAGCGGACCACGGAAGTGAAGATCGATCGTTTTGAGTGGCCGCTTGGGTTGGCGATTTTGTTGTTGGTGATTGAGTTTGGTTTGGGGACGGCGAAGCGGCGGCGTTCGGGTGTGGGGAGCACGAGCGGGGTTCGGCGTGGCGTGGCGGGGACGGCAGCGGTGGTCGCTGCGTTTGGGATGGTATCCTTTGCGGACGCGAGCGAGGGCACGGGTGATGCGCGCGTCGTTTACAACGGGGGCACGGATGAGTATGCGGGGGGCGACTGGGAAGCGGCGCAGACTTCGTTTGAGGGCGCATTGGATACGTCTGATGTCGAATTGCAGGGGCGTGCCTATTACAACTTGGGGAACACCCTTTACCGGCAGGGGGAGGCGCAGATTGCGAGCGGCGAGACGGAAGCCGTGATGGAGCGCTGGGAGAATGCGATTGCGCGGTATGATGCGGCGTTGGCTTTGAACGCCGAGGACGAGGATGCGCGATACAACAAAGCGTTTGTTGAGAAGAAGCTCGAAGAGTTGCAGCAACAGCAAGAGCAGCAGCAAGAGCAGCAACAGCAAGAGCAGCAGCAAGAGCAGCAGCAGGAGCAGGACCAGCTGCAGGAGAATCAGGAGTCACAGGACTCGTCGCAGGACGGTGAGTCGGGCGAGAGCGACAGTGAGCCCCAGGAGTCTGAAGAGGAATCCTCTGGTGGAGGTGAGAACGAGCAGGAGTCGCCGGAGGAGTCTTCGGACGGAAGTGAGGAGTCGGAGAGCGAGCAAAACGAATCTTCCGGAGGGAGTGATGAGTCGTCGGAGTCGGAAGAGTCGTCCGATGGGGATCGTGAAGAGCCGGCGAACCAGGAGGAGAACCCCTCTGGCAGCGGCGACGAGTCGTCTGAGCGTGAAGACGAGTCTTCGACGGAAGAATCCCCGTCGTCTGCGGGCGTTGAAGAAGAGGCGGAGGAAGAAGAATCCCGAGAGGAGGAGGCTCCGGGCGATGAGTCGGCGGGGCAGGAGACCGGAGAAGAAGAAGAAGTCGAAAGAGACGCGGGCGGAGAGGCGACGGATGAAGAAAGTGCTTCGGCTGCGCCCGAGGGCGGCTTGCCGGAGGATGGTGAGGCGACCGAAGACGGGAGTGATGCTCGCGGGGTGGCGGATCAGTATGCGAATCCGGACATGACGCCGCGGGTTCCAGGTGAGATGAGCGAAGAAGAAGCGGTGCAGCTTTTGGAATCGCTTGAGAACTAGACGGGAGAATTTCAGCCGCTTGAAATGATGCGGCCGGGCGCGGGTGTGCCGTATGGCGGATCACCCAAGCGGGATTGGTGACCAAGAAAACGGGAGAACAGAACGATGAGAGGAAACAAAACGAACAAATCAATAAAGGCGCTCATGTTAGGGCTTGTCGGGGCGGGGATGGCGATGTCATCTGTGGCCGCGCCGGCTGCGACCCTCGACGTGGAAGCGGACTTGGATCGTCGCGCGATGAGCACGGATGAGGCGGCGGTGTTGACCGTCACCGTGAGCGGCGGGCAGCAGGCGCAGATTGAATTGCCATCGGTTGATGGTTTGGAGTATCAGGCGAGGGGCAGTTCTTCGAACATGCGGATCGTGAACGGCGTGGTTTCCTCGACGATCTCGCGGACCATATTGGTGCGTGCCTTGGAGCCGGGCGATTACACCATTCCCAAGATTCGGGTGACGGAGGGTGGCGCGGAGGCGTATTCGGCGGAAGACTTTCAATTGACGGTCACGAAAGGGAGCGGGCGGGCAGCGTCGCCATCGCCGATGGGGCGGTCGTTGAGTCCGGCGCCGGCGATGCCGGGTGGTGCTTCGGGACCAGCTTCGGCGAGTGCGGGGCGGCCGGGGGATTTGGCGTTCTTGGAAGTGCGGCCGGCGAAGACGGACTTGGTCGTGGGCGAGTATGTGCCGGTGGAAGTGCGAGCGTATTTTCGTTCGGGCGAGCGGATTTCGTTGCGATCCTTGCCGACCGTATCGGGTGGCGCGTTTACCATGAAGAACCAGGAAGGCGATGCCCGGCGGGAGCGGGTGATGCGGGATGGGGTTCCGTATACCATGCTCACATTTTACTCGGGGATGGCCGCGGTGAAGCCGGGTGAGTTTCCGGCGGAAGTGACCTTGGATGCGACCGTGGTCGTGCGGGAGCAGAGTGGCCGAAATCCGATGGACCAGATGCGGTCGCGGATGGGATCGATGTTTGATAACTCGTTCTTTGGCGATGATCTCTTTGATGATTTCTTTGGGCGCTTGGTGGAGAAGCAAGTGGCGTTGAAGGCGGAGCCGATCGTGATGAACGTCGCGGAAGTGCCGACGGAAGGGCGTCCTGCGGGATACACGGGAGCGGTGGGGCAGTTTACGATATCGGCGACGGCATCGCCGAGTGCGGTGAAGGCGGGGGACCCGGTCACCTTGAAGGTGCAAGTTGAGGGGGCCGGCCACTTTGATCGTGTGCGGATGCCGATCTTGGCGGATGGGACGGATTGGAAGACTTATCCGGCGAGCGAGGAATTTGTGGGCGCGGATGCAATCGGGAGTGCGGGTGTGAAAGTGTTTGAGCGGGTGATTGTTCCGCAGTCGCCGGAGATCGAGGCGGTTCCACCCTTGGAGTTTGCGTTTTATAATCCGGAAGCGGGATTGTTTGAGATTGAGCGGACGGAAGCGATTCCCTTGGCGGTGAGCGGGGAAGCGGTGCGTGATGTGGCGGGACCGGTGGAAGCCGCGGATGCGGGATCGGAGGTGGCGCCGGCGATGGAGTCGGAAGTGGGCGAAGAACCTTTGGTGCGTGGATTGAGTCCTTTCTATGGGCAGGCGTGGTTCCAGGTGGTCGTGGGTATGGCGTGGTTTGGTGTGATTGCGGGGTTTATTGGTTTGGCGCGGCGTCGGGTATTGCGTGATGAATCGGGTCGTTTGGCGCGGCGGGCGTTGCGCCGTGAGATGACGGCCTCAATTGAGGAGATGGACCGGGCGATGGGGCGGCAGGACGTGGTGGCCTTCTTTGGGACGCTGCGGAAGGCGGTGCAGGCGCATGTGAGCCGGGTGAACGGGATGGATGCGGCAGCGGTGACAGCGGCCGACGTGAAGGATGCGGAGACGCGTGAGATTTTGAGTGTCGCTGATGCGGTGGAGTATACCGGTGGCGGGGCGATGGGTGCAGAAGAATTAGCGAACTGGAAAGCGCGTGCGATGCGAGTGTTAGGTGTGGCCTGAGAAAGGCAGCTATTTGTTAGGATTTTGAGATTTTATTGAAGGGGCAAGATCATGAATGTGATACAAGAGATTTACACGAACGGGGATTGGTGGACGGTATTGGGAGGACTCGCGTCGGTGGGATTAGCGATGGCGATATGGATGGCGTTGTGGCGTCGGCGAGCGGTGAGTCGGGTGTGGGCGACGGTTTGTGTCGTGGGGATTGGATTGGGAACGGCGGGGACTTTGTGGTTTGGGACACATCCGAAGGATGTGGTGGTCATGGAGGACGGGGTGGCGTTGCGGGTATCGCCGTTTGATGATTCGGAGGCGAAAGGCGCTTTGGGCGCGGGGGATATTGTGCGAATGGAGCGCACGCACGGTGAGTTTGTGTATGTGCGGACGCGTGGGGGTGAGGGTGGTTGGGTGAATGACGGGGATGTGACCGCACCGTTGTGGGGGGGCGCGCGCGCGGACGCGCGCGAATTTTGAATGTTGAATTTTGAATGTTGAATTTTGAAAAGGGGCGACAAGAGGACGGCCCGCCACGGCGGGTAAACTCTGGCGGGCAATTAGCAGTTAGGAATGGGTGGGGTGGCGAAAGAGGGTTTTTTTTGGGAGCGATTTTTTTGGGGGAGGGAGCGCGCGGACGCGCGAATTTTGAATGGTGAAATGGGGAGGCAGGGGAGGGTGGTGAGAAAGAGTGGTTTTGGGGGGGCGTTTGGATTAGGGTGGCGATTATGATGCGATTTCCCTCATCATTTGTTTTGTGCCTGGTGTTTTTACTTGGGGGAAATGTGTGTGTGCGGGCGATGGAAGGGGAAGCGGAGTGGCGGGTGGTGGTGGGGAACTATTGTTTGGATTGTCATGATGGGGTGGTGGCGAAGGGGGATTTGAATTTGGAGGCATTTTTGGATGCGGAGGGGACGGCGGCGCATGCGGGGGAATGGGAGCGGGTTTTACGGCAATTGGGGGCGCGGCAGATGCCTCCGATTGGGAAGGATCGGCCGGAAGCAGATGAGTATGCGGGAGCGGTGGCGTCGTTGACGGCCGAGTTGGACGAATTGGCGGCGCGGAGGGTTTGGGCGGGGCGGACGGATACCTTACGGCGGTTGACGCGGACGGAGTATGCGAACTGTGTTCGTGATCTGACGGGGTTGGAAGTTGATGTGAGAGAGCTTTTGCCGGCCGATGCATCGGGACATGGTTTTGACAATGTGACCGTGGGTGATTTATCGCCGGGTTTACTGGAGCGGTATATCACGGCGGCGCAGAAGATCAGCCGGATGGCGGTGGGAGCGCCACGGGAGCAGCCGGACGGGCGGACCATTCGCCTGGCGCCGGACCTGACGCAGGAGGAGCATGTCGAAGGGCTGCCGTTGGGCACGCGCGGGGGAGCTTTGATTCGACATCACTTTCCGCGAGATGGTGAATATGAAGTGCAGGTTTTGTTGACTCGTGACCGGAACGAGATGGTGGAGGGGTTGAGTGGGAAACATGTGTTGGAGTTTTTGTTAGACGGGGAGCGGGAAGCGGAATTTGAAATTGTTCCGCCGAAGAATCGCAAGGATCACACGGGGTTCGATGCGCATTTGAAGGCGCGGATGGAGGTGGAAGCGGGGCCACGGGATTTAGGGGTGACTTTTTTGAAGAAGCCATCCTTTTTGGAGGAGAATTTGCGAGAGCCTTATGAGGCGCATTTCAACTATCATCGGCATCCGCGCTTGTCGCCGGCGATATACCAGATCACCATCACGGGACCGTTTGAAGATCTCGGGGGGCGTGAGACTCCGAGTCGTGAGCGGATATTTGTTACGTCGCCGGAGGCGGAAGGCGGGGACGAAGCGGCGGCGCGGGTGATACTGGGGGCCTTGATGCGGAAGGCGTGGCGGCGGCCGGTTTTGGAGGACGATTTCGAGCGGGTGATGCCGTTCTTTCATGGGGAGAACCGGGGTGAGGGTGGGTTTGATCGCGGGATCGAGGCGGCCTTGAGTGCGATTTTGGTGAGCCGAGAATTTTTGTTTCGGACTGAGGCGGAACCGGCGGGGGCAGTGGCCGGGGAGGCGTATGCGGTCAGCGATTTGGAACTGGCATCGCGATTGTCGTTTTTTCTTTGGAGCAGTTTGCCGGACGAGCGGTTGCTGGATTTGGCGGAGGCGGGGAAGTTGCGTCGGCCGAAAGTCTTGGTGCGCGAAGTGCGTCGGATGTTGACGGATGAGCGGTCGGAGTCATTGGTGACGAACTTTGCGGATCAGTGGTTGTATTTGCGGAACCTTGATTCGATCACGCCGGACGGGCGTTTGTTTCCCGGGTTTGATGACAATTTGCGGCAGGCGTTTCGGCGGGAGACGGAGCTATTGTTTGAGAGTGTTTTGCGGGAGGATCGGAGTGTTTTGGATTTGATTCGGGCGAACGAGACATACTTGAACGAGCGCCTGGCGAAGCATTACGGCATTCCGCACGTGTATGGGACGCGTTATCGGAAGGTCTCTTTGAATGGAGAAGAGAGGCGGGGCGGGTTATTGCGACAGGGGAGTATCCTGACCGTGACATCTTATGCGACGCGGACGTCACCGGTGATTCGCGGTCATTGGATTTTAGAGAACCTGTTAGGGACTCCTCCGCCACCGCCGCCGCCGGATGTGCCGAACTTGGAAGACACGGTGGTTTCGGAGTCGTTGCCGATGCGGGAGCGGTTGGCGGTGCATCGGGAGAATGCGGCGTGTGCGAGCTGTCACAACGTGATGGATCCGGTGGGTTTTCCATTGGAGAATTTTGATGCGGTGGGACGGTGGCGGGACACTGAGATGGGGATGCCGATTGATGTGCGGGGTGGGTTGCCGGCGGCGGGGGAGTTTGAGGGGGTGGACGGATTGGAAGCGGGGATTCTGGAGCGGCCGGAGATGTTTGTTCGGACCTTGACGGAGAAATTGACGACATACGCCCTGGGGCGGGGTGTGGAACCGGTGGATGCGCCGGCGATTCGGAAAATTGTGAAGCGTTCGGCGAAAGAGGATTATGTCTTTTCGAGTTTGATAACAGGGATCGTGGAAAGCCCGTTGTTTACGATGCGGATGGCGGAGTAATTCTGCCGTTGCGGTCGTCGTAGAGAACGGGGTAAGCTATCCGAACCTCGAGTGCTGGTAATGCGATGAAATTTGTTTCCAAGAAATCACTTCCGCGCCGGACGGTCTTGCGCGGCATGGGGGCGACCCTTTCGTTGCCGTTGCTGGACGCGATGGTGCCGGCGGCGACGGCATTGGCAGGAACGGCGGCGCAGCCGGTGAAGCGGTTGGGATTTGTTTTCATGCCGATGGGAGCGGATTTGAGTCGTTGGACACCGCGTTCGGCGAAGAACCTGGATCAACTATCGCCGATTCTGGAATCGTTGGCGCCGGTGCGGGATCAGTTGACGGCGTATACGAATTTTGAGCTGCAGCCGGCGTATCCTGGGAGTCATGCGACTTCGAACTCGGCATTTTTGAGTGCGGCGCGCGCGAAGCTGACGGAGAGTACGGATTATTTCCTGGGCACGACGGTGGATCAGATTGCGGCGAAGGAGATCGGGCAGGAGACGGCCTTGCCGTCTTTGGAGTTGGCGATGGATTTGATGGAGACGGTGGGGCAGTGCGACAACGGGTATGCCTGTGTTTATCAGAACAACCTGTCGTGGTCTTCGCCGACGACTCCTTTGCCGGCGGAAGCGCATCCGCGGTTGGTGTTTGAGAAATTGTTTGGTGAAGGCGGGAGCAAAGCGGAGCGGCGGGCGGCCCTACGATCGCGGGCGAGTTTATTGGATTTCGTGAAGGACGACATGGCGCGATTGAAGCGAGAGTTGGGTCCGTCGGACCGGGGGAAGGTGAGTGACTATCTGGATTCGGTTCGGGAAGTGGAGCGGCGCATTCAGAAAGCGGAAGCGAGCGTGGCGGAGAATCCGGAGCCGGACATGGATCGGCCCTTGGGCGTTCCGAATTCTTATGCGGATCATGCGCGTTTGATGTTTGATTTGCAGTTATTGGCGATGCAGGGAGATGTGACGCGTGTAACGACGTTTCAGCTGGCACGGGAGACGAGCAACCGGACGTATCCGGAGATCGGGGTCTCGGACCCGCACCATCCGCTGTCGCATCATGGGAATGATCCGGACAAGATTGAGCGGATGTCGAAGATCAACGCGTTTCATGTTTCTTTATTTGGGGAGTATTTGGAGAAACTGTCGGTGACGCCGGAGGGTGACGGGTCCTTGTTGGATCGGTCTTTGATTTTGTATGGGAGCGGGATGGGGAATCCGAATCTGCATGATCACACCAATCTTCCTGTGTTGGTGGCGGGTGGTGGTGCGTATGGGATCAGGGGGAACCGGCACATACGGTATGAGGAGCCGGTGCCGTTGGCGAACCTGCATTTGACCCTATTGGACCGGGCGGGTGTGAAGTTGGAGAAATTTGGGGACAGTGATGGGATGGTTCGGCTTTGAGAGGCAGTTGGAAAGGCAGTTGATCGGTTCATCGGTTGATCGGTTGATGGGTTGCTTGGCTGCGTTGCTTTTGGCGCAGTCAATAGATAGGTGACACTGATGGGTCAGAACATAGGTAACACTTCGTTTTTTTAGGGTTACGCTTTTCTTTTGGTTTGGTCAGCTTCCGGGCGGCCCGGCCGGGCCGCCCGGAAGCTGCGCGTTGAAGGCTCGAGGTGGCCGAGCAGCAAGTTGGCGAAGTAGAGTTCAACGAGACCGTCCTCGATGGGCTTTAGACCGAGTTGCCATCCTCGTAGGGCCTGTGAGATGGCGTATCTCTGGCGCTGGTAGGTGATCGTTCCGTGGGTGGGATGGACGCGGCGGCTCTCCATACCAGCGTAGTCGAGTTCATCGGGCGTTCCCTCGAAGCGGCGTGGTGAGGCTTTGTAAAATTCCGATGGTGTGGCCATGCCGAGCGCTTCGTGCGGCCTCTGGGAGTTAAACTGCTCGCGCCAGAGATCGAAGGCGTCTTGGTCGCGACCGATCCGCCCAACTTCGAGTTCATTGCGGATATCCAGATGCATGCGCTCGTGCGCAGCGTTGTCTTGCGGGCAACCGGGGCGATTACGTTCAAGATCAATGCCCAAGGCAACCCACCAGGCTGAGAGCCGACTCAATCCCAGAGGCGAACGGGTGCTGGCAAAAGGAACGCCATTGTCACTTCTCATGACTTCCGGCAGGCCGTATCTTTCAAAGAGTCGTTCAAAACAGCTTTGCACAGCCTCCGTACGCGAAGAACCCATCACGCGTATTTCGAGTATCATCCGGCTGTACTCATCACGCACCGTTAAGGGTTCCACGCGCACCTTGCCATGAGCGCTCCACCACCAGCCCTTGAAGTCGACACTCCACACTTCATTGGCTCGGGTGCCCTGGCGGCCGCTCGCCAGTCGACCACATTGCTTGGCCCGGCGACGCTTGCGAGGCTGGGTAAGTCCGGCCCGCTCCAGGACTCGCTTAAAGCTGCTCTCGCTGGGAACTGGTGCGCCATGGAGGCGCTCGTAAAGCGTTCTGATTTTACGGGGCCCCCAGTCGCTATGCGCCTTTTTAAGGCGCACGATCTCACAGACAACGCGCTCGCGCAGCTCCTTGGCATGTGAGCGCGGCCGCCGGCTCTCTTCGGCCATTCCTTCCAGACCGTATGCCATGAAGCGCTCCTTCCACTTGTAGCCGGTTTTCGCGCTGATGCCATACTCACGGCATAGCTCGCGAAAATTGCTTCTCTCCAATGCTTTAATCACAAATTCTCTTCTCTGGTCCATTCTTCGGGTTTCTTTCCACGGCATCGCTGAGTCTGCTTGACCCAAATATACTCTGCCAATGTGTTACCCATGTTTTGAACCTATGGTGTTACCTTTGTATTGAACCTGCACC
>JBCDBW010000101.1:0-16001 GCA_039182965.1 Verrucomicrobiota bacterium
ATTCTGGGGCTCTTCTTCTGTTGAGGAGGGGGGCATCATGGAACGGCATGCGGGGCCCGCCACGGCGGGCAGGCTCTTGCCCTACGATATTGAATTGAGGGTGAGCCGGGGGGAGGATCCTCGCTCACGCTCGGATCTACAGTTTTGAATACGAGGTCTGTTTGGCTTTGGTCTTGGCGTTGGTGCGGGGGGAGTTGGGGTTGTGGTTGGGGTTGGGGGAGGGCATTTGGGCGTCGATGGAGGTGCGCCAGTCGTGGAGGGCTTTTTGGAGTTCGGAGGTTTTTTCGGGGTTGGTGGCGGCGAGGTTGGTTTGTTCGGACACGTCGTCTTTCAGGTTGTAGAGCTCGGGTTCGTCGGGGGTTTCGTGTCGTTCGATGAGTTTCCAGTCGCCGCGGCGGATGGCGGAGTAGGGGCCGTTGACTCCGGCGTGGTAATGGGGGAAGTGCCAATGGAGATCGCGCGCGGGGAGAGGGGAGGCGGGGTCCTTGAGATGGCTGGTGAGGGCAGCGCCGTCGACCTTGGCGTTGTGGTCGGCGTTTCCGGCGACGCCGGTGATGTCAAGAATGGTGGGGTAGAGATCGACCGTGCCGATGGGGGTATCGGAGACGACGCCTGAGGGAATATGGCCGGGCCAGGCGATGATGAAGGGGACGCGGTGGCCGCCTTCATAGGCGGAGCCTTTGCCGCGACGGAGGGGGAAGTTTGACGTGATGCCGGTGGGGTTGAGCACGCCGGTGTTGTCGATTTTGTGGCTGAGGCCTCCGTTGTCGGAGGTGAAGATCACGAGCGTGTTGTCTTTGATACCGAGTTTGTCGAGCGTGTCGAGAATTTGGCCGACGGAATCGTCGACGCTGTGGTGCATGGCGGCGAACTCGGCATTCGTGTGAATGGGTTCGGGGCCCTTGGGATCACGGGCGTCGATTTTCTTTTGGTAATGCTCGGTGTAATCGGCGCGGCCCTGGATGGGCGTGTGGACATTGTAGTAAGCGAAATACATGAAGAAGGGGTCGCCGGTTTTTTGGGTTTCGGTGATCCATTCCGTGGCGAGCAGGGTGAGGTGATCGGTGAGGTATTCGCCTTCCTTGGCGCGGGGGAGATCGATTTTGTTTGGGAGGTGATATCCGCCGGAGGGACTGCCCTGGGAATTGCCGCCGATATTGACATCAAAGCCCTGGTGTTCGGGGTAGAAGGGTTCGTCGCCGAGGTGCCATTTGCCGACGTGGGCGGTTTGGTATCCGGCGGCTTTCAGGGCTTCGGCGATGGTGGTGTGATGGTGTTCGAGTTGGAGGGTCCAGTCGGGTGGGGAGAGTTGGGCATAGGGCATCTTGGTGCCCGTGATCCAATTGGTGACGCGGGTGCGGGCGGGATACATGCCGGTCATGGCGGCGGCGCGGGTGGGGGAGCAGACCGTGCAGGCGGCGTATCCGTTCGTGAAGCGGACACCTTCGGCGGCGAGGCGATCGATATTGGGGGTTTCATGGAGGTCGGAGCCGTAGACGGCGGGGCCGTTCATGCCCATGTCGTCGGCGAGGAGGAGGATTACGTTTGGTGACTCGGTGGAGAGAGTCTCACGCCCATCTTCGCCAAGGCTACGAAGGGTAAACATCGGCGCGGAGGTGAAGAGGATTATTGAGATACAGATGAGAGGGAGGCGCGTAACTGTTTGGTGCTTCATGGGTTCTACTAGAGTGTCGCTGGTCTTGAGAATAGGTCGAGGGAAAGAGGTGAATGGTTTTGGGGACTGCGAGCGTTTTGTTGGGGGGGGAGGTGAGTAAGAGTATGAGTATGATGATGAGTATGACGGAGAGGTGGTTTGATGTGATGGGCGGACGTGGGGTGTTTGGGCGAACGGCAACGAGAACTGGGTTGGGAAAGGGGACTTTACTGGGTGAGGGAGCGTGCTTAGGGTCTCGAAGCAGAACGTCTTTATGATGCGATTCCCTTTCAGCGGTTTGTCTCTGGGAGCCGGGATACTCGGTTTGGGGCTGGTCGTGTTGGGCGGGATTTTAAGTGAGGGTCAGGGGCAGGCGCGGAAGATGACTTATCGCGAGGCGGTGGAGACGGAGTTGGTGGATCGGGTGCGGGAGTTTTATTGGTCGGGTGAGTATGCCGAGTGCGTGGATTTGTGTGAGGCGGCTGTGGAGGGCGAGGTGCCGGGATTTTTGTATCGGGATTTGTTGATTCGTTCGCATGAGGCGAGTGGGGAACTGGAGCGGGCGCGTGCCTTTATTGAGTCACGCAAGGCGGATGGGGAGGGCGAGAGTTTGCCGTTGCTGATGGCGGAGGTGCGGATTTTGCGTGCGTTGGGGGAGATGGATGACGTTTTGACGTTGCTGGACCGGGTGAATGCTTTGGCGATGGAGCGAGAGCGAAAAAGCTTAACGGGCGATGACCTTGTTGCGTTAGGCACGGCGGCGGAGTTATTGGGAGCGGATCCGCAAAAGATCTTGCAGCATTATTTTGAGGAGGCACAAGAGGATGAGGACATGCGATATGGGTCGCCTTATCTTGCGGCAGGCGAGCTGGCCTTGGCGAAACGGGATTTCGCGCAGGCAGCGAAGCAATTTCGGGCCGGAATAAAACGGTATCCGGGGGATCCGGATTTGTTGACGGGATTGGCGGCGGCGTTTTATGCGAGTGACCGGGAGAAGTTTGGGGAGACAATCGCGAAGGCATTGGAGATCAATCCTCGTCATGTGGGGGCAATGGTGTGGCAGGCCAAGCATCTGATTGACGCGGAACAATTTCGTCCAGCGTTGGATGTTTTAAAGGCGGCGCGAAAAGTGGACGATGGGAACGTCGAGGCGTGGACGCATGAGGCGGCGGTTGAGTATCTACATGAGGACCTGAAGGCGGGGGATGCGGCGCGAGAGCGGGCGTTGTCGCGCTGGGAAGGCAATCCGATGGTGGACCATGAGATCGGGAAGAGCTTGTCGCGTATGCGACGTTTCAAGGAAGGGGAAACGCGGCAGCTTTTGGCGCTGGAGATGAACCCTGATTTTTTACCGGCGAAGATCCAATTGGCACAGGACTTGTTGCGCTTGGGGCGTGAGGAAGAGGCGTGGGTCTTAGTCGACGAAGTGCATGAGGCGGATCCTTACAATGTGGTGGCGTTCAACTTGGCGACCTTGCGCGATGAACTGGCGACGTATGCGACCCTGGAGAACGACGATTTTATCATTCGGATGACGGAGGAGGAGGCGGCGATTTACGGGGATCGGGCTTTGGAATTGCTATCCGAGGCGAAGGAAGTGCTTTGTGAGAAGTATGGTTTGGAGATGGAGGAGAAGACCTTGGTGGAGTTTTTTCCGGAGCAGCAGGATTTTGCGGTGCGGACCTTGGGGGTGCCGGGGGGGAGCGGTTTATTGGGGGTGTGTTTTGGGTCGGTGATCACGATGAACAGTCCGGGGAGTATCACCACGGGTCGGAATAACTGGGAAGCGACGCTCTGGCATGAGTTTGCTCATGTTGTCACGTTAGGATTGACGAAGAACAAGATGCCACGCTGGTTGAGTGAGGGGATTTCGGTGTATGAGGAGCTGGAGCGGGACGATGCCTGGGGTCAGAAGATGACGCCGCGTTACCGGATGATGATTTTGGAGGAGGATCGGTTGCGGCCGTTATCGGAGATTGGGGACATGTTTTTGAATCCGCAGGACGGCGAGGAATTGATGTTTGCGTATTTTGAATCGGCGATGGCGGTGGCGTATTTGGTTGAGGAGTATGGGATGGAGAAAATGCGGCGGTTGTTGCGGGACTTGGGGGAGGGGGTTTTTCTGGAGAAGGCTTTTGCGAAGCACATGGGGCCGGTGGCGAAGTTAGATCGCGAGTTTGAGAAGTATGCGAAGGCGCAGGCGGCGGCCTTGGCGCCTGGGGTGGATTGGTCGAAGCTGCCGGAAGGGTTTGATGTTTTGGATGCGGGGGCGGTGGCGGCGTTTGTGGCGAAGGAGCCGACGCATTTCGGCGGCTTGAAGTGGCATGTGCAGCATTTAACAGAGGCAGAGGATTGGGAGGGTGTTGTGGTGGCGGCGGGTCGGCTGCGGGATTTGTATCCGGGAGACACCGGCGGTGACAGTGCTTACTTTTATTTGGCGAAGGCGTATCGGGAGATGGGAGCGGCGGATGAAGAGCGGGCGGTGTTGGAAGCAGTGAGTGCTTTATCGGCGGAAGCGACGCCGGCGTATTTGCGGTTGATGGAGAAGGGTTTGATGGCGGAGGACTGGGACCTGGCGGAAACGAATGCGCGGCGGCAGTTGGCGGTGAACCCGTTTCTGAACCGGACTCATTTTTGTTTGGCATGCGCGCATGAGGCGAAGGGGGAGACGGAAGGTGCGATCGCGGCGTTTGAGAAGGCGTTGAAATTGGGGCCGGCGAGTCCTGGAGAAGTGAACTATCGGCTGGCGAAGCTACATCGGGCGGAGGATTTGGATTTGGCGAAGCGTTATGTATTGGATGGCTTGGCGGAAGCGCCGCGGCATCGGGAGGCGCTGGCCTTTTTGATGGAACTGAAGGAAGCGGAGCGGGAGACCTCGGAGTTGATGGCTGCGCCGGAGCTGATGCCGCCGGGGCCGGATAAGAGTGACGGTGGGAAGGAGGAGAAGGCGGCGAACTAGAGGCCGTGAGTATGAGTATGAAAGTGGAGAGGGATGAGTTTGGGAGTATGGGGAAGGGGAGGCGCCTGAAGCGCCAGACCGGTCTGGAGGCCACGCCCTGCCGGGTTGTGGGAGAGGGGGATATTTAAATGATGAAGAAGGCGAATAGGGTATTTTGGATTGGGTTGATTGTGCTGGTCGTGGGAGGGGGGGTGGCGATGGGGCAGTGGTTTCGGCGAGGTTACATTGATGAGGATAATCCGCGGGCGGTGTTTGAGCGGCGCGGGATTGAATTTCCGGATTGGGAAGCGAGTCCGGAGATGCCGACGGATGTGTTTACCTTTGCGCGGTTGCGGTATCGAGACGGGGGGTATCGGCGACGAGGCGGGAGTTGGGACACGGATTATCCGGACAGCGATTTGAATTTTTCGTATCGGTTACAGGAACTGACGTCGCTGGAAGTGGATCCGGACGGGAAGATCGTGGACATCGATGCCGAGGAACTAGCGGAGTATCCGTGGGTGTATATGATCGAGCCGGGGGACATCCACTTAAATGATGAGGAGGCCCAGATCTTGCGTCATTACATGATGAACGGGGGTTTCATTATGGTGGACGATTTTTGGGGCGACTACGAATACGACCGATTTTACCAAGCCTTGAAGAAGATTTTTCCGGAGCGCGAGCCCCGGGAACTACCGATCGAGCATCCAATTTTTCACTTCGTGTTTGATTTGAAGGAGAAACCGCAGGTGCCGGCGATTAACGCGGCGATGTCGGGGTATACCTATGAGTTTCGTGAAGGGGACAGTGGTCGCGACGTCTCCTATCAGGGGGTGTTTGACGACAAGAACCGGATGATGATGATCATCTGTCACAACACTGATTTGGGGGATGGCTGGGAGCGGGAGGGGGAGAACGAATATTACTTCAAGACCTTTTCGGAACCGTTGAGTTTTCCGATGGGGATTAACATCGTGTTCTACGCGCTTACCCACTGAGTGAGTTCTTGGGCATGAGTTCTTAGTTATTAGTGAATGGTTTTTCGATATGAGTGAGATGCCTAGTGAGAAGACTGAGTTTGAGGTGGAGCGGGAGTTGGTGGTGCAGTTGGGGGAAGCGCGGGCGAAGATTGGGGAGGAGTTACGCAAGGTGATCGTGGGGCAGGAGGATGTGGTGGAAGAAATGTTGCTGACTCTATTTTGCGGCGGACATGCTTTGGTGACGGGGGCGCCTGGCTTAGCGAAGACCCTGTTGGTGAAGACCCTGGCGGATGTGTTCGATTTGAGTTTTCAGCGGATTCAGTTCACGCCGGACCTGATGCCGACGGACATTACGGGGACGGAGATTTTGGAAGAAGTGGAGGGTGGGGGACGGGAGATGGTGTTCGCGAAAGGGCCGGTGTTTGCGAACATGATTTTGGCGGATGAGATCAACCGGACTCCGCCGAAGACGCAGGCGGCTTTATTGGAGGCGATGCAGGAGCACCAGGTGACGGTTTCTGGTGAGCGGATGGAATTGGAGGAACCGTTTTTTGTTTTGGCGACGCAGAATCCGATTGAGATGGAGGGGACCTATCCGTTGCCGGAGGCGCAGTTGGACCGATTCATGTTCAACATCGTAATTGATTATCTGGATGAGGATGATGAGGTGAAGGTGGTGGCGCAGACCACGGCGGTATCGGGAGCGGACGTTCAGAAATTGTTCACGGGAGAAGATTTGGTTCGTTTCCAGAACGTGGTGAGGAAAGTTCCGGTATCGGAGGATGTCGTGCGGCATGCGGTGAGGTTGGCGGCGGCTTCGCGTCCGGGTCAGCCGGGGACGCCGGATTTTGTGAACGAGTGGGTGAACTGGGGGGCGGGTTTACGGGCGGGTCAGAATTTGGTCTTGGGGGGGAAGGCGCGGGCGTTGTTGGATGGGCGGGCGTATGTGCAGAAGGAAGACATTGACGCGCTGGCGCACGCGGTGTTGCGGCATCGGATTCTCGTGAATTACCGGGCGGAAGCGGAGGGGGTAACGGTCGAGAAAGTGGTGGATCAATTGTTGGAGGGGAAAGCTTGAAAGAGTTCGGGAGCGGTTTTCCACCTCACCCTAGCCCTCTCCTCCAAAGGAGAGGGGATATGGAGGGGTGTTGGCGCACCATTGGCGAATGAAACATGCGAAACAGGGTAGCTTGATTGATCCGGGGGCTTTGATGCGGATTGGGTCGATGGAGTTACGTGCGAAGGTCGTGGTGGAAGGATTTTGGCACGGCTTGCATCGGAGTCCTTATCATGGGTTTTCCGTGGAGTTCACGGAGTATCGGCCTTATACGCGGGGTGATGACCCGCGCTACCTGGATTGGAAGCTGTTTGCGCGGAGTGACCGGCTTTACATCAAGCGATTTGAGGATGAGACCAACTTGAGGTGCCACTTGGTATTGGATCAGAGTCGGTCAATGGGATTTGGGTCGTCGGGATACAGCAAGGCGGAGTATGCTGCGACTTTAGGGGCGACGCTAGGGCGTTTTTTGTTTACGCAAGGGGATGCTGTGGGGTTGGCGACGTTTGACACGGATGTGGTCGAGTATGTTCCGGCGCGGAATCGGCCGGGGCATTTGCAGCGGCTGACGCATTTATTGGACCGGGTGCCAGAGGGGCACAGCACGGAGGTGGAGGGTCCTTTGCAGCGGGTGGCGGAGCTGTTGGAGAAGCGTGGGTTGGTGGTGTTGCTATCGGACGGGTTGACGGATCCGGAGACGGTGGGGCGGGCCTTGGGGTATCTACGAGGGGGCGGGCATGAGGTGGTGTTGATGCAGGTGTTGGACAAGGCGGAGATTGATTTTGATTTTGAGAAGGCGACGCATTTTCGCGATTTGGAGAGTGGCGAAGAGTTGTTTATTGATCCTGCGGTGATGCGGGAGGGTTATTGCGAGCGGATGGAAGCGCACTTGGAATCGGTGAAGCGGGAGTGTCGCGCGCAGGGGGTGGAGCATGTGTTCGTGCGGACGGATTCACCGCTGGAGATGGTATTGTTTGAGTTTCTGAGCGGGCGGACGCGTGAACGACAGACGGGCAGTCATCGGCGGAGGGTAAATGTGGCATGAGTTTTCTTTTTCCATTGTATTTGTTGGGGGCGGCGGTGGTGGCGATACCGATCCTGCTGCATCTCCGTCGGCGGCCGCCAAAGGAGCGGACCGAGTTCAGTTCGCTCATGTTTTTGCGGGCGACACCGGCGCCGTTGAAGCGTCGGCGGAAGCTGGATCAGCTATTATTGTTGTTGTTGCGATGCGCCTTGATTTTGCTGCTTGCATTTTTGTTCGCGCGTCCGTTTTTCAGGGGGGAAGGAATTCTAGCGGGTGCGGGGAAGGGGGAATGGGTCGTGGTTTTGTTGGATAAGAGCGGGTCGATGCAGCGCGAGGATTTGTGGGAGCGGGCCGTGGAGCGGACCAAGAGTGTGGTGGCGGAGCGTTCGAATGTGGAGCGTGGGGCGGTGGTGGTTTTTGACGGGTCGGCGGAGACGGTGATGGGTTTTGATGAGTGGGCGCAGCTGGATGCGACGGGGCGGGAGGATGCAATTGGGGAGCGGTTGGCGGAGAAGGAAGCGGGTTGGGGTTCGAGCGCTGCCGGACCAGCGCTGGCGTTGGCAGTGGAGCTGGTGGAAGAGGCGCAGGCGACGGGGGAAGTGACGCCGGAATCGGCCGCGGTTATTTTGGTAAGTGACTTGCAGGCGGGCATGGATTTTGCGGGGTTGGAATTGGTGAATTGGCCGGAAGACGTGGTTTTGGAATTGGAGGGGGTGGATGCGAAGTCGGCGGACAACGCGTGGCTTCAGCTTTTGGTAGCGGAGCGGGTATTAGCGGTGGAAGAGGAGAGCAGCGAGACGGCGGCGGTGGACAGTGAGGAAGGCATGCGGGTGCGGGTTTCGAATGCGGCGGAATCGGGCGCTGAGACATTCGAGGTGGGTTGGGAAGGCGGAGCGGGGGAGGAGATAAGCGTGATGCCGGGGCGGCGTCGGACCGTGATGTTGGAAGATAGCGGAGAGGCGGGCGCGACGGCGTTGGTGTTGGCGGGGGATGGGCAGGACTTCGACAATCGGTATTTTGTTTCACGTACGATGAAACGGCCTTTGCGGATTTTGTGGATGGAGGAAAAAGAAGTGGACGGGAACGATGCGGCGGGGCCTTTGTTTTATCTATCGCGTGCGGTGCAGGCGACGCGTTTGCATGAGCCTTGGGTGGGGCAGGATGTGCCTCCGGGGGGGCGATTGGCGGGGAGCGTGGATTTTGTGGTGGTGGGCTCGGGGCTGGGGGATGAAGAGGCTGCGATGGTGAAGGCGTATTTGGAGGGAGGGGGAGAAGCCTTGATGTTGCTGCGGGGTGCGGAGCAGGGGGCATTGCTGGGGCGATTGGCGGGGATGGCGACGGCGCCCGTGGTTGAGGACGCGTTGGTCGAGAAGGACTATGTTCTACTGGAGGGCATCGATTTTGAGGATGCGTTGTTGGCGGTGTTTGACGATCAGCGTGTTCGCAATTTTTCGAAAGTGCGTTTTTGGCGTTACCGCCGTTTGGCGGAGGGGAGCGAGTGGCCGGAGGGGACGCAGGTGCTGGCGCGTTTTGATTCGGGTGATCCGGCGTGGCTATCGGTTCCGGTGGGCGAGGGGCGTTTGATTGTATTTGCTTCGGGATGGGAACCGGTGGACAGCCAGCTGGCGTTGTCGACGAAATTTGTTCCCTTGGTATATGGGATGTTGGAGGGTGGTGAGCGGACGAGCGGGCGAATTGGGGGGCAACTGTTAGTCGGAGATGCCATTCCGGTAGCTGGGGGGGACGTGGTGTGGCGACCGGATGGAGAGAGTGTCACCGTGGGGGCGGAGGCGGCTTATTACGTGGAGACGGATGAGCCGGGAGTCTATCGGGTGGAGAGTGGTGATGGGGATGAAGAGAGACGATACGCGGTGAATGTGGCGCCTGCGGAGAGTCGCACGGGTCCGATGGATCCGGCGGTTTTTGCGGCGAACGGGGTGCGATTGGCGGGGGCGGACGGTGTGAGTTCGGTGGCGGAGGAGACTGTCGCGGCGGCGCATGCGGTGGCGGGGGAGGAGCGGCGTCAGGAATTGCTTCGCGAGGATCGGGAGCGACGGCAAAGGGGTTGGCGCTGGCTGGCGATTGGGGCCTTGGTTGTGGTGTTGTTGGAGACATTTTGGGCGGGACGGGCGTCGAGAGAACCAACATCGGCGGAGGCGGTTTAATGGGTGTTACCAAGAGAAATAGAGAGAAGCCATGAGTCGATCGTTGTTGACAGAGCGCCTTAAGCCGATAGCGGAGATGGACGTGCGATTGCGTCGCTCTCGGTGGCTGAACTTCATGTTGGTTTTTGGTGCGGTGGCGGCGGGGTTGTTCTTGTATGGATGGACACAGGGGGTGGAGTTTTCGCGGGGTTGGTTGCTGGTGATTTCCACGGCGATGTTGGGGGGCGGATTCTTTTTGAATTGGCTTGCGAAGCAGCGGGTATCGCGTGTGGAAGAAGTGGCGCGTGATCTGGAGGAGGCGAACCCTGATTTGAAGCAATTGCTTTTGACGGCGGTGGAGCAGGAGCCAGGGGAAGATGGACGCTATCATTACCTGCAGGAGCGGGTGATTGCGGAAGCGGTGGACGAAGCGGTCAAGCGGGATTGGCTGCGGAACGTGTCGGTGCCACGAGTGCAGCGTGCGGAGCGCTTGCAGGTGGTGGTGTTAGTATTGTTTACCGTCGTGTTTGGCTCGTTGATCTGGGTATCGCGGGACGGAGGGGTGCGCGGGTTGGCGGAGGATGTGAGGGGCGGAATATTGAGTGCGGACAAGGATTTTGAAGTGCGAGTCGATCCTGGCGACGTGGAAGTTGAGGTTGGGACACGGCTTGTCGTGCAGGCGCGGTATGGGAAGGATTTACCCACGCAAGCGGACATTGTGCTGCAGTTCGAGGGTGGGGAAGAGATGCGTTATCCGATGGCGAAGAATCTGGAAGACCCGGTGTTTGGCGGCGTGATTCCGGATGTTTCGGAGGATGCGACCTACTATGTGGTTTATGACGGGGAGGAGACAGAGACATTTGAGATCGAGACCTTTGTGCATCCGAAACTGGAGCGGGCGGATGCGGTGATCGAGCCGCCGGCGGGGATGGGATTGGAGCGGAAGGTGGTGGAAGACACGCGAACGGTGAGTGCGTTGGAGGGTTCTGCGATCACGGTGGAAATTACTTTGAACAAGGAGGTGCGGGAAGCGCGTCTGGAGGACGAAGAAGGGTGGGCGTGGCCTTTGGAACCGGTGGCTGGAAAGGAGCGCACTTACGACGTGAGTTTTGTTCCCCAGGAGAGCGAGCAATTTCGGTTACAGCTGGTGGATGAGGACGAGCGGACGAATAAGCGGGCGCCGAAGTTCACGATTCGCGTGAAGAAGAATCAACCGGTGCAGGTGGCGATGGTTTTTCCCGGGCGTGATGCGTCGCCATCGGCGGTTGAAGAGATGGGGATCGAGGCCAAGCTGTGGGATGACATGGGGGTGAAGGGGTATGGGGCGGTCTATGCCGTGAATGGCGAGGAGCATGAAGTGGCCTTGGAGGCGTTGGGTGAGGACAAGAACGGAAAGGCGCGGGTGGGGGCGATGATTGATTTGGAAGCGTTAGGAGCGCGTCCCGATGACGCGGTGATGTATTATGTGTGGGCGGAGGATGTGGGACCGGGTGGGGAAGTGCGTCGGGTGCCGGGAGACATGTATTTTGCGGATGTGCGGCCGTTTGAGAGCACCTTTCGGGAGCAGGAAGCGCAGGCGGGCCAGGGGCAGCAGCAACAGCAAGGGGGTGGGCAATCGGGGGAATTGCTTGAGAAGCAGCGGGAAGTTATTTCGGCGACGTGGAACCTGATGCGTGAGGGGGAGAAGGCGAAGCGTGCGGATCGGGAAGTGGTTCGGGAATCGCAGGAAGTATTGGCGGGGATGGCGGGAGAAGCGGCGGAGAACACGGAAGATGCGGCCTTACGGGACGCGTTTGTGAGTGCGGCGGCAGCGATGCGGCGGGCGGCGGGGCAGTTGGAAGTGGCGGTTGCTGCGGACGGCGAGGGTGTGCGTCCTTCCTTGGAAGAAGCGATGCCGCCGGAGAAGGACGCTTATGCGGAACTATTGAAGGCGCGGCAGCGGGAGATGACGGTTACGCGGGCTCAGCGGGGGCAACAGGCGAGTGGCAGTCAAGCCCAGCAGCGGCAGATGCGAAATCTGGAATTGACGCAGGAGGAGCAGCGTTATGAGGAAGAGAAGCTGGCGACCGAAGAGCAGGATGCGGAGCAGCGTGAGAACTTGCAGGTCTTGAATCGGTTGAGTGAGTTGGCGCGGCGCCAGGCGGAGTTGAAGGAGCGGATTGAGGAATTACAGAACGCATTGGCTGAGGCGGAGACGGAAGAAGAGCGGGAAGAACTGAAGCGTCAGCTGAAGCGGCTGCAAGAAGAGCAGGAGGAACTGGTTCGGGACATGGACGAACTGAGGGAGCGGATGGATTCGGAGGAAAACGAGTCGAGAATGATGGCGGAGCAGGAGCAACTGGAGGAGTCGCGCGAAGAAGCGCGTCAAGCGTCGGAGGAATTGGCGGCGGGAGAACTGGACAAAGCGGCGAACTCGACGTCGCGGGTGCAGGAAGAGTTGGAGGAACTACGGGATGAATTTCGGGAGCGGACCTCGAATCAATTTGCCCAGGACATGCGTGAATTGAAGAGGGAGATGCGGGAGATTGAGGAACGGGAAGATGCGATTCGGGAGCACCTTGCGGGCGTGGAGACGTTGGATGAGCGGGATATGTCGAAGGAACTGGAACAGGCGCTGGAGAATCGGCAGCAATCGGAGCGGATTGGCGAGCAGGCGGAAGCGGTATCGGATTTGATGGAGCGGATGCGGGACGTGAGTGAGGCGGCGGAGGAATCGGAGCCGTTGGTATCGGAGAAGCTGTATGAAGGTGTGCGGGAGGCCGAAATGCATCAGGTGGAAGAGGCCTTGGAAGATGCGGGGGAGCTTTTACGCCGTGGGCAAGGGGCGCAGGCGCGGAAGGCAGAGGAAGAAGCGTCGCGAGGGATTGAAGAGTTACGGGAAGGGATTGATAAGGCGGCCGCGCGGGTATTGGGGGATGAGCGGGAGGCATTACGGATGGCGCGGGCTGAGTTGGATCGCTTGTTGGAGGAATTGGAGGAAGAACAGGATGGTGAAGGGAGAGGGGAGAATGGGGAAAGCGCGGCTAGGGGAGGGGAAATGGCGAGTGATGACGGGAGCCAGGGTGAGGGCGCTGATGCTCGTGGCGAGGGTCAAAGAGGGGAAGAGGGAATCGCGGATGGCGAGATGGCGCGTGGGGAGGAGGGTCAGAATGGAGAGGGTCGAGCACAGGATCGGGCGCAAGGTGAGGAGGAGGGGGGTGGTGAAGGTGAAGGTGACGAATCGCGAACGGCGCAGGGTGGGCAAGGGGATGAGAATGGTGAAGGGCGGGGCAATGAGCCGGGGCGTGATGAGCGCGGTCAGGGTCAGGCCTCTGCTGAAGGGCAGCAAGGAGAGCGAGGGCAGGGGGGGCAGGGGGGGCAGGGAGGGCAAGCGGGTGAGGAAGGAGCGGGTCGGGGGTCAGGCGAGCCAAGAGAGCAGGCGTCTGCTGAGACCCAGCGTGGCCAGGAGGGACAAGGGCAGGGTTCTGGAGAAGGGCAGGAATCGTCGGAGGGACAGCAAGCGATGGGTCAAGGCCAAGGGGGGCAAGGGCAAGAGGAGGGTTCTGAGCGGGAGGGAGAACCGCGCGAGGAACAGGCGGGGGCACGTGGGCAGCTGGCTGGCGGTGATGGGCGGCGTGGTGAGCGGGCGGGTGGGGGGTCGGCCACTCGTGGGGGCGGGGATGATCGGGACGGAGGATATGGTGGGATACGGGCACCGTTATTTTTTGAGCAAGGCGGGGTGGCGGCGGAGGAAGATCGGCGGCCGATCACCGGGGAGGGATATCGTGATTGGTCGGATCGGTTGCGTGATGTGGAAGAGATGTTGGAAGATGAAGAAATGCGGCGATTGGCTGCGCAGGCATTGGATGGGGCGCGTGAAATGCGCCGCGACTTTACGCGAAACGACGCGCCGCCGAACCAGGAGTTGGTGCAGCGGCAGGTGGCAGGGCCACTAGTGGAATTGCGGGACCGGGTGTTTGAGGAATTGGCGAAGCAGGATGGGGAAGGAAACCTTGTGCCTTTGGATCGGGATCCGGTGCCGGTGCGGTATCGGGAATTGGTGCGGGGGTATTATGAGCGTTTGGGCAGTGGGGAGTAAGTGTGGGAGGAGTGATATGTTGAGAAGGAATTTATGGGTGTAGATGGAAACACTGGAACGGGGAATCCTACCGTCATCCTGATCCTCACCGAGGGGAGAGGGATGGGTGGCGAATGGGTGGGCTTCATTTGCTGATGGGATCGGTAACGCTAGGATCGCCTGAGTGGTTGTGGCCCTGTGTGGGGATCATTGGTCTCGTCGTATTTTTGATGTGGCGACGGTATCGGGCGGCATCGGGGATGCCCACGGGCGCGAAGATATTGGCGGGCGGTCTGAAGGTGGGGGGCGTCTTGATGTTGTGTTTGTGCCTGATGGATTTGCAGTGGCGAGAGGAGCGTGCGGCGACCGGTGAAAATTTGGTTTTAGTGATGGCGGACGGCAGTCGCGGGATGACGATCGCGGATGAAGGATCAGGGGAAGAGACGCGAGCCGAGATGCTACAATCGATTCTGGAGCGTGAAGCGGGTGATTGGCAGGAGGTGCTGGAGGGGGAGTATCAGGTGCGTCGGTATGTATTCGGGCAGCGTCTTGAGGGGGTCTCGGATTTTGGGGATTTGGAATTTGACCGGCCGGTATCGGATTTGGGACGGACGATGAGCTTATTGAAGGAGCGTTATGCGAACCGGCCGGTGGCGGGAGTGATCTTGCTGAGTGATGGCAACGCGACGGATGTGGAGTCGGCGTCGGATTGGGATGAGGTGTTTTTTGAGAATGCTCCGCCGGTGTATCCGGTGTTGATTGGCGAGGGAGCGCCGCCGCGAGATCTGGGGATTGTAGATGTGTATGTTAGTGAAACTGTGTTCGAAGATGCACCGGTGACGGTGGATGTGGATGTCATGTGCCGGGGATATGAAGGCGAGACGGTGGAGTTACGATTGTTTGATGAGTCGTCTGAAGTAGTGGAGGTTCAGGAGTATGTGGTGGAAGGAGAAGAGGATCGTCATCGGTTTCGGATGCGGTTGCGGCCGGTGAAACGGGGGGTGTTGTTTTACGAGGCTGTCCTGGGTTTGAAGGGGGATGAGGAGGGAGAAGGGAAGATGGCAGGCAAAAGTAAGGGCGAAAGGGGAAACGGAGAAGAGGAAGCGACATTGGAGAACAACCGGCGCCTATTGATGGTGGATCGCGGGGAGGGGCCGTATCGAGTGTTGTATGTGAGTGGCCGGCCAAACTGGGAGTATAAATTTTTTCGACGAGCCTTGGCGGCGGATGACGAAGTGGAACTGACAGCGTTGGTGCGGGTGGCGAAGCGGGAGCCAAAATTTGAGTGGCGTGGGCGATCGGGTGAGTCGAGCAATCCCTTGTTTCGAGGGTTTGGGCGGGATGATCCGGAAGAGGACACGAGTTATGACAAGCCGGTATTGGTGCGATTGGATACGAAAGATGGGGCGGAGTTGGAGGATGGATTTCCTTCCACGGCGGAGGATTTATTTTCGCAGTTTGATGTGATTGTCATCGATGATTTGGAAGCCTCGTTTTTCACGCATGGGCAGCTGGAGTTGTTGTCAGACTTCGTATCGCGAAGGGGAGGTGGATTGTTGATGCTAGGAGGGCAAGAGAGCTATCAGATGGGAGGGTATGACAACACTCCGCTGGCCCCTTTGTTGCCGGTCTACCTTGATCGAGTGGCGATGTCCGGGGGTGCTGATGAAGACATGCGTTTTGAACTGACGCGCGAGGGCTGGTTGGAACCGTGGTTGCGGTTGCGAGATGAGGAAGTGGGAGAGCGGGAGCGTTTGGAGGGAATGCCGGCCTTTCGCGCGTTGAACCGTGTGCGCGCGATCAAGCCGGGGGCGAGCCTTTTGGCAACGGCGGTATCGGCGGGAGACGGGGCGATGATCCCGGCGGTGGTGGGGCAGCGCTATGGCGAGGGTAGGGTGCTAGCGGTGACCGTTGGGGATTGGTGGCGTTGGGGATTCCGGAGCGAGGAACTTCGACCGGATATGGAGAAAGCATGGCGCCAGATGGTGCGCTGGTTGATGGCGGATGTACCCTCGTTAGTGGAAATGACTGTGGAACAGGCAGGGGCGGATGCGGGGCGTCAGTTGTCAACCAGCGCACCATCTGGCGCCATGCTTTCTCCATATCCGGTCGAAGTTCCTCGCTCCGGAATCCCCAACGCCACC